>JARLIU010000232.1 GCA_031291595.1 Ancalomicrobiaceae bacterium | reverse complement strand
CGGGCTAGTGGTCCGACTCCGACATTTGCATCCCACTTGCCGCACGCGCTTGAGCAAATGTCGGAGTCAAAGGACCACTAGCAACTTATTGGGTCTAGTGGAGCTTTGAATTCGACATTTGAGCTCGCCTCCCCTCCGCGCGCTCGGACTCAAATGTCGAATTCGCTCCACTAGGCCGCCGACGGCGTGATCCCCGCGGTCTGCAGCAGCCTTGCGACCTGGTCCGCCGGCATCGGCCTGCCGAGCAGGAAGCCCTGCACCTCGGCGCATTGCTGCCGGCGCAGGAAGTCGAGCTGATCGGGTCGTTCGACGCCCTCGGCGGTGACCGTCATGCCGAGTTCGCGGCCGAGATCGATGATGGCGTTGAGGATGACGCCGGCCGAGGCGTCAGGCTGGCGGGGATCGAATTCGCCGAGAAAGGCCCGGTCGATCTTGATCTTGTCGATCGGAAACGCCCCCAGATAGCTCAGGCTCGAGTATCCCCGGCCGAAATCGTCGAGGGCGATGCGGACCCCGAGCGCCTTCCAGTTGTCGAGTTCGGCGCGCGTGCGCTGCTCGTCGGCGAGGAACACCGATTCGGTAATCTCCAGTTCCAGCCGGTGCGGCGGCAGGCCGCTCTGCATCAGCGTCTCGCACAGCATCAACGAGAAGCGAGAGCTGCGCACCTGCAACGGCGAGACGTTGACGGCGACGCGCAGGTCCCCCGGCCAGCTGCGCGCCTCGGCACAGGCGGTCTGCAGCACCCAGGTGCCCAGCGTCTCGATGAGCCCGTATTCCTCCATGATCGGAATGAACAATGTCGGCGAGATCAGGCCGCGCACGGGATGCCGCCAGCGCGCCAGAGCCTCGAAGCCGACGAGCTGGCCGCCCTGGGTGGCGTATTGCGGCTGATAGTGCAGCTCGAACTCGCCCGCCTTGAGCGCATGGCGCGCATCGTCCACCAGAGCGAGGCGCTCGACCATCCTTTCGCGCAGGTCCGGCTGGAAGAAGCGGTAGCCGCTGCACTTCTGCCGCTTGGCCTCATACATCGCCAGATCGGCATCGCTGACGATGGAGCCGACATTGGCGTCCCTGCCGGCCATCCGGGCAATTCCGATACTGGTTCCGACCTTCAGCGCCAGATCGCCGTGCACCACCGGTTCGGTCACCAGCGCGACGATGGCGTCAGCCAAAGCTTCCAGCTCCTGGGTCGCGACAATCCGCTCGAACACGACGATGAACTCGTCGCCGCCGAGCCGTACGACAATGTCGCCGCCGACCGCGCTGCCCGACAGGCGGGCGGCGACCACCTTGAGGACATGATCGCCGCACTCGTGGCCGTAGGTGTCGTTGACCACCTTGAAGCCGTTGAGGTCGACCAGCAACACCACGATCCCGGCCAGCGTGCCCTCCGCCAGGCGCAGCTGCAAATGCCCGAGGCAATCGCGGAGATAGGCCCGGTTGAACAGTCCGGTCAGCGGATCCTGGAACGCCAATGTATGCAGGTCCTGTTCGCGCTGGCGCAGCCGGGCTTCGGTCGCTGCCTGCTCGGTGATGTCGATGCGGCGCGACATGGTGGCGCCGGTCTTCGAACGCGAGCGCGTATAGATGTAGGTCCTGGCGTCGATCTTCTGGATTTCGCGCTGGTGGGAGACGAGCAAATGGGATTTGTGGGCACGCCCGGCGAGATAGGCCTCCGGATCGGTGCGCGCCAACGGATCGTCGATGATGCCGGCCTCGAGGTCCATCCGATAGAGTTCGAGGTGCGACCTGCCGCGCAACTGCAGCCGATCCGGGTAGTGGGGAAAGACGCGATGATAGGCATCGTTGGTAAAGATGATGCCTTCGTCTTCGTCGTAGAAGGAGATGGCTTCCTCGCTGCGCTCCAGCGCCTCCAGCACCAGGTGGGACAGACGCCGCTGCTGCAGCCCGGCGATGGCGCTCGCCGCCAGCGGGGCGAAGACGAAGCATCGCTCGACGTCGGCCGCAGTCAACGGACGTGCGGTGACGATCAGTCCGCCGACGAGCCGCTGGCCAACGGTCAGGCGCTGCCCGGCAAGGGCGATCTCGGCATCGCCGTCCGTCGGCAGCGGGTCCGGTCCGCCGGAGAGCCAGCTCTCGACGGCCGCGAACGCGGCGCTGCCGGCATGGGCGCCCAAGCTTGCCACGTGACGAAGCGCGCGCCCATTGAGGGCCATGACATAGCCATCGAGACCCATCGGCCCGGTCGTCGCCCCGCAGGCCTCGGCCAGAATGGCAAATACTTCGTGTTCAGTGACCGCCGCGTGCATGCGCACGGCGACGCCTGCCGTGGTCGCAGCGTCCGGCAATCCGCGTGTACCCCCAACCATCCAATTCGCTCCGGCTGCAACTATTTAGCCGAATAACATTATATATCAAAGGGGTAAAGGAACGATCATCAATCCGGCGGCAAGCGCGATTCCACTGAAATTCGTGCCGATCTTTCCGCCACTATCGACGTAGGCACGCGATAGGCGCTGCCGCCATCACCGCAATGGTTGCACTGCAGCACCGGGCGATCGGCTAAAGCGCCGCCTCGGCCTGCGCCTCGACCTCGGCACTGGGGCGAACCGCATTGGCGGGACAGACACGATTTCGCCCCTCCGCCTTGGCCTGGTACAGCTGGCGGTCGGCGGCCGAGACCATGCGATCGAGCGTTCCGGCGCCGATGTCGTCGCTGACGCCGATGCAGATGGTGACGGCGAGACCAGGGTGGATCGTCTCCCAGTCGAAGCGCTCGATGGTTCGACGCAGCCGCTCGCAGCAGTCGACAGCGGCCGCGAGTTCCGTCTCGCACAGGGCGAAGATGAACTCTTCGCCGCCGTAGCGGGCGACGAGATCATTGGAGCGGACCGCGTCCTGCATCAGCCGGGCGACCTGGCGCAGCACGGCGTCGCCGACGGCATGGCTGAAGGAATCGTTGATGCGCTTGAAGTGGTCGACGTCGCCGACGGCAATGGCGAGGGGGCGGGCGTGCCGTCGGGCGAGGGCGACCAGGCGCTCGGCGGCTTCGTCGAAATAGCGCCGGTTGTACAGCCGGGTGAGCTCGTCGCGGGTGGCGAGGTCGCGCAGCCGCTCGGCCTGCTCGCTGATGGTGCGATTCTGCTCCTTCAGCTTGGCATGGCTGACGGCCAGCTCCTCGCTCATCGCGTTGAAGGCGCGGGCGAGCACGCCGACCTCGTCGGTCGAATTGATCGATACGGTCTGTGCCAGGCGGCCGTCGCGGACGTTGCGGACCGCAGCGGTCAACTGGCGAAGCGCCTGGCTCATGCGGCTGCCGAAGAACAGGCCGAGGGCGATGCCGATGGCCGAGGCGACCGCAATGCCGATCGCCAGCGACTGC
Source organism: Ancalomicrobiaceae bacterium (assembly GCA_031291595.1). Lineage (GTDB taxonomy): Bacteria > Pseudomonadota > Alphaproteobacteria > Rhizobiales > Ancalomicrobiaceae > CAIYYN01. Next base: position 4,907 of record JARLIU010000232.1, on the reverse strand, counting down.
CACATTGCATCGATGTAGCTGCGATCGGCGCCGGACAGGTTGAGTCGGCCCTGCGGCAGAGCATAGGCGACGATCTTGCCACGGACGTCGATGGCGATGGCGCGCGCTCGCTTGGCGTCCGGGATGATGCGACCGGACTGGTTCGGCGGATTGAGAACGTGGCCGTCGTGGTCGAACAGGACGAAGACGAAGGGCGGAGTGCCGTGCGGGTCGTCCGGCGAGCCGAGGCGGGCCGGTGGCGGCGGATCGAGCAGCGACATCGCCCCGAGTTGGTCGAGGCGGTGGTTCGGCTGGCCGAGCGGCCCGATGCCGGTGCCCGGCTGGTCGGTCCAGGGCGCGATGGCGACAGCGTCGGCGGCGTCGCCCTTGTCGACGGCCGCCGACCGGGGCGATGCGATGCCGGGGCGCGGTGCTGACCCGGCCGCGGATTCGGCCAGCAATGCGCCACGGCGCAGGATGAAATGGTGCAGCGATTCGACCTTCTGGCCTTGCTCCCAGGAGCCGTAGGTCAGCCAATAGGAGGCGACGTCGCCGCGAAAGTTCCGGGCGGAGCGGGCGAGTGCGATGGCATCGAAGCGCTGCATCAGCAGTTCATTGGCGACGATGCCGACGGTGCCGATGGCGATGGCAATATTGACCAGCAGGGCAAGAATGAATTTGGCGCGAATCGTCATGGGGCCTCCACCGGACAACCCGAGGCTATCGCAATCGATTTGGCTCAATAAACGGTAAAATCGCGGCGCGGATATTGGGTCTCGATAAATAACGACTACATTCTTGCCGCAGATTTTGGATGCGAATCCATGCTCGGTTCTGGGCGGCAGGTATAGGTCGGACAGGAACGCGAGACTTGACGAATGCATCCGGCGGGGTGGATGCAACCGGCGAAGATTTCGTCCTCAGATGGCCCGTAATTCTGCGCAATTCAGAAGGGACCGGCTGACGGCCAATCTCGACATTGCAGTTTGTCGACATCGGCGCGGGCGTCACAGCCTCGCTCGAGGTCGACCGCGGCACCGGTATTCCGCTCAGGTCAAGGCAACTCGACAACGGCAGGGTACGGCATGCCGCGGCACGCGGAGCGCCCGACGTCGCACCGGGTCGGCGCCGATGGCTCTGACGCAGCATAGTCCGATCGCTCCGGCTGGCTCTGCCCGACCTCAGCGCGGTTCAGCGCGCCGCAACCAACAGCGGCGCGCCTCGGTGCGACGGGCCGCAGATGCGGGCCCGGACATGGCGAAGCGTGGTGGGGGCCCGACCGCGCTATTCGGCCGCCGTCACCACATTCGCGGCGGTCGCATGCAGCTTGCGGGCGTGATCGGCGGCGTGGCGCGTCGAATCCGTCGAGGTGAACATCTCGAGCGTCTCCAACTCGTCTTCGGAGACCGGCGTCAGCGCCGTATCCATATAGGCGCGGCGGTTGGGATCGCGCTTGATCGAATTGCGCACCTTGACCATGCGCCAGAGGTACTTGGCGAGGCCGACGTGCTTCCACACGAGGTCCGCCACGTATTTCGGATAGAACACGAGCGGGTGTTCGATCGGCATGCCGGGACGGCGATCGTTCCTGACTTTGCGCCTGAGGTAGCCGCCCTGCAGCGGATGGACCTTTTCCAGCTTGATGCACAGGGCGAACCAGGCGAGCAGGAACATCATGTTGCCCGGCGAAATGCCGCAGGCGCCGGCGCGGCGCATCACCGTCTCCATGTGGTCCCAGGAATAGTAGGTCTCCCAGGCGAGCTTGTAGGCACGCTCCCAGTCCTCCCGCGACATCTTCGAGTGGGCGGTGGTGAGGTGCTCGAGATCGTATTTGTTCATGTCCGGGTCCATGGGGACGCCGGCGTTGTAGAGCTTCTGATGATCTTCCGAGCCGGGGAGCGGTGTCAGGAAGAAGAATTCCAGCAGATCGAGCGGCAACTCGCGCTTGATGATTTCGATGTCACGCAGGGTGGATTCCAGCGTGTCATGCGGGAAGCCGATGATGTAGCCGGCGTAGATGGTGCAGCCGACGTGCTTCCAGTCCAAGAGCATCTGCCGGTATTCGGCGATCCGATTCTGCTTCTTCTTGGCGGCCAGCAGGTTATCGGGATTGATGTTTTCCAGACCGATGTAGACGCGGCGCACGCCTGCCTTCGCCGCTTTCTCGATGAAGCCGGGAATGCGGTGGCAGAGCGTGTCGACCTGGATGATCAGCGAGAACTTTTCGTCCCGGCGGATCTGTGCCAGCCGGTCGAAGATCGCCTCCCAGTTCTTGTTGCGGGCGAGGTTGTCGTCGGTGATGAAGAAGCGGCGGACGCCTTGCTTCAAGTTGGCGCGAACGATCGCCTCGATGTCGTCGACCGAGCGGAAGCGCGATTTGCGGCCCTGCACGTTGATGATGGTGCAGAACGAGCATTGGAACGGGCAGCCGCGGCCGGCATCGAAGCTCGTCACCGCGCCGACCGTGCGCGAGATGACGTCGGCCGGCAGGAACGGCATCGGCGTTTCGTTGATGCCGGGCAGATCGTTCATGTAGTCGTAAGACGGCTTGAGCGCGCCGTTGGCCGCGTCCTGCAGCACGCGGTCGAAGCGGCCCTCCGCCTCGCCGTAGAAGAAGGAAATGCCCATGTCGGCCGCAGCTTGGATGTCCGGCGGCAGTTCCGGCAGCATGGAGCGGCAGCCGGAGACATGGAAGCCGCCGATCATCACGGGCACACCCGCCTCGCGCAAGGGACGGGCGATGTCGACGGCACGCGGGAACTGGTTCGACTGTACCCCGACCAGCCCGACGAGGCCGAACGGGTGTTTCTTGAATTCGGCGGCGATCTTGTCGGCCCGCACCCGGGCGTTGGTCTCGTCGATGGCGACGATCTTCAGTTCGACGTCGTCGCCGAGCACGCGGCGGTTGTCGCAGTCGCGCGCCAGCCCGTACATGACGGCCAGCGAGTTCGACGGAATTGCCGCCTTGAACCACTGGATGACATAGCCATCGTCGTCATAGTGCGACGGCTTGATGAGGTAGAGGTGGAATATGCGACGGCCTGCCGGTGCGTTCATAGTCCCGATCTCCCTCTAACGGGGGCGACGCCGATTGGCGGGCCTGGATTCGCTCTGGCGCTTCATCCGTTGATCCGGGCCAGGCCGGTCGAATGCATATATACGCAATATACCGTATCGGTACGGCTGTCGCGCCGCAAGGATGCCTGCAGAGATACTGACAAGCGAATTCATGCGCGCGGCCAACGCGAAAATCAAGTGCGCGTGCCGCAAACTACACTGGAATCAATAAGTTGCTGGTGCGCTTGGCCCGGAATTGCGAGGCGCTCCGCGGGCAAATCCGATGCTCAAACAAAAACATAGACCTCGGACCACGTCGCGTCGGCAGCCGGCGCTCCAGTGGATCCGCGATGCTTTGAGCCGCCCTGACGCTTGCCGCACCCCGAAGCGGCCTGCACCAAATTGCCCCATTCGGCGTGGAGACGGCGCCAGAGGCTGAGCCCTTCCGTCGCCGGCGTTGCCGGACCCGAGGGACTTGGCCGCCGATCGCGCGCCAAATCTCCCGGATCCAAGGGCGCCAGCTAGAGCGCGCGGAAACGATATTCCGTCAACTGCCGATAGGTTTCACCCGGGCGCAGCACGGCCGAGCCGAACTGCGGCTTGTTGGGTGTATCCGGGAAGATCTGCGGTTCCAGGCAGAGACCGCCGTTCGCCGCGATCGCCCGACCGCCGAGACCCTTTACTGGCACCGCGAGATTGGCTCCGTCGTAGAACTGCACGCCCGGTTCGGTGGAATGGACTTCGAGCGCTACCGCGCCGGCACCATCGGTGACGCGGCACATCAGCCGGGGTGTGGCCGCCTTGGTCCGGGCGACGACGAAGTTGTGGTCGTAGCCGGCGCGCTTGCCGTCGACCATGAACCGTATCGGCCGGGCCTCGCGGAAATCGAACGGCGTGCCGGCGACGGGGAGAAGCTCGCCGGTCGGGATCAGTTCGGCGTTGACCGGCGTGTACTCCTCGGCCGGGATCTGCAGCACGTGATCGAGGATGTCGGGCGACCCGTCGAGGTTGAAATAGCTGTGGGTGGCGAAGTTGACGACGGTCGGGGCATCTGTCGTCGCGGTCAGTTCGATCGACAGGACGCCATCGCCGGTGATGCGATAGCTGCAGGTCGCTTCCAACCGGCCGGGGTAGCCCTGGTCGCCATCCGCCGAAACGAGCGTGAGGACCACGCGCTCGCTGCCGGCATCCGCCAGCGACCAGACGCATTTGCCGAAGCCCTTCGGGCCGCCGTGCAGGTGGTTGCCGCGCTCGTTGGGGAGGAGTGCGACCTCTCGCCCGTCGAGCGGAAAGCGCGAACCGCCGATGCGGTTGCCGTAGCGGCCGGCGACGATGCCCATGGAGGGCGAGTGGGCGACATAGTCGGCAAGCGTCTCGAGGCCAAGCACCCGCGGCGCCGGTCCCTTGCCGGCATCGAAATCGAGCGAGCGGATCACTGCGCCGAGGCCGATGACGCCGACCTTGAGGCCGCCGCCGGAAATGGTGATGAGCGGCACCTCGGTGCCGTCGGCAAGATGTCCGAAGGATGTGACGGTCATGTTCTCTCCCTGGGAGCCTGTTCCGTCCGGACCGAGCCGATCAGCCCGACGGGAACACGCTCGACAATCGAATCCGGCGCATTTCCGTATCGGGCAGCTGAGTTCGTCCGATCGGGACATGCTCGGGCGCTTCCGCGCCGCGGTGAACGCGGTCGGACGTGACCGGAAGCGCCGATCTGCGGTTCGCCGAAGGCCGGACCGAGCTCCTGGCCGGCCAATGCGGCGGCGAGCAGCATAGGGTCGGGAATCGCCCGCGCAAGGGCGCGGCATGCCGGATGTGGAAGAGAGGCGAAATCATCCCCCGCAATGGTTGCATCGTGGCCGAAACGCCGG
>JARLIU010000231.1 GCA_031291595.1 Ancalomicrobiaceae bacterium | reverse complement strand
TGGTCTTCGGCGGTCTGGTCCTCGTCCTCGGCATCTCCGTTCTCTTGACGATCACCGGGATCACCTCGCCGATCCGGGCCATCGTCGCGTTGATGTCGGAGATGACGAAGGGCAATCTCGGCATCTCCATCACCGGTGCCGACCGCAAGGACGAAATGGGCAGCATGGCACGGGCGCTCGAGACCTTCCGCCAAGGCCTGGTCGAGGCCGCGCAGCTCAGACTTGAAGCGACCGAGCGGGAAACGGCGCATGTCGAGAAGATGCGGCAGGAGCGCTACAAGATCGCCGACCACTTCCAGGAAAAGATGGGCGCGCTGGCCACGGCCTTTGCCAAGTCGTCGGGAGAGGTCTCGGAAGCCGCACGCAACCTGTCGGCCACGGCCGAAGAGACCTCCCGCCAGGCGCTTGCCGTGTCCGGCGCCGCCGAAGAGGCATCGACCAACGTGCAGACGGTCGCCGCCTCGACCGAGGAAATGACCGCCTCGGTGCGCGAGATCGCCACGCAGATGGCCAGGTCGAAGGACGTGGCCACCGCGGCGGCGCAGGAAGCGGCCCGCACCGAAAGCGACGTCAGGGCGCTGTCGGAAGCGGCAACGAAGATCGGCGAAGTGGTCGAACTCATCAACAATATCGCCGGCCAGACCAATCTGCTCGCCTTGAACGCCACCATCGAGGCGGCGCGTGCCGGCGAAGCGGGGCGTGGCTTCGCCGTCGTGGCGTCCGAGGTCAAGCAGCTCGCCGCGCAGACCGCCACCGCAACCGGCGAAATCGGCGCCAAGATCGCCGAAATCCAACAGGCGACCAATCGGACGGTGAACTCGATCGACCGCATCGTCGGAACCGTCGGCGATATCCAGAAGATCTCCACGGTGATCGTCGCGGCCGTCGAGGAACAGGGCGCGGCGACCGGCGAAATCGCCGCCAACACCCAGCGCGCCGCCCGCGGCACCGAGCAGGTGTCGGAAAACATCAACGGCGTCGGCCGCGCCGCCGAAATGACCGGCGCGGCGTCCACCCAGCTGATGAGCCTGTCGTCCGATCTGACGACGCGCGCCAATGAACTACAGGTCGAGGTCGCGGACTTCGTCACGACGCTGCGGGCCGGCTGATCGCGCCGCCGGCAGCGGACGCCGTTCCGCCGCCGAGCCGACCCGGCATCGATCGCGTGCCGCCAACGGATGGAAGCCCCGGCCTCCATCCGCTGACCGTTTGCGGCCTCGGCCGAACGAGCGACCGGCAACAAGCGATCAGCCGATTCGCCGCCGTGCCCAGGGCCGGATCGAGTTCAGAGCCGGATGACGCGCGGCCGCTCCATGGGCTGCGCCACGCCGCGGGCGCCGGCGAGCACCGTGAGCACCAGCTTGTCGGCAAGCGCCGGGGCGCTGGCAGCCGTGACGAAGCCGAGCTTTTCCGACAGGCCGAGCGCGGCAATGCCATGGACCGACGCCCACAATACGTCGATCAGGTCCTTTACCTCGTCCGAATCGCCGGAAAAGGCATCGCTGGCATGGGCGACCGCGGCTGCCACCAGGTCGGCGATCGCCTGCTGGTGCCAGTCGGGTGGCGGCCGAACGGAGGTGGAGCGATAGTCGAACAGCATCGACCACAGCCGCGGCCGTGCGAAGGCGAAGGCGATGTAGCGTGCCGCGATCGCCCGCAACCGGTCGGAGGGATCGGGCGGCAGCGGCTCGGCGAACAGCCGCTCCCCCATCTCGGCGACGACGCGGGCGGCCAGATGCAGTTCGAGATCGTCGAAATCGACAAACAGATTGTAGATCGTGCCGACCGAGCAATCGATCGCCTCGGCCAGCCGGCGGATCGTCAGCGCCGCGACCCCCTCCTCAGCCACGATGGCGTAGGCGGTATCGATCGCCTCGGCCCGCATGTCCACGTGACTTCGCTTCGTCTTGTGCGCCATCAGCCCACACCGGTCCTCTGCGACGAAACCACGATGATCGATGTTCAGCATGGCAACAATCTGGCGATGCGGCGAAATCGCGAAAATGCGGCAAATGGCTCGGATCAGGCCTTCTTTTGCCAGCGGCCGCCGGCATCCTGCTGCCAATAGGAAAGCGTCAGGCCGGCGGCCTTGAACTCCTTCCAATAGCGCCGTGCATCGGCGAGTGCGTCCGCATCGTTGCCGTCGAAGATGAGGACCGCCCGCTCGTACGACGTGAGGTCGCCCGGCTCGGCACGGTCGACCAGGAAGCGCACGCTGGCGCCATTGGGGTTGTCGCCGTCGACCGTCAGGAACACCGGTTGGTCGGCCGCCGGCCCGTCGCGGCTGGTGCCGTGCGGCACGAAGGAGGCATCGGAAAAGCTCCACAACAGCTGATCGAGCGCATCGCGGCGCTCCTCAGAGCCCACCTGGATGACGGTACGCCAGCCGCGCTCGACGCAGCGCTCGATCAGCACCGGCAGCACCCGCTCGAGCGGGTGCGCTTCCAGATGATAGAACAGGACGTCGGTCAAAGGCGGGGAACTCGCGTCGGGCGGCGGAGGATCGAGCCGCCAAACTAGGCTGCGATGGGGTGTGGCGCAATCGGGCTGCGCGCTCCTCCCCTCGGGCCGCCCGCCTCAGCGATTGGCCGAGGGTGGCGCTGGCGGCGACGGCTGTTGCGGCTCCGTCCAGGCCTTCGGCGTCATCGTGTTGGCGATCGCTCCGGCCATGTTGACGAATTCGCTCGGCATCATGACGATGGTCATGGTGTTCTGCTCGGCACCGACCTCGGTGATCATCTGCATGCGGCGCAGTTCCAGGCCGGCCGGGCTCTCCATGATGATCTGCGCGGCCTTCTTCAGCAGTTCGGCAGCCTCCATCTCGGCTTCGGCCTTGATCAGGCGGGCGCGCTTCTCGCGGAAGGCTTCCGCCTCCTGCGCCATCGCCCGCTGCATCGATTCCGGGATCTCGACGTTCTTCATCTCGACCCGCTCGACCTTGACGCCCCACGGTTCGGTGGCCTGATCGATGGCCGAGCGCAGCGCCGAGGTGATCGAATCCTGGTCCTTCAGTACTTCGTCGAGCGAATGCCGGCCGATGACGCTTCTGAGCGTCGTCACTGCCACCTGCACCACGGTGTTGGCGACGTCGCGCACCTCGATGACGGCGCGGGCCGGATCGACGATGCGGCGCCAGATGACGGCGTTGATCTTGATGGGCACATTGTCGCGGGTGATGGTTTCCTGCTGTTCGACCTGGTCGGTCAGCGTGCGCATGTCGAGGCGCGACTGCCATTCGACATAGGGAATAAGCAGATAGAGGCCCGGGCCGGCGGTGCGGGAATAGCGGCCAAGCCGGAAGACCACCGCGCGTTCGTATTGATTGCAAATGCGGATGGCCGGAAGGATGACGAGGACGATGAGAACGAGCAGAAGAATCGGCAGATAGGGTCCCATGGCGGCAACTCGCTTGATGAAAACGCGATAAGTTTACCCCCGGCGGAGCCGCCGATCCAGCGAATGGACAATGGATGATCGTCAGGATCGCGCGGCGCGACCCAAGGCCTATTGCCGCCGCAGTTGGCATGTTGGATAACAACACTGATTTTCAGCGATTTGATTGCGGCGGGGTGATGCGTCCCCGCGGTCGCATACGGATTGGGACGGGCGCGAGTGTCGGACAACGGCGATTTTCCGCGCGGCGATAGGCCGATCTCCGAGCAGCGGTCCGATGCGCTGCCAGCGGGGACGCGTATCCGCGACTACGAGATCGTGCGCGTGCTCGGCCAGGGCGGCTTCGGCATCACCTACGAGGCGCTGCACACGGCGCTCGGCCGGCGCGTGGCGATCAAGGAATTCTTCATCAAGGGCTATTCGCGCCGGCAGCCGGACGGCACCGTGGTGGTGACCACCACGCCCGGCCGCAGCGACATGACGGAAGAATTGCGCCAGCGGCTGTTCGACCGGTTCCTGGCCGAAGCGCGCAAGGTGGCGACCAAGTTCCGCCATCCGCACATCGTGCGCGGCGAGGACTTCTTCGCCAGCAACGGCGCAGCGTATTTCGTCATGGAACTGATCGAGGGCCAATCCTTCGATCGATGGGTAGCGCACTACGAGGCGGTCAATGGCCCGATCAGCGAGGAAGTGCTGAGGCCGATTCTCGACCCTGTGCTCGACGCCGTCGAATACATCCATGGCAACGACGAGGTACACCGGGACCTCAAGCCGCACAACATCATGATTCGCGCCGATGGCTCGCCGGTGCTGATCGATTTTGGCGCGGCCAGGACCGGCGTCGGCCAGTCGAACGAGACGTCTGTGGTCATGATGTCGGGTGGCTACTCGCCGCCGGAGCAGATCAATAACGACGGAACCTCGCAATACGGCCGCTTCACCGATATCTATTCGATCGGCGCCATTCTCTATCGCCTGACATCCGGCGCCACGCCGCCGGAGGCGATGCGCCGGCTGTACGGGCTGCACTACGGCCAGGGCGGCAGCGACCCATGCAGGTCGGCGCTGGAGGCCGCCCGGCGTCCCGAGTTGTTCACGCCGCGCTTCCTGGCGGCGATCGACAAGGCGCTGCGGCTCGATGCGCGCGAGCGCCACCAGACCATCGCCGAACTGATGCGGGATCTCGGCTGGGATCTCGGCGATACCACCGTCGTCGCGTCCAGCCGACCGCACGCGACCGGTACGCTGCCCCAGGCGCGCATCGCGACGACCGCGGCCCTGCCGGCCGGGCCACCGGCAACGACGCGGTCACAGACCGGACAGACCTACGCCCAACAGCCCGCCTCGCCGCCACGCACTACGCCGCCCCATGCCCCGCCGCAGATCCCAGCTCCGCGGCCAGCCGCGGCAAGGTCGTCGGCCATCAGGCGGATCGCGACGATCGCGGCGGTGGTGGTCGTGCTGGCCGGTGGTGGCGCCGCGGCCTGGAAGTTTTGGCCGACACCGCCGCCGCTGCCTCCGGGACCGACGGCTGAAACGCCCGATGCTGCCACCTGTCAGGCAGAGGCGGCGAAGATCGCCCCGCTCGTCGCCACCAATGCCGGCACCGAACTCGCCGCGCTGAAGACATCCGTCCGGTGCGACCAGTCGCGGCTGACGATCCAGGCGACGCTCGACAGGATCGATGCCGAACGGCGGGCCGCGTCCGCCCGGCAGGCCGAACTCGCGCGGCAGGCGGAAGTCGCGCGGCAGGCCGACGACGCGCGCAAGGCGGCAGCGGCCAAGTTGGCCGAGCAGGCGCCGCAAGCCGAGTTGGCCAAACAGGCCGACGATGCCCGCAAAGCCGAGGAGGCCCGGCTGGCCGAAGCCTCCAGGCAGGCCGAGTTGACGCAGCAGGCAGAACTGGCGAAACAGCAGGCGGAACAGGCCCGGCAGGCCGAGCAGGCGCGCCAAGCGGAACTGGCACGGCAGCAGGCCGAGGCCGAGCGGCAGGGGGATTTGGCGAAACAGGCCGAATTGGCCAAGCAGCAGGCAGAACAGGCCCGGCAGGCTGAACTGGCGCGTCAAGCCGAAGCTGCGCGGCAGCAGGCCGAGGCTCAGCGGCAGGCGGATTTGGCGAAACAAGCCGAATTGGCCAAGCAGCAGGCAGACGAGGCCCGGCAGGCCGAACAGGCGCGCCAAGCCGAAGCTGCGCGGCAGCAGGCCGACATGGCGAAACAGGCCGAATTGGCCAAGCAGCAGGCAGACGAGGCCCGGCAGGCGGAACAGGCGCGCCAAGCCGAACTGGCACGGCAGCAGGCCGAGGCTCAGCGGCAGGCGGATTTGGCGAAACAGGCCGAATTGGCCAAGCAGCAGGCAGACGAGGCCCGACAGGCCGAACTGGCGAAACAGACGGAGCAAGCCCGTCAGGCCGAACAGGCGCGCCAAGCCGAACTGGCACGTCAGGCAGAACAGACGAAGCAGGCGGAAGATGCGCGCCAGGCCGACGAGCCCCGCAAGGCTGACGAGGCGCGCAAGGCCGAAGAGCTCCGGCATCAGCAGGAAGCGCACAACCGCTGCATGCTCAACATCATCGATGCTGTCGCCCACAACAGCTCGACCGCACTCGATGCCGTCGCCGCCGATCCGACCTGTGCAGCCGAGCGCGACCGAGTCGCCGAAGCGCAGACGCGGCTAAAACCCGTTACCCCGGTGATCGCCGCGGTCGACCCCAACCAGACGATCGCCCCGAATGATCAGACGTCGGGCGACGCCACGCCGCCACACATCGACGTGCCGCCGGCACCGCCGCCGGTGAGCACAGCCGACATCCAGCGCGAATTGCAGCGCATCGGCTGCTATTCCGGCGCGCTCGACGACAAGTGGGCCGAACGAACCCAGCAGGCCGTGACTGAGTTCCGCAAATATGCCTCGATCTCCAAGCAATTCGACAAGCCGGATGCCGGTCTGCTGGAGATGCTGAAGGGCCGTACCGGCCGCGTCTGCCCGCCAACCTGCTCGGCGAGGGAGACGCTGAAGGACGGCGAATGCGTGGCCAAGACATGCGGCGACGGCGAACGACTGAACGCGGTCGGCAAATGCGTCGGCGTGCGAAAGCAAACGCAGGAAACAGCCCGCGACCGGCCGCAACGCCAGCAGCAGAACACGCAGCCGAAGACCAGCGGCCATTGCTTCACCGCCTACGGGCGCACCTATTGCGAATGATCGAAACGGGGAGTCCGACAGATGCGAGCGATCTTCGGAATTCTGATGAGCGCGGCGACGATGATGACCGCGGGCATCGGCGAGGCGGCCGCGGGCTGCAACTTTGACAGGCTGGTCTACTGCGGCGGCTGCACGATCGATCAGACCATCGTCGTTACCGACGATACGCCGTGCCGATTCGCCTCGCACTTCACCGGCGGCGTGGTGTCGACCAAGACGCTGGTGCGGGCGCAGCACGGCCTATTCGCCCGCGCCGCCGTCTACGACTACGCCTATCAGGTCCGGCCCGGCTACAAGGGGACGGATTACTTCGAATACGAGGTCGTCTACAATACGCCATCCGGACAGCCGCAGCGGGTCGTCATCCGCGGCCACGTCACCATCAAGTAGGGCCGGCGGCGGGCCGCAGTCGCCATTGCGCCTCGCCCAAGCTCGGCGCGTTCGTCACTGAAAAAGCTCCGCTGGAGCTTTTTCTCGGCCTGCGGCCGACCGTTACGGTTGCGCCTCGCCCAAGCTCGGCGCGTTCGTCACTGAAAAAGCTCCGCTGGAGCTTTTTCTCGGCCTGCGGCCGACCGTTCCTCACTCCTCGTAATAGTCGGCGACCAGTCGGTCGAGCAGCCGCACGCCCCAGCCGGAGGCCCAGAGCTTGTTGGTGTCGGTCTGCGTGCTGTCCATGCCGGTGCCGGCGATGTCGAGATGCGCCCAGGGCACGTCGTTGGTGAAGCGCTTGATGAAATGCGCCGCGGTGATCGAGCCGCCATGCCGCCCGCCGGTGTTCTTCATGTCGGCGAAGGAGGAATCGATCAGCTTGTCGTAGTCGGCCCCCATCGGCATGCGCCAGACGAGTTCGCCGGTTGCCTCGCCGGCCTTGGCGAGCCGCTCCGCCAGTTCGTCGGAGGAGGAGAACAGTCCGGCATAGGTCTTGCCGAGCGCCACCAGAATCGCGCCGGTCAGGGTCGCCAGATCAATGATCCACTTCGGCTTGTAGGTCTCCTGCACGTGCCAGACAACGTCGGCAAGCACCAGGCGCCCTTCCGCATCGGTATTGATGATCTCGATCGTCTGGCCGGACAGCGAGGTGACGATGTCGCCGGGGCGCTGGGCGTTGCCGTCCGGCATGTTTTCCACAAGCCCGATGGCGCCGATGGCGTTCACCTTGGCCTTGCGCTTGGCGAGCGCGTGGAAGAGGCCGGTAACGGCGGCGGCGCCGGCCATGTCGCCCTTCATGTCCTCCATGCCGGCGGCCGGCTTGATCGAGATGCCGCCCGAATCGAACACCACACCCTTGCCGATGAAGGCGACCGGCTGAGCGTCCTTCGACTTGGCGCCGTTCCACTTGAAGATGACGACGCGCGGCGGGCGGGCGGAGCCCTGCGATACCCCCAAGAGCGCGCCGAAGCCGAGCTTCTTCAATTCCTTCTCGCCCATGATCTCGACTTCGACGCCGAGCTTTTCCAGCTTTTCGGCCCGATCGGCGAATTCGGCCGGCGACAGCACGTTGCCCGGCTCGATGACGAGGTCGCGAGCGAGGTTGACTCCACCGGCAACGGCAGCGCGGGCCGCATAGGCCTTCTTGGCCCCGGCCTGGCCCTCACCGGCGATCGTCACCTTGCGCTCCTTCGGGGCGCGGTCCTCGTCCTTCTTCTTGGTCTTATAGCGATCGAAGGTGTAGCCGCGCAGCTCGATGCCGAGGGCAAGATCGGCAGTATCTCCGGGGGAAAGCTCGGCCCCGTCAGCAAGTTCGGCCAGGACCGTGGCTGCCTCAGCCTTGAATTCGGCCAGTTTGCCCTCGATCACTCCGCCGATGCGGATCCAGTCGGTCGACTTCAGGTCTCCCACTTTGCCGATGCCGACGGCCAGGATGCGGTCGAGGTCGCTTTGGCCGGGCGCGACGATATCGAGGGTCGAGCCGAGCTTGCCGGTAAAGGTCGCCTTGGCGAAGCCCCGGGTGATGGCGCCGCCGACTTCGGCGTCGAGGGTCGCCGCTTCGCGACCGAGCGTGGCCGCATCGGCGACGAGCACGACGGCGACGCCGTGCTTCGGCGCGATGGGCTTGGCGAATGTCAGCGTCAACTGCGGCATCTCTTGCTCCGGTGAACAGGTCGAAAAGACTGAGGAAATGCCGGCCGTGCAGACATCGGGCGACCTCGGCGCGGCAACCGGCGGGCCGATACTCTGGCGTGATCGGTTCGCCACTGCAAGCAACAGATCGTCTTCACAAGGCATTAACCATGTCGGCAGCGCTGGCCTTGGCGGCGCTGGTGCGTCATGGTTACCAAGATCTACACTCATGCGCGCTGCGGCTGAGACACGACAGGAGAACCATCAGGCGCGAACAGGCGCGCGCACGCACAGATCTGTTTTCGCGCTGCGGGGCGCAGCCATCGGCACCATCGCCGGCCAGCGGCCGGCCATTCCACACTGGTGGGACGAATTCGAGTTCACGCGCGCATGTTGGCATTGATCGAGCGTTACATCCTGGGCCGACTGATCGCGACGTCGCTGATGGCGCTGGCCGCGCTTGCCGGCGTCGTCTGGGTGACCCAGGCCCTGCGCGATATGAACCTCGTGACGGCACGCGGCCAGACGATTCTGGTGTTCTTGGAACTGACGCTGCTGGCGCTGCCGTTTCTCCTCGTGGTCATCGCGCCGTTTGCCGTCGTCATCGGTGGGGTGTTCACGCTGAACGGGCTCAATGCGGACAGCGAACTCGTCGTCATCAGCGCGGCCGGTGGCTCGCGCATGCGGGTGGCCAAGCCGGTGATGGCCGCCTGCCTTGCTGCGAGCCTGGCGATGCTGGCTTTCACCGCCTATGTCGCGCCGGCGGCGCAGCATCTGCTCAGGACCGAAATCACCAAGATCAATGTCGACCTCATCTCCAACATCGCCCGCCCCGGCAAGTTCATCGAGATCGAGCAGGGGTTGACCTTCCACATCCGCAACCGGGCCGGCGACGGATCGCTGGTCGGGCTGATGATCGACGATCAGCGCGACAAGGACGTGGGCTACACCTATGTCGCCAATCGCGCGGTGGTGGTCACGACGGGCGGCAAGGCGCTGCTGATCATGCGTGACGGCGTGGTGCAGCGGGTGGCCAAGAGCGACGGGCAGTTGTCGATCATCAATTTCGAGGCCTATGGCTTCGACCTGTCGCAGCTGGCGGCGCAGAACACTGTCCCCACCTTCCGTCCGAGCGATCGCTCGATGCTGGAGCTGTTCGAACTCGACCCCAACAGCGCCGAGGGACAAAAGAACTATAGCAAGTACCGCGGCGAGATCGTCGACCGGCTGACGCAGCCTCTCCTGCCGCTCGCTTTCGGCGTCATCCTGCTGATGATGCTCGGCGACGCGCGCACCACGCGGCAGGACCGCGGCATGGCGATATTCGGCACCTTCGCCCTCGCCCTTCTGGTACGCGGCGCGCATTTCGCCGCGGTCAGCGCCACGGTGGCGAACGCCAGCGCCATCCCGCTGGCATTTGCCGTTCCGCTCGGCGTGCTGGCGTTCGGTCTCGTCATCCACCTGACCGACCGCAGCCTGTCGCTGCCGCGACCGGTAACACGCTTCCTCGACGCGGTTTACGAAGCCGTAATGCGAATGGTGCGACGGTTCATTCCCGGTAATGGCGTGAGTGGAGGAACGGCATGATGATCGGCCAGACGCTCGGCCTGTACATCTGTCGTCGTTTCACCCGGACGATCCTGTCGGTGTTCGGCCTGTTCTTCGCCATCGTCTATCTCGGCGACTTCCTCGAACTGTTCCGCCGGACCGCCGAGCGCCCCGATTTCACTCCGGCCAAGGCGGCGCTCGCTTCGCTCATGCGCGTGCCGCAGATCTGCGAGCTGGTGATGCCGTTCGCGGTGCTGTTCGGCGCAATATGGGCTTTCATGACGCTGTCGCGCACGCTCGAACTCGTCGTGGCGCGCGCCGCCGGCATCTCGGTCTGGCAGTTTTCCGCCCCGGCGCTCACCGTGGCACTGACCGCCGGGGTGATCGCCACCACCATCTACAATCCGCTCGGCATCTACCTGAAGGACCAGGCCGACCAGCTTACCGTCGACATGTTCGCGCACGAGACGCGCTTCTCCTCCGGCAGCTCGCCGTCGGCTACCTGGATCCGCCAGGATGGCGTCGACGGCGAATCGATCATGCACGCCAACGAAACGCTCAATCAGGGCACGCGGCTGTTGCAGGTGACGGCGATGACGTTCGACCGCAACGGACAATTTCTGCAGCGAATCGATGCGGCAGAGGCCGACTACGCCAACGGCAGTTGGACGCTGAGCAACGGCACGATCCACGAGGCCAAGCGGTCGCCGCAGACGTTCGCCACGCTGTCGATCGCCACCTATCTGACCGCCGACCAGATCAAGAATGCCCTTGCCTCGCCGGATTCCGTGCCGTTCTGGCAGTTGCCCGGGTTCATCGAAACCTCCCAGGCGGCCGGACTGCCGGCTTTCAGCTATCAGCTACAGTACCAGCTGCTGCTGGCACGGCCTTTGCTCTTTGCCGCCATGGTATTGATAGCGGCTGCAGTTTCCTTGCGAGTGTTCCGCTTCGGCAACATCGGACCCCGCATTCTCAGTGGCGCAGTCGCAGGCTTCGTGCTTTATGTCGTCGGAGAGATCGCCCGGGGTCTCGGCAGTGTCGGGATCGTCCCCCCAACGCTGGCGGCGTGGGCGCCAGCAGTCGTAGCGTCCCTGATGGGTTTTACCATTTTGCTGTACCAGGAGGACGGTTAGCCATGGCCCGCCACGTCACGAGACGCGACGGGACTGAGGCGTGGTGCCATGACGCACCGCGGATGTCGCTCTGCGCCCGCACGATCACGTCCTTCATCGGTGTCGATATCGGCAGCCTCGGGCGCCGGGTCGGACCGGCAGCGCTTGCCATCGCATTGTTGCTGGCGACGGCCACGGGCCCTGCCCTCGCCCAGTCCGCGGCGCAGCCGCCGGCTGCCGCCCAAGCCACGCCGGCGGCGCTGCAGGACAACATGCTGGCGGAGGCCGATCAGAGCATCTACGACAAGGATCACGAGACCGTCACGCTGATCGGCAAGGTGCAGATCTACTACAAGCGTCACACGCTGCAGGCCGACAAGGTCACCTACTACACCAAGACCAAACGGGTCGTGGCGGAAGGGTCGGTCAGGCTCACCGAGCCGGGCGGCAACCTGCTAAAGGCCGACAAGCTCGACGTCACCCAGGGCTTCGAGCAAGGCTTCGTGCAGTCGCTGAAGGTCGAATCGATCGACCGGTCGGAGTTCGACGCCACATCGGCTCAGCGCCAAGCCGGCAATGTCACAGTGTTCGAGAACGGCGTCTACAACGCTTGCCAGTCCTGCGAGAACGAGCCGACGAAGCCGCCGTTCTGGCAGATTCGCGCGGCCAAGATCATCCATAACCAACAGGAGAAGATGGTCTATTACGAGGACGCACGGCTGGAGTTCCTGGGCGTGCCGATCGCCTATGTGCCGTACATGCAGCATCCCGACCCGACGGTGACGCGCAAGACCGGCTTCCTGCGTCCAAGCTACGCCTTTTCGTCCAATCTCGGCCTCGGCCTGTCCGCCCCGTTCTTTTGGGCGCCGACCAAGGATTGGGACGTGACGCTGCAGCCGGTGTATCTCAGCCGGCAGGGCCTCCTCGGCGACGTCACCGTGCGCCATAGACTGGAAGACGGCATCGTGTCGTTCCGGGCCATCGGCATCAACCAGGCCGACCCGACGGCCTTTTCCGGCACCAGCGGCGACCGGGCGACCCGAGGCGCCTTCTACACCAAGGGCGAATTCGACATCAACGAGAAGTGGAAGTGGGGCTGGACGGGCGTCCTGTTGTCCGATCGCCGCTTCGCCTCCGACTATCACTTCGCCTCGGCCGACCAATTGGAGGCCACGTCGCAGCTCTTCCTGACCGGGCAAGGCCAGCGAACCTTTTTCGACGCGCATGTCTACGCGTTCCAGGTTTACGGCGACGACGATACGTCGAAGGCGCGCAACGTTGGCAACGACCTGCAGAACAAGCAGCCGTTCGTCGCCACGGCCGACTACGACGTGGTGTTCGACAAGCCGGTGCTCGACGGCGAATTGTCGGCAAAGTTCAACGCGACCAACGTCTTCCGCAAGACGTCGGACTTCGACGTGGCCGGGCAGACATACGGCATCGCCGGCAACTTCACCCGTGTTTCGGCGGAACTGAACTGGCGGCGGCAGATCACCGACGACTTCGGCCAGGTGTTCGTACCGTTTGCCTCGCTCAGGACCGACTTGTTCTTCAACAACAAGACGAGCGATGCCGGCACTAACTGGTCGGCGACGGGCGGGCCTTCGACCGATCCGACGGTCGGCTGGCAGAGCGACACAACGGCCGTCCGGGCGATGCCGGCGATCGGCCTCGAATACCATTATCCCTGGCTGTTCGCCTCGTCGTTCGGCAATTCGATCATCGAGCCGATCGCCCAGGTCGTCGCGCGGCCGAATGAAACCGACATCGGCAAGCTGCCGAACGAGGATGCGCAGAGCATCGTGTTCGACGACACCACGCTGTTCCAGACCGACAAGTTCTCCGGCTTCGATCGTGCCGAAGGTGGCACGCGCGCCAATCTCGGGCTACAGTACACGTTCCTGGCACCGAATGGCGTTTCGATCAACGCCCTGTTCGGACAGTCATACCAACTGGCGGGCGTCAATTCCTTCAGCCAGCTGCAGCTCGGCGCACTCGAGGCCCTGGCGGCGGCGGGCGAGGCGGTGCCTCTGTCAGCGATCGGCTCCGGCCTCGGCACGAATACGTCCGACTATGTGGCGCGCTTCAACCTCGATTCCGGCTTCGGCCTGCGCTTCGGCACCAGCGCGCGTTTCGACGAGAAGACCTTCGAACTGCGCCGCACCGATATCAGTCTGGTCGGCGTCGTCGGCCCGCTGACGGCGGGCGTCAATTGGGACTACCTGAAGACGCCGCAGAGCGTGTTCGATCTGCTGCTCGCCACGCCCGGCGGCGCCGCCCTTCTCGCTTCCGATCCCAATCTCCTGGGCAGCGAACGCTCAGAGATGCAGGGCTCGATTGGCCTGAGGTTGCATGAGAACTGGCGCCTGTTCGGCCGCGTGCGCTACGACATGCGCAACCAGTTCCTGATCTCCGACTCGGCCGGCATCGGCTACGACAACGACAGTTTCTCCGCCTCGCTGTCGTTCAGCGAAGACACCAACCTGACGCAGACGCAAATCGTCGGCAATCGCGTCTACTCCGACCGCATCGTCTATTTCCACTTTGCGCTGCGCACGCTCGGCGATGCCTCGATCTCCAACTCGCTGATGGGCAGCAATCAGTTGCAGTAGAGCCCCAGGTCGCGGCCGGACGACGCAGGGCCGCCGACTGGTTGCGCGGAGCGAACTCCCCGATCGCGATCTCTGCCGGAGGCCGCCGAAACAGCGGTCCTGACCTTGCTTTTGCCACGGCGAGGCGTCAAACAGGCGGCAACAAGGTCAGCAAAGGAAGCATCCATGAATAGGTCGTTGAGGCGATGGACGATGGCGGCGGCAATCGCCGCGATGGCCATCATCGTTGCCGGGTGGACGCCGGCGGCGGCCCAATCGGCCATCAAGGCGGTGGTCAACAACGAGCCCGTCACCACCAACGAGGTCACCCAACGCGCGCGGTTCCTGCACCTCGTCGCGCGAGATGCCCCCAATGCGACGCTGATGCAGCAGGCGCTCGAGGAACTGATCGACGAGAAGCTGAAGTTCCAGGAGGCCAAGCGGCACAATGTCGGCGTGCCGGAGGCGCAGGTCGAGGCCGCCTTCGCCGGGATCGCCGCGCGCGTCAAGTTGACTCCGCAACAGCTCGTCGCCGCGCTCGGCCACTCCGGGATCGATCCCAGCACGTTGAAGGCGCGTCTGCGCGGCCAGATCGTCTGGCAGCAACTGGTGATGGCGCGCTTCCGCCAGACGGTCAACATCTACGACGTCGACGTGGTCAAGGCACTGCAGAAGCAGACGCAGAAAGACCCGAAGGCCGCCGACGCAGCGCAGACCAACGAGTACGTGCTCGACCAGGTGATTTTCGTCGTGCCCGCCTCGGCCGGCAAGGCGGGCCTGGAGGCGCGAATGCGGGAAACCGAGCAGTTCCGGGCGAAGTTCGCCGGTTGCGACAGCCTGTTGGCGCAGTCCAAGGAATATAGGGAAACGGTCGTCAAACACCTCGGCAAGCGCACAGAGGACGAGATCCCCGGTGCCTTCCAGCAGGTCTTGACGCAAACGCCGGCCGGCAAGCTGACGAAGCCGGTGACGACGGCGAACGGGCTCGAAATGCTCGCCGTCTGCGACAAGCACGAGACCAGCGCCAATTTCCTCAACCGGTCCAAGGTCGAGGAAGACCTTCGGCAGAAGGAAGGCGAGGTCATGGCGCGGCAATACGTCCAGGAACTGCGCCGTTTCGCGGTGATCGAATACAAATGACCGTCATCGTGGCTGGACCGTCCCTCCTCTCGGCGCCGCTTGCGGTCAGCATGGGCGATGCCGCCGGCATCGGGCCGGACGTGACATTGAAGGCCTGGGCCGAGTCTGCGGCAACGCTGCCGCCGTTCTATGTGCTTGGTGATCCGGAGCTGATGGCGCGCCGCGCCCGGCACATGGGCCTCGCCGTGCCGATTGCCGTCGTCGTGCCCGAGGAGGCCGTGTCGGTGTTCCGCACAGCGCTGCCGGTGTTCGATCTGCAGCGGTCGGTCGCCGGGGTGCCGGGACGAGGCAGCGCGGCGGATGCCTCAGCCGTCATCGCCTCGATCGAGGCCGCCGTCGCCGACGTCCGCGCCCGCCGCGCGCGCGCCGTCGTCACCAATCCGATTTCCAAGGACACGCTCTACCAAGCGGGCTTCCGCTACCCCGGGCATACCGAATTCCTCGGCGAGTTGGCGAAAGCCTGGGGACCCGGGCCGTTTTCCGGTGCCTACCGGCCGGTGATGATGCTGGCCGGGCCGAACCTCAGGACGGTTCCGGTCACCGTGCATATCGCGCTCAATCAGGTCGTGCCGCGGCTGACGACCGAGTTGATCGTGACGACATCCCGCATCGTCGCTGCCGATCTCGCGGCGCGCCTTGGCATCGCCCGGCCGCGGCTGGCGATTGCCGGGCTCAATCCGCATGCCGGCGAGAATGGGGCGATGGGGCGCGAGGACATCGACATCGTGCAGCCGGCGGTCGCGGCGTTGACGGCCGAAGGCATCGACGCGTTCGGTCCGCTGCCGTCCGATACGCTTTTTTCGGCGCAGGCGCGGGCCGGCTATGATGCCGCCATCTGCATGTATCACGATCAGGCGCTCATCCCGGTCAAGACCATCGCCTTCGACGAGACGGTCAATGTGACGCTCGGGCTGCCGTTCGTGCGGACATCGCCCGATCATGGCACCGCGTTCGACATCGCCGGCTCGGGACTGGCGCGGCCGCAGAGCTTCGTCGCCGCCCTGAAGATGGCCGACCGGATGACGACCGCGACTGCCAGCCTCGAAGCAGTCTGAATCATGGTGCAAATCGACGACCTGCCGCCGCTGCGCGAGGTGATCGCCCGCCACGGGCTCGATGCCAGGAAGTCGCTCGGCCAGAACTTTCTGCTCGACCTGAACCTGACCGCCCGCATCGCGCGTTCCGGCGGTGCGCTCGACGGCGCCGTGGTCGTCGAGGTCGGTCCCGGCCCCGGCGGGCTGACGCGGGCGATTCTGGCGGCCGGCGCTGCCCGTGTCGTCGCCATCGAGCGCGACGAACGCTGCCTGGCCGCGCTCGCCGAGATTTCGGCACGCTACCCGGGCCGGCTCGATGTGGTTTCCGGCGACGCCACCCGGATCGACATGGCCGCACTGGTCGGGCCGGAGCATTTCGGCAAGGCCCGCATCATCGCCAACCTGCCGTACAATGTGGCAACGCCGCTGCTCATCAGCTGGCTCAGGGCCGAACCGTGGCCGCCGTGGTGGGGAAGTGCCACGCTGATGTTTCAGCGCGAGGTGGCCGAACGCATTGTTGCCGGCCCGGGCGGCAAGGACTACGGCCGGCTCGGCGTGCTGGCCGGCTGGCGCACGCAGGCCCGCATCCTGTTCGACGTCAGCCCACAAGCGTTCGTGCCGCCGCCGAAAGTGACGTCGTCGATCGTGCATCTGATGCCGCGCGCCCAGCCTGAGCCTTGCGATCCGGACGTATTGGAACGGGTGGTGGCGGCGGCGTTCGGCCAGCGGCGCAAGATGCTGCGATCGAGCCTGCAGGCGTTCTCGCCGGAAGCTGCGGCGCTGTTGGCGTCCGCCGGAATCGAGCCGACGCGGCGGGCCGAAGAGATCGATGTCAGCGGCTTCGCCGCGCTCGCCCGCGCCGCCGCGGGCTGAGCCCCTCGGCATCGACACGCCCGTCGGCCCGTGACAGGCTCACGCCGGCGCCGAACCGATCAGCCCCTCGACGAAGTCGCTGGTGCCGGTCCGGCGGGCGCGTTTCAGCCGCTCGGCACTGAGGATCGCGCGGATGTCGGCAAAGGCGCGATTGAGATCGTCGTTGATGACGATGTAGTCGAAGCGCGGCCACTGCCGCATTTCGTATTTGGCGTTCAAGAGCCGCTTCTCGATGACGTCCGAGGCATCCTCGGCGCGGCGCTGCAGTCGCTGGCGCAATTCGCCCATGCTCGGCGGCAGGATGAAGATGGCAACCGTATCCTCCGGCATGCGATCGCGCACCTGCACCGCGCCCTGCCAGTCGATGTCGAACAGCACGTCGCGACCGGCGGCGATGGCGCGCTCGACCGGCTCCACCGGCGTGCCGTAGAAATTGCCATGCACCTCAGCCGATTCGAGCAGTTCGCCGCCGGCTTTCATCGCCTCGAAACGGGCAACGGTCATGAAGTGGTAGTGGACGCCGTCGACTTCGCTCGGCCGCCGGCCGCGAGTCGTCACCGAGACAGACAGATCGATATCGCGGTCGGTGTCGAGGAGAAGCCGCGACAGCGTGCCCTTGCCGGCGCCCGACGGCGAGGAGAGCACGAGCATGACGCCACGCCGCGCCAGTCGGATGGTGCTCTGATCGGCGTTCTGCTGGCCCTGCGGCAGATTGGCTGAAACCATCGTCCGTCTCGCTTTACTGGCGTCTTACTCGATATTCTGGATCTGCTCGCGGAACTGGTCGACGGTTGCCTTGAGTTCGAGGCCGATGGCGGTCAAGTCCTTGTCGTTCGACTTGGAGCACAGCGTGTTGGTCTCGCGGTTGAACTCCTGGGCGAGGAAATCCATCCGGCGGCCGACCACCCCGCCGCCGTCGACCAACTGGCGGGCCTGAGCCACATGCGCCTTCAGCCGGTCGAGTTCTTCCCGGATATCCGCCTTGGTGGCAATCAGGACCGCCTCCTGATAGAGGCGTTGCGGATCAAGCGCCGGCACGGCGCCGAGCAGATCCTCGATCTGGCGCTGCAGCCGTTCGCGAATGATGTCCGGACGGCGGGCCGGACAGTTCTCGGCCGAGGCCGTAAGCGAGGCGATGCGGCCGAGATGACCGCGCAATACATTGGCAATCGCCGCGCCTTCCGCCAGGCGCGCCGCGGCGAGCGCTTCAAGCCCCGCATCGAGGCCAGCCAGCAGGTCGGCATCGAGTTGGGCCTGCACCTCGGGATCGTCCTCCGGGTCGGCGGCCTCGACCACGCCCTTGATGGCGAGAATGCCATCCAGGCTCGGCGCCGCCGCATCGATGCGCAAGCTGATGGCATTCATCGCGGCGACGACGGCCCCGAGCACATCCTCGTTGATGCGTAGCCGCGTCGCCGAGGCTTCGCGCGCCAGCGTCAGCGTCAGCGAGCAACTGCCGCGGGAGAAATGCCTGGCGACCCGTTCGCGCAACGGGATCTCGAGGCGTTCATAGCCCGCCGGCAGGCGAAAGCGGATGTCCAGGCCCTTGCCGTTGACGCTGCGCAGTTCCCACGCCCAGCGATAGCCCTCCGCACTGCCGTCGGTCCTGGCAAAGCCGGTCATGCTCTGCAAACCCATGATGCCTGTCTCCAAAATCCGCTGAGATCCTATGCCGATTCGCCAGCTGCCGCCGGACGGACAACTGCTCGGTGCCGCGCGCGAGAACAATCCGCCAAGCCCGGTTGAAGACCCCCGAACGCGGTCCAATTTCGGTGTCGCTCCCGGCTGAGGGCCAAGGGAAATGGACTCCAGAAAACTTCATTTGTACAGATAGTTATCTGGATGTCCTTCCCTCGACTGGCCTTGCCGGTCCGGCCGGACGACATTCGGAGCCTTTGGAACCCGATTTTCAACAGGCCCGCCGGATCGTCGCCTCATCCGCGCAACGCCCGAACCTCCCTAGCATGGAATCGACTGCCCTGGCCGCTGCCGGTGGTTCAATGGTGAAATTTCGGCCAAAGCATGACCGTTCGGCCTAGAGCAGGATGCTTTCAGATGAAACGCCGAGGCGATTCATCTGAAAGCTGAATCACGGCTCCTTTAAAAGCTTAGAGCGCTGATTCAGCTGTCACATGATTTCATGTGACAGCATCGCGCTTGCCGGCCGACGGCCATTTCCGCAATCAGATGCGAGACTG
>JARLIU010000230.1 GCA_031291595.1 Ancalomicrobiaceae bacterium | reverse complement strand
TCGCACGCGATACAGCCCGATTGGCACACTGGCGCTGGCGTTCCAGATCAGCTCCGGCGCGGGATGAATGAAGGCGGAAACGCCGATCGCCATCGTCGCGAAATACGTCACCATCACTGCTCCGAAACGCGTCATGACGCGGTCCTCCGACGCTTGAGCCATGCGGAATGTTGATCGCGCGCGTACGGCCGCGGCTCGTCGCCGGCGATCAGGCGATTGTGGACATGCCGCCAATGATCGGGGGCGGCGTCGGTTGGATCGATGCCGAGCGCTTCGACGGCGTCGATCGCCTGCAGCACGCGTTCGACCTTCGGCCAGCCGGAGAGGCGCAAGAGAATCTCGCCGCCGGGACGCACATACGGCACGGTCGAGAACGCCTCGCCGGGATGGACGGCGCGCAGTATGTCGATGCGCGAGACGATGGTGCCGAAGTCGTTCGAGGCCCAGCGGATATAGGCGATGACGCTGCCGGGCGCGAAGCTGAGGACGCGGCGGCGGCGATCGAGAATCTTCTCGCTGAAGTCGTGGCCGAACCGGATCCAGTGCTCGATGCGCTTTTCGATCCAGGTCAGTTCGACATGGGTGAACGTGTCAGGCGCTGGGCTCATGCCGCGCCCCCGCCGTCTTCGGGGAACTCGCGTAGCAGCAGCGCGCGCAGCATGTCGGCGACCGTCACGCCGCGCCGGAAAGCTGTGACCTTGATCCGGCCGCGCAACTCGGGCGTGACGTCGATGGTCAGCCGGGCGGTATAGGATTGCGCATCCGGGTCGCGCGCCGCGGTCACGTCGGGCGCCTTCACCCAACTGTCGGCGTCGCCGGGACGGGAGGCGAAGCCGCGCCTGGATGCGCGCGCGGTCATCGAACGAGGCTCCCGATCTCGTCGGCAAGCGCCGCGACCTCGCGCGCGGCCATACTGGTCTCGTCGATGTCGAAGACGAGGCGACCGGACTGCGCGGCGTCGGCGAAAACGACACGCTGGCCGATCCTGGCCGCGAGCACCGGCGGATCGTGCTCGGCGAGCGCCTCGGCGGTCTCGCGGGCGATGATGGTGCGCGCGGCGCAGCGGTTCAGGACAAAACGGGCGATGATCTGAGGCCGGAAGATGCGGGCCTCGGCGATCAGCTTCAGCATCTCGCCCGATGCCCAGCCATCGAACGGCGATGGCTGGGCCGGGACCAGCACGACGTCGGCGGCAAGCAGCGCCGAGCGCATCAGGCCGGCGACGCGCGGTGGCCCGTCGATCACGACGTGGTCGGCGTCACGCGCCAGCTCGGGCGCTTCGCGGTGCAGAGTGTCACGCGCCAGGCCGATGATGCCGAACAGCCTCGGCAGCCCCTCCCGTGCCCGCTGCTCCGACCAGTCGAGCGCCGAGCCTTGCGGATCGGCGTCGATCAGGGTGACTCTTTTCCCTTTCCGGGCCCATTCGCCGGTGTCGTTGGCCCGAATTGATGAGTCTGGGCGCGATGGGATTGTGGAGTCTTTCTGAGGGGTTGCGCATAGCGAGGTGGCCCTTCGATCATAGATTTGGCCCTTATTCGGTAGACTGACCACTACATCTGGGTGTATGAGTGACTGACACGCTGACGAGTCGGAGGGAGCGATGCGCCGCATCCCGCTCAGTCGTCGTTCGCACATTGTCGGGTATGGCTGCTTTGAGAGCGGCCCCATTGAGCACGAGAGCGCGCTCGAACGGGATTTCGTGATCCTCACGAGCTTCGCCGATCCGGATGCGCTGATCGTGTCGCAGCCCGTGACGATCCGGTTCGAGGACGAAGGCCAGCAGCGCCGATACACGCCCGACTTCAGTGTCTCGTGGAGCGACGGCCGGTTCGAACTGGTCGAGGTGAAGTATCGCGTCGACCTGCGAGAGAACTGGTCCCGGCTATGGCCCGGATTCTTGGCTGCACGCGATATGGCGCGCGCGCGGGGGGGTCGCTTCCGTATCGCGACCGACCAGGGAATCCGCGTACCGCGGCTGGAGAACGCGAAGCGGCTGATGCCGCTGAGGCGCGCCCCGCTCGATCCCGATGCTGCCGGACGGGCATTGAACGTCACCCGGTCGCTGGCCGCACCCACCTTCGGCCAGATCGTCGACACGATTAACTGCGACCGGGCTGTCGCGCTGGGCGTGGTCTGGCGGTTGATTGCGCAGAACAGGCTCGGCGTCGACATCGACGCACCGATACGCATCGACACGCCGGTGAAGGTGCTATGACCGGCCCGGCGACCGCGCCTGATCTCGCCAACATCCCCACCCGGGACTGGCAGAAGGCGCGGCGCCGGCTCGTGGTGATCGGGGAACTGGCACGCCTGACCGAACGGACACGCGAGGACGCCGAGGATGCGGCGGCCGAACTGAACATCAGCCTGTCGCAGCTTTATCGGCTGCTCGGCCGCTATGAAGCCGATCCTCGGCTGACCAGCTTGCTGCCGGATCGTTCGGGACCACGGGCCGGCAAGATCAAAATCGCAGCCGAGGTCGATGAGGTCATCAACACCGCGATCGACGAATATTATCTCTCGCGGCAACGGCCGAAGATCAGCGACCTGCTGATCGAGGTGCGCCGGCGATGCCGGGCGCTCGGTCATCCATTGCCCGGACGCAAGGCGGTGCGGCTGCGGCTGGCCCAGCGCCCCGCGGCAGAGGTGACCGCCCGGCGGAACGGCCGCAAGGCCGCGCGCGACCGCTTCGCGCCGGCGACCGGTTCGTTCGATGCGCCCTGGCCGCTGTCGCTGGTGCAGATCGACCACACGCTGGTCGACGTGATCGTGGTCGACAGCCAGACGCGCGAGCCGATCCAGCGGCCGTGGCTGACGCTGGCGATCGACGTCCACTCGCGTTGCGTCGCGGGCTTCCATCTCTCGCTCGATCCGCCGTCCGCGACCAGCGTGGCGCTGTGCGTCGCGCACGCCGCGCTGCCGAAGGCCGGCTGGCTGATGGCCCGCGATGTTGAGGGGGACTGGCCGGTGCAGGGCGTGCCCGAACGGCTGCACCTCGACAACGCCAAGGAGTTCCACGCCGAGGCGCTCAAGCGCGGCTGCGACCAATATGGCATATCGGTCGACTATCGGCCGGTACGCACCCCGCACTATGGCGGGCATATCGAACGGCTGATCGGCACGGTGATGGGCAAGGTCCATCTGCTGCCAGGCACGACCTTCTCGGACGTGCGCAGCAAGGGCGACCTCGATCCATCGAAACACGCGGCGATGACGCTCGACGAGGTAGAGCGCTGGCTCGCCCATGCGATCGTCGGCATCTATCACCGCGACCTGCATCGCGGCATCGGCGCCACGCCGCTCGCCGCCTGGCAGCGTGGGCTCGCCGGTAACGGTGATGATCCCGGTCGCGGGACAACGACGCCGGTGGCCGATCCACGCCGGTTCCTGATCGACTTCCTGCCGATCGAACGGCGCCTGGTGCGACGCCAGGGCGTGTTCCTGCATTCGATCAGCTACTGGTCGGACGTGCTGCGGACGCTGATCGGAGAACGCGAGAAGATGATCGTCCGCTACGATCCACGCGACCTCAGCCGCATCCATCTGCTGGCACCGGACGGCGCCTATTACGACCTCAGCTATGCCGATCTGCGGCGCCCGCCGATCAGCCTGTGGGAACATCGCCTCGCGCTGAAGCGACTGCGCGAAGAGGGTCGCAGCGATGTCGACGAGGAGGCGATCTTCGGTGCGATCGAGCGGATGCGCGGCATCGCTGCGCGGGCAATCGCCGAGACGAAATCCATGCGGCGGCAGCGAGAACGCCGGCTGCAAGCCGCCAAGGCAGTCGCTGTCAAGCCGGCTGCCGACAAGCCCGCCAAACCCAATCCCTCGGCGTTCGAACCGCTGCCAGAAAACGAGCGGCTGTTCACCAACGTGGAGGAGTGGCTGTGAGCGAACAAGCCTATCCCCATCTGCTGCCGACGGTGCAGGTGCTGGCCGATGCCCCAAACGAGGCGCGCATACGGCGTATCCGGACGGATCGTTGGCTCGGTTACGCACGGGCGGAAGCCGCCCTGACGGCGCTTGAGGATCTGCTGTCGTTCCCGAAGCGGACCCGGATGCCGAACCTGTTGCTGGTGGGACCAAGCAACAACGGCAAGACGATGATCGTCGAGAAGTTCCGGCGCAGCCATCTGCCGGGATCGGAGGAAAGCGCCCGTGACGGTGCGATCCGGGTGCCGGTGCTCAAGGTGCAGATGCCGCCGGCGCCCGACGAGCGACGGTTCTTCTCGGCAATCCTCGAAGCGCTGGGCGCACCGGATCGGCTCAACGACCGGTTGTCGACCAAGCAGGACACGGCAGTGCGGATGATGCGTGCGACGGGCGTGCGGATGCTCGTCATCGATGAGGTCCACAACATGCTGTGCGGCTCGCGCGACCAGCAGCGGCGGTTCCTCAACCTGCTGCGCTGGCTCGGCAATGAGTTGCAGATACCGCTGGTCGCGGTCGGCACGGCCGAAGGGTTGCGCGCGATCCAGAGCGACGACCAGCTCGCCAACCGCTTCACGCCGTTCGGTCTGCCGCCCTGGGAAGGCGGCGCGGAGTTCTCGCGGCTGGTCAACACGCTGGAGGCGTCGATGCCGCTCAAGCAGGCGTCGAACCTCTCGGAGCCGGTGATGGCGCAGCGCCTGCTCTCGGTCTCCGAGGGGATCTTGGGCGAGGTGGTGACGATCGTCACGCGGGCGGCGGTCGCCGCCATCGAGACGGGGCAAGAAAGAATCCGCCCCGAGATGCTGGACGAGATGGGCTTCATGCCGCCCTCCGAGCGTCGTCATGCGGTGGTCTGAAAAAGACCTGTTCGAGGTCGAACTGCTCGAGCCGCTGCCGGACGAGCCGATCGCGCGTCGTCCCCGGCTCCCCGGGGAGGTCACGCCGTTGCCCGGTGAAGCGCTGGCGTCGTGGCTGCTGCGCTATGCGGAGCCGTTCGGGATCGCACCCGAAGACCTGCTGCTGCGCACCAGCGAGGCCGAGCTGGCCGGCCATGGCGACTGGAGTCGCCGGCCGCATCCAGCGCTGATCGAGCGGCTCGCGCAGGCAACCGGCGTCGATCCGATGAGCATCGCCGATATGACGCTGTGGTCGTGCGACGAAGCATCCGACGACATGCGCGATCGCTTCTCCTGCCTGCGCTTCCAGGCAGCGCGTCACGTGAACCGGCAGCAACGCCGCATGGCGGTCTGCCCGCTGTGCCTCGCGGAGGACGAGACACCCTATGTGCGCCGTGACTGGACGTTGGGCTGGGCGACGATCTGCCCGGACCACGCCACCGTGCTGACGGGCGACTGCCCCGAATGCGGCTGCAAGCTGCGGCTGCCGGCGCTGTCCTCGCGCGATTACTTCGCGCCCGATCGTTGTCCCCGTTGTGCGTTCCGTCTCGGAACCGCTTCGCCGCGCGCGGCCCATGCTGCGGTGATCGAGATGCATCGGCAGTTCGGGCAAGCGCGCTCCAGCGGAGCCTTCGCGCTCCCTGGACAAGGGCCCATCCCCTGGCCGGTTGCCATGGCGCTGTTCGATGTGCTGCTGGGCGCGGTCTGGATCGACACCAGGCCCGTGATGCGCCGTCGGTTGTTCGCCCGCATCGAGGGGGACTTCGGCCGTGGCGCCCTCGGAAACGACCTGACCGGAAGCTATGAGGGCCTGATGATCTTGGCCTGGATACTGGACGGTTGGCCCGATCGCGTACGCACCGCTATTGCGATCGTGCAGGGTCCACGTCCTCGGCGACAACTTGAGCGCTGGTGCGATCTCGATGACGGGATCAGGCAGACGCTGCTCGACTTGTTGCTCGCGATCTGGCCGGATCAGCAGCATCCCGACGATCGGGCATGGTGGCGTGCCTGGATCGAGAACCTGCCGGAAACCGGCGAGCAGTTGCGGGCACGCGCGGCGATCGATCGGTTCCCACATCGCCGCGCCCGGCTGCTGGCGCTGGCCGACGTACGCGACGGCATGCCGGTCGAGCTGGCGGCGGAAGCCGCGGGGGTGATGCCCCGGACCCTCTACATCTGGCTGAAGCGTGGCGCCAAAGGCGATCTCGAATCCGCGCTCGACCGGCAACGTGGCGCGCTCAACCAGGCCCAGGCGATCGAGATCGCGCAGTGGATCGCCGACGCGCCGACCAACCAGCCGCGCTGGCGCTCGAACCGCGTGAAGAACGAGGTACTCCGGCGCTACGGGCTGGAGATCAGCCTGGACGTCGCCTCGCGCTTGCTGCGAAAGCACGGCCCGTGGGTACGGCGTCGCATCAGTGCGCCACAACGCAGAGCAACTTACGCGCCGGTCGCAGAATAAAGGGCCGCCAGTCGCATAATCATGGGCCACGTTCTCATGATTATGGGCCAGGTTACTCATCTACCGGCCCCGTTCGCGTCTTTGAGGGCCAACGACAGCCGGCGAGATGCAGGGCGAGCGTCGTCTTGCCGACGCCGCCTTTCTGGTTGAGGAGCGCCACGATCATCGGGCGCTCCTGCCGGTTTTCCACCGATCGCGATTATGGCCAACAATAGAAGGGTTAGAATCTTGTACGTTAGATTCTAAGTTAGGCGGCTCGGAACCGATTGATCGGTCTGGTAAATTTGCCTGTTTGGGTTCCTGATAGCACGTGGGTCCGGTTCCTGATGGCACGTGCCCATTGGTTCCCGATAGCACGTGCGTTTCCACAGGTTGTCCACAGGGAGCTGTGGATAACTTCATGTGCGTGAACGCCAGCAATTCGCGTCCGCCGGTCTCGCGCTCGACGACCAGGCGATAGCCCGGCAGCGGTTGCCTGCGTGCGATGTCGCGCAGTTCGAACGCGAACCGCTTGAACGGCGACAGGCTGGCCGACTTGACGTGGAGATGGCGAAAATCGAACCGCCAGCCGGCCCGTTGGTGGCCGGCGTGCTTGCGGACGAGACGATAGAGCCAGCGTTCCAGGCCACCCGTCAGGCTGAAATACGCAGGGTCGATGGTGAGCAC
>JARLIU010000229.1 GCA_031291595.1 Ancalomicrobiaceae bacterium | reverse complement strand
GGGGGGGCTCCGCGGCGGCCCGCGTGCCGGTGTTGGGCAAGGCGACACGGACGGTCGGCCGATCCTCCGGCGCCAGCTTGTCGGCGATCAGCGTCGGCTGGGAGTAGGCGAAGTCGGTGTAGGACAGGCCCCAACCGAACGGATAGAGCGGGCCGATGCCGGTCTCGACATACTTCGAGGTGTAGCGGTCGGTGGGCTCGGCCGGCCGGCCGGTCGGCAGGTGGTTGTAGACGATCGGCACCTGGCCGGTGACCCGCGGGAAGGTCACCGGCAGCTTGCCCGAGGGTGCGACGTCGCCGAACAGCACGTCGGCGAGCGCATTGCCGCCCTCGGTGCCGGGATACCAGGCGACGAGGATGGCGCCGAGCTTGCCGGCCACCGACTGCAATGCCATGGCGCGGCCGGTGTAGACGACGGCGGCCGTCGGCTTGCCCAATTTGGCGATGGCGTCGATCAGTTCGCTCTGATGGCCGGGCGGCGCGAGGTCGGAGCGCGAGCCGCCCTCGCCAGCCATGTCGCGGGCCTCGCCGATGGCCAGGACGACGTAGTCGGCGTCGCGGGCGGCGGCAACGGCCGCGTCGATGCCGTCGGTATTGTCGCAGTGACGGTCGCAGCCCGGCGCATAGACGACGTTGAACGAGGTGCCGGCGCGCGCCTTCAGGGCTTGCAGCAGCGTCACCGTCTCGTCGTCATGGGCGATGCCGGCGTCGGGACCGAGGTGGTCGGGCTGGCTGTCGGCGAGCGAGCCGATGACGGCGATGGTCTTGACGCCGGCGGGGATCGGCAGGGTCTGGTTGTCGTTCTTCAAGAGGACGAAGGTCTGCCGCGCCAGTTCGCGCGCCTGAGCCCGGGTTTCCGGGGTGTCGAGCTTCAGTTCGGCCGCGGCGGGATCGACCGGCGCCGCGTCGAACAGGCCGAGGCGGGCCTTCAGCAGCAGCACCCGGCGGGTGGCCTGATCGATCAATTCCATCGGCACCTTGCCGGATTTCACCGCCTCGGCGAGGTAGTGCTGGTAGAGGCCGGAATCCATGTCGATGTCGACGCCGGCGAGGAAGGCCTTCACGGTGGCATCAGCGCCATCGGCGGCGGTGCCATGTGAGACCAACTCCTGAATGGAGCGCAGATCCGACATGACGGCGCGATCGAAGCCCCATTCGCCCCTGAGAATGTCTTGGAGCAGGTGGCGGTTGGCGGTGGCCGGCACGCCGTCCACGGCGACATAGGCAGTCATTACCGAATCGGCACCGGCATCGATGCCGGCGCGGTAGGTCGGCAGGTAGAGATCGCGCAGTTGGGCTTCGGACATGTCGACGGAATCATAGTCGCGACCGCCCTCGACCGCGCCGTAGCCGGCGAAATGTTTCACCGTGGTGGCGAGCCCGCCGGCCTTGAAGCCTTTCACCCGGGCGGCGGTAAACGCCGCGGCCAGGACCGGATCTTCGCCGGACCCTTCGACGATGCGACCCCAGCGCGGATCATGCGCCAGGTCGGACATCGGGGCGAAGGTCAGCCCGATGCCCGAGGCACGCGCCTCGCGCGCCGCCAGTTCCGCCGAGCGGAAGGTGACGGCGGGATCGAAGCTGGCGGCATCGGCGAGCGGCACGGGGAAGATGGTGCGATAGCCGTGGATGACGTCGAGGGCGACGAGCAGAGGAATGCCGAGGCGGGAACGGGCGCGCGCCTCTACGTCGGCAACCGAGGCCGGAGTGGCGAAATTCAGCACCGAGCCGATGCCGCCGGTCGCCATCGCCTGCCAGTCGAGGGTCTTCTCGTTGGAGGCCATGGTGAGCTGGCCGACCTTCTCCTCGAGCGTCATCTGGGCGATCAGCGCGTCGACCTTCGCATCGATGGCGTCGGCGGCCAAGGCCGGACGGAGAAGCGCGAAGGTAGAGGCAGCGGCAAGCGCAAGGCGGCGAAACGATTTCATCATCACGGCTCGGGAGTGTTCGGATCAGGGGACGGGCGACAATGCCGCCTCGGGCCGGCGATTGCAATTGCCGCAGGAGGTGGGCTGGTGCCCACCTCATTTGCCGTCGACCACGACCATGCCGTTCAGCGTGGCGCGCGACGAGCCGCCGATGAAGACCTGGAAGCGGCCGGGATCGACCACTGCCGTGCCGTCGTCGAGATGGTAGGCGAGATCGGCGACCGGCACCTTCAATTCGACGCGGTGGCTTTCGCCCGGCGCCAGGTTGACCTTGGCAAAGGCCTTCAGCTCCCTGATCGGCCGGCTGCGATTGGCGACGAGATCGTGCACATAGAGCTGCACGGTCTCGGTGCCCTGATGCGTGCCGACGTTGGTCACCCGGATGTCGGCGGCGATCGTGCCGTCGCGACCGACCAGCGGGGTGAGGATCCTGAGATCCTCATAGACGATGCGGCCGTAGGACAGGCCGTAGCCGAACGGGTAGAGCGGGTCGTTGTCCTCGTCGATGTATTTCGACGAATACTGGTCACCGGTGGCCGGCCGGCCGGTCGGCAGACGGGCGTAGTAGATCGGAATCTGGCCGACGGCGCGCGGGAAGGTCATCGGCAGGCGGCCGGATGGATCGACATCGCCAAAAAGCACGTCGGCGATTGCGGCGCCGGCTTCGGTGCCCGGGAACCAAGCATAGAGGATCGCCGCGGCATTGCGCGAGGCCCAGTTGATGGTCATCGGCCGGCCGCCCAGCACCACGAGCACCACGGGCTTGCCGGTGGCGACGAGAGCTTCCAGCAGCTCCTCGTAGTGGCCGGGCAGGCCAAGCCTGGTGCGCGAGGCGCCTTCGGCGGTGTGGTACCAGGTCTCGCCCATCACCGCGACGACGATGTCGGCCGCCGCTGCCGTATCGACGGCGGCGGCAAAGCCGGACGGATCCTTGCACTCGCGGTCGCAGCCCGGGGCGAAGCTCACCGTGGTGCCGTCGGGGGCGCGGGCCTTCAGCCCAGCAAGCGTGGTGACGACGTCCGCCTCGCGGCCATTGGCGCCCCAGGGGCCCATGTGGTCGGACGGCGTGTCGGCCATCGAGCCGATGACGGCGATCTTCCTGACGCTCGGCTTGAACGGCAGCGTGTCGTTGTGATTTTCCAACAGCACCATCGACGCGGCAGCGATCTCGCGCGCCGTCTTCTTGGCGCCCGCAGTCAGCAGCCGGGTGGCGGCGAGCTTCGGATCGGGGTCGGGCCGGTCGAACAGGCCGAGGCGGAACTTCACCCTCAGCACGCGGCGCACCGCCTCGTTGACCGTGGCCAGCGGCACGCGGCCGGCCTCGACCTCGTTGGCAAGATTGTCCTTGAACATGTCGCCGGCCATTTCCATGTCGAGCCCGGCCATGATCGCCTTCCTGGCGGCTTCGGCGCCGTCAGCGGCAATGCCGTGGTTTTCGAGTTCCCAGACCGAGTCCCAATCGGAGGTGACGAGGCCGGCAAAGCCCCAGTCGTGCTTCAGGATGCCGTTGAGCAGTTTGGGGTTGGCGGTCGCCGGCAAACCGTTCAGCGCGTTGAAGGCGGCCATCACCGTCATGGCGCCGGCGTCGATGCCGGCCTTGAACGGTGGCAGATAGACGTCATAGAGCAGTTCGGGCGGGATCCAGGTGGAATTGTAGTCGCGCCCGGCCTCCGCCGCGCCGTAGCCGACATAGTGCTTCAGCGTGGCGACGATGCCGCCTCGGAGCAGGCCGGACACTTGGGCGGCGCTGATGCGTGAGGCGAGATAGGGGTCCTCGCCGGGGCCTTCGACGACGCGGCCCCAGCGCGGGTCGCGCGAGATGTCGATCATCGGCGACAGCGTCCAGTGCAGCCCGATCGACGCGGCTTCGTAGCCGGCCCAGGCCGAGGCGATGCGGACAAGCTCGGGGTCGAAGGTCGCGGCCAGCCCGATCGGCGCCGGCATCAGCGTGCGGAAGCCGTGGATGACGTTGTCGGTCAACAGGATCGGGATGCCGAGCCGGGACTGGCGCGAGGCCTTGACGATCGCCGCGTTGGCGGCGGCATCGGGTGCGCCGGTCAGCGCGCCGATGATGCCGGTGCGCGCCTCATTCAGGTCGAAGGACTGCGACCAGCCGCCCATCCGGAGCTGCCCGACCTTCTCGGCCAGCGTCATCCTGGCGATCAGTGCGTCGATGCGCTTCTCGGTCGCCGGATCGGGCCTGAGCGGCTCGGCCGGGTAGCTCGGGATGGCAGGATCGACCGGCGGCAGTTCGGCGGCCTCGACACTGTGGATGGGGGCCGTGAGGTTGAGGGTCACGGCCAAGCCGATGGCCAACAGGATGCGCGTCATTCCCGCCTAAAGCCTCGTCGCTACTCAAGGGACGACCGAAGTCGGCCTGTCTGGTAGCACGGAAACGGCCGAATGCAATGGCCCGGGATGATCGCCGCCAGCCCCGCGCCGCCACCCGCCCAAGCTCGCGGCATTCGTCACTCAAAACGCTCCACCGGGAGGGTTCGTCCCGATCGAAAGCCGTCGCCTGCCGGCCGCTCGCCCAAACTCGCGGCGTTCGCGGCTTCCCCCGGCGCCTCGCCCAAGCTCGGCGCGTTCGATGCTTGAAAACGTCCACTCGACGTTTTCATCGGCCGTAAGGCCGACCGCATCTCACCCGCGCGCGACTTGGACGCCGAGGTAGCGGCGGTGCAGGTCGAACATGGCGGTCGCCCAGCCTTCGCTGTCCCAGACCGCTTCGCGCGACACCGAGAACACCGACGGGTCGGGCGGCAGCACGATGCCGATCACCTCGCCGCCCTCGAATTCGAGGCTGGCGCCGTGGGCGGCGGCCAGCCGCTGCATCGAGCGGTTGGACGCGAGGCAGCTCATGTACATCTTGGCGACGCCGCGATTGCGGGCGGTGACGAGTGTGTGCTGCATCAGCGCGGTGCCGATGCCGCCGCCCTGCCATGTCGGCTCGACGCAGAAGGCGGCCTCGGCTTCGGTCCGCTTGTCGTTGAGGATGCGCAGTTCGCCGACACCGCGCAACGTTCCGTCGATGAAACAGCCATGAATGACGGAATCGAGATTGAACGAGGTTCCGACATAGCGCTGGACGAAATCGTCGGTGGCGATCATGCCGAAGCGCCTGCGGCGGGTGTCGGCGTCCAGCCGCAGGAGATGGTCGCGGAATTCGCCTTGGTCGTTGAGCCAAAGCTTGCGGATGTGGCCTTGGTAGAGGGCGGGTGCCATCGCAGGTCTCCAAAGTCGGGGCCGGTCGTGACGTCGCGGGTCAGGTCCGCGAGGCCGGTCGCTCGGCAAAGGTGGCCGCGCATCGGTGGTCGGTCAGGCGACCACGCGTGCGCTACGCATTCGTCGTGTTGGGCTCTGGCGACATCCGGTACCCGGGCATTCGGCGCAGTCGCGCAAGATGCCCCAGCCCTTTGTTCTCAAGCCTATTCTTGTTCGAAAGCTCTGCCACTTTCGAGAATACGCCTGCGCCGCCGTCGCGCCGGATCTGTCCCGGCCCTGGACGCGTCTCGTCCCCGATCCCGTTGTCGGCCGCCGCTCGTCCAGCTCATGGCTGGAAAGCCCGGCCGCAGCGCCGTTCGGGACGTCCGCCGGAATTGCTGTGGCAATGCCGATGTTGCCGCCCGGCCGCTTCAGACCCTTCAGGATGGGTCGTGCCGGCGGGATTACTCCGATTATTCCGACCAAAGCATATGATGCTTTCGATTGTGCAACGCAACATCGAACTATGTCATATCCCGTCTTCCCGCCGCATGGGAGCCATGCCACGCTGGCGTTGCGGTCATACGCGGTCGGCGATCGGCCGCCCATCAGGGGAAACCGCAGGAAGTCGGAAAATCGCCATCAATGCGGTCGAGAAGGACGTTTCTTCCACGCGGCAATTGTGGCAATGGAGGCTCGGCTGGCGTTGGCCGAAAGAAAACCGGCGGCGTCGCCCGGCGTTCGGGTAATCGGGCGGCTTTCGACGGTATGTCGGCATGTCATAAGGCGATTGGTGCCAAGCGCCGGTCGGAAGGTTGAGGAGACGGGAGATTGACGATCATGCGGCGAAGGGGTGGGGCGAGTGTCTTCGTCATATTGGCCGTGGGTCTCGCCGGATGCGGGCGGCTCGGCCTGGGGGATCCGCTGGCCGGCTCGCACCAGACGACCTATGAGCCGCTGACGCCCGCCCCGACCACGCCGGTGACATCGTCGGCGCTGCCGCCGCCGGCCGCGGTCAGCGAGCAGCCGCTCGGCCCTGCGCCGGGCGTGGCGACCGCTCCGGGGACTTATCCCCCTGGCACCGCAGTTCCCGGCACGCCGATGCCGGGCACGACGACGGCGCCGACCAACACGCAGGTGGCCGTCACCAACGACAAGGCGCCGCCGATCGGGCGCGGCGAATTCGTCGGCGCCTGGCGCATCGCCTCGGGTGCGGACAATTGCCAGCTGTTCGTGTCGCTGACCAGTTGGGCCGGTGGCTATCGCGCTTCGACCAAGGGCTGCAACTCGGCCGAATTGCAGCGCATCTCCGCCTGGGATCTGGCCGGCAAGCAGGTGTCGCTGAAGGGCGGCGACGGTGGCATCCTGGCGACGCTTTCCGGCGCCGGGCCGGAGCGGTTTGCCGGAACGACGACATCGCGGCAGGCGATCACGCTCAGCCGGTAACGGTTGGACGGTGGGTCACCCGTCGGGACGATCGCGATTTTCGCAGGCCGGCGGCACTCCCGCCGGCCTTTGCGTATCCGCCGCTGCGGGTCGGCGGCCTATTGCGGTTCGGCGATGACCAGCGCCCAGAACACGCGATACTTCGAGCCCGGCACGTAGGCCGTGGCGAGGCCGATCTCGACGCCGCGGCCGTCGAGCATGTGGGCGTTGTTGTCTTTCAGCTCCCGCCAGCCGGAGAAGGCTTCGGCGAAGGTGCGGTAGCCGGCCGACAGATTGGCGACATAGGACTTCGGCCGATAGCCGGAAGCGGAGAGTTCGCCCGCGAGGTTCACCTCCGCCGGACCCAGCACCTTGCCGGCGGCCGCCATTTTTTCGGCGGCCGATTTGGCGACGCGGGCCAGCGTCTGGTTCCAGACAAGCGGACGCAAGCCGTTGTTGCCGCGGTATTGGTTGAGCATGCCGAGCGAGGAGGCGGGATCGACCGGGCGCTGCGTCTGGTCGAGCCGCTCGTAGAACGGCGGCACCGGCACCCGCTCAGGGGTCGAGGAGCAGGAGCCGAGCAGGATCGCAGCCGAGGCGAACAGCCCGAGGGGCAGGAGATGCATTTGCCGCATGGGAGACCTCGCTAGGCTTGCAACAGGGCGCGGATGCTGCGTCGGCCTGGTTAATAAACGATTGACGCCGGCCCGCACCTTCCGGGCAACTGCCGGCCACGTACCGCCGGCCGGCAGTTGCCGCACCTGTCGCGCGCGATCGGAGCGGAGCACGCCCGAGCACCGAGGTGACCTGCACGAAGACGAGGAGCTTGCCCCCCCTGACCACGCGCGGCGGAGATTCCGCACCGGTTCAGATGCAGCCGATCTCGATTGCATTGATCGGATCGGCCCCGGCGTGGCGCGCCACCAGGCGTCTGGCCCAGTCTTCGCCAAACGCCCGTATCT
>JARLIU010000228.1 GCA_031291595.1 Ancalomicrobiaceae bacterium | reverse complement strand
GCTTGTCCCGGGGATCCAGGCCCTGTCGATCCAGACTGGATCCCCGGGACAAGCCCGGGGATGACAAAGACCTGGATGCCCGCCCCGGTTCATTCCCTCGTGAGGGACAAGTCGTTCGATGGCCGACAATCCATCCGCCACGTCATCCGATGCCGCCGCTGAGCCGATCCTCAGGCTGCAATCGGTCGGCAAGCGGTTTCCCGGCGTCGTCGCGCTGCGTGATGTGACGTTCGACGTCGTGCCCGGCGAAGGCCACGTCCTCTTGGGCGAGAACGGCGCCGGCAAATCCACACTCATCAATCTGCTCGCCGGCATCTTCAAACCGGACGAAGGCTCCATCCGATTCGATGGCAAGGCCTACAGCCCGAACTCGCCGTTGGAGGCGTTCAGCGCCGGCATCCGCGTGGTGCACCAGGAACTGAACCTGTTGTCCAACCTGACGGTGGCGGAAAATCTGCTGTTCGAGCACCTGCCCAGCCGGCACGGGCTGGTGCGGTTCCGCGATATGAACGCGCGCGCGGTTGAACTTCTCGCCGAAGTCGGCCTCGATATCGCGCCGACGACGCTGGTCGGCCGGCTCGGCGTCGCCCAGATGCAATTGGTGGAAATCGCCAAGGCGCTGTGTCACGACAGCAAGCTCTTGGTCCTCGACGAGCCGACCGCCACGTTGACGTCGAAGGAAGTCGACCGGCTGTTCGAGATCCTGCATCGGCTGAAGGCCAGGGGCGTGACCACGCTCTATATTTCGCATCGGCTGCAGGAGGTCTTCGAGGTCGGCGACCGCGTCACCGTGCTGCGCGACGGCCAGCACGTCGTCACCCGCCCGCTCGTCGGCCTGACCGTTCCGGAAATCGTGCGGCTGATGGTCGGCCGGACCATCGAGGATCACGGCGTATTCCGACCGGACGTCGCGGTCTCCGGCGAGGCGCTCGGCGTCAGCGGCCTGAAGCTGGCTGCGGACGGCCCGGAGATCTCGTTCTCGGTCGGCAAGGGCGAAATCGTCGGCATTGCCGGGCTGGTCGGCAGCGGCCGGACCGAGGCGGTCAGGGCGCTGTTCGGCGCCGATCCGAAGGTGGCCGGAACCATCCGCATCGACGGTGAGGAGGTCGCGATCGCCTCGCCCAAGGATGCCGTCGCCCACGGGCTCAGTCTGGCGACCGAGGACCGCAAGGGCCAAGGCCTCTTACTCGACATGAGCTGCGCCGAAAATATCACCATCACCGATCTGCTGCGGGTGTCGCACTATGGCCTGCTGCAGCGCGCCGACGAAAACGCCGCGGCCGAAGGTCTGGTCAAGGGTCTGCGCATCAAGACGCCGTCGATCCATCATCTGGTCAGGACGTTTTCTGGCGGCAATCAGCAGAAGGTCGTTGTCGCCAAGTGGCTGTTCCGCGGACCGAAGGCGATGATCTTCGACGAGCCGACGCGCGGCATCGACGTCGGTGCCAAGGCCGAAATCTACGAGCTGTTGTGGAACCTCGCCGCCGAGGGCAAGGGCATCCTGGTGGTTTCCTCCGAGCTGCCCGAGCTGATGTCGATCTGCCACCGCATCCTGGTGTTCTCCAAGGGGCGGATTGCCGGTGAAGTCGCCCGCGCCGAGTTCGACCAGAACAAGATCCTCTCTCTTGCCTACGAGGAGTACGGCCTTGTCCGAGGGAACTGACCACGTGACGGAGCGCAAGCCGAACGCCTTCTGGGACAACTTCTTGCGCATCTCCATGCGTGAGGCGGGCGTGGCGATCGCGCTCCTGCTGATCGTCCTGTTCTTTTCGGCGACCGCGCCGTATTTCGCCACGCCGGAGAACTTCCTGAAGATCTTCGTGCAGATCGCCATCAACACCGTGCTGGCGTCGGGCATGACCTTCGTGATCCTCACCGGCGGCATCGACCTGTCGGTCGGCTCGGTGCTGGCCCTCTGCACCGTCGTCGGCGCCACCATCATGATCGACGAGCGGCTGCCGGCCTGGGCCGCGATTATCCTGGCGTTCATCGCCTGCGTCGGCACCGGCGCGATCTGCGGCGCGATCAACGGCTGGGTGTGCGAGAAGTGGAAGCTGCCCTCCTTCATCGTAACGCTCGGCATGCTCAACATCGCCAGCGGCATGGCGCGGGTGGTGAGCAACAACTCGACGATCACCGGCCTGCCGCGGCCGTTCGTCGACTTCGGCAACTTGATCCTCTGGGGTGTCCTCCCGTCGATCTTCCTGATCGCCATCGGCGTCATCCTGATCGGCTGGTTCATCCTGCGCTTCACCGTGTTCGGCCGGTTCATCTTCGCTATCGGCACCAACGAGGAGGCGGTGCGTCTCTCCGGCCACAATCCGCGCACCTACAAGATCGCCGCGTTCACCATCTCGGGCCTGACCGCCGGCGTCGCCGCCATGGTCTATCTGTTGCGCCTGAACATCGGCAGCCCGATCGCCGGCATCGGCTACGAGTTGAACGCCATCGCGGCGGTGATCATCGGCGGCACCAGTCTGGCCGGCGGCAAAGGCTCGATCATTGGCACGCTGGTCGGCGCCTGCATCCTGCAGGTGCTCTCAACCGGCCTGCAGCTCCTTGGCGCCGAGGACAACGTCAAGCCGATCGTCATCGGCACCGTGATCGTGCTGGCCGTCGTGCTCGATGCCTACCGCAACCGCCTCTTGCGCATCATGGAGATCCGCTGAAGCGCGTTCGGTGGCGCGGCCGCTGCCCTGCCCGGCCGGCGCTGCTTGATCAAGTATAGAGCGCTGCCATCTTTCGCCACGCGCCGGCGCGGTGGGCACGCCCGTCCCAGACGTGCAGCTGGTGCGGAGCGCCCTTGTCGCCGAGCAAGCCGCTGAGGTGGTGGTTGTTGTCCAGGAACGGATCGGCGTTGCCGACGGCCAGGACGATGTCGAGCTGGCGCAACTGTTCCAGCCGCCACGGACACGCCAATCCCGGCAGGAAATGTGCCGGAGTGTGGAAATAGACATCGTCGTCGTAATAGCCGTCGAGCAGATCGTCGAACGCTTCCACCTTCAGTGTCAGATCGTAGCGACCCGACAAGGCGACAAGCTTGCGGAACAGATGCGGATGGCGAAACACCAGGCTGGCGGCCTGGAAAGCGCCGAGACTGCACCCCAAGGCGATCGTGCAATCATGCGGGTTCAGCCAGGCCATCAACGGCAGCACCTCGTTCAGGATATACTCCTCGAACGCGGTGTGGCGGCGAATGCGGTCGGCCGGGTGGCGGCCGGCGGCGTAGAACGTCTCCCGCGCCAGACCTTCGATGCAGTAGAGCTGCAGCTGCCCGGCGTTGACCTTGTCGGCTAGGCTCGCCACCAGCCCGAGCTGCTCGTATTCCCAGAAGCGCCCGTCGCGCGTCGGGAACATCAGCACCTTGGCGCCGGCATGGCCGAAGATCAAAAGCTCCATGTCGCGATCCAGTCGCGGACTGTACCAGCGTCGATAATCCCGCCTCATGTCACCCTGAAGAATCGTCTGAGCGTTTCCAAGAGAGCAGCGTTCTGCTCCACGCTGCCGGGATAGTCGCAATGGCCTGCATCCAGGATGA
Source organism: Ancalomicrobiaceae bacterium (assembly GCA_031291595.1). Lineage (GTDB taxonomy): Bacteria > Pseudomonadota > Alphaproteobacteria > Rhizobiales > Ancalomicrobiaceae > CAIYYN01. Next base: position 3,810 of record JARLIU010000228.1, on the reverse strand, counting down.
CGATTTCATGATCGTTTGATGTCGGCAGCGCATTGGCCACCGAGAACTGGCACGGCGGCGCGACCGCCGGATCAAAGCGAGCAACGGCAACCAGCATCGGCACCCGGATGCGCGTCGCCGCCGTGGCCGCATCGAACAGCCGCAGCGTCTGCAGCACCGGCCCGTGCGTCCACTGGAATTGCTGCACGGCATGGGCGCTGCCGACGGTCGGCAACGTCAACCACAGCGGCCGGTTGCCGAACGTCGGCAGGCCCAGGTGGCCACGGTCGATGCGCGCGTCGAAGGCAATGGCCAGGGCGCCGATGCCGCCGCCCAAGCTGACGCCGCTATAGCCGATCCGCCCAGCCAGCTCCGGATAGAGCCGGAGCAGCGCCGATACGGCGAGCCAGAGATCCTCGACGCATCCGCCGATGATGTAGCGCTCTGGCGAGTCGATATCGTGCAGCACATGGAAAGAGGGATCCGGCGAAATCGGTGCGCGGGCGCTGCGCGAAATCCCGCGGAAGCACGGGAACAGCACGGCCGTCTCCTCGACCGGCACGTCGAAATCCGGCTGATCCCGCCCGCCGTAGCCATGGCCGACGACGAGGCCGCGCCGGACCTTGCCGTCGCGCGGCAGCATCAGCCAGCCGCCGATCTCGAATCCGTCGGTCGAGGCATAGACGATGTCGTGGACCAGCCAGTTCGCGTGGATCGCCACGTCGGTGCCGACGGACGGCCGCGGGTCGACGGCAAGCGCGCGCCGATAGCGCGCGCGCCAGAAATCGTCGAAACCGGGCGGTGCCTCGGGCGGCCGGATGGCGCGCAGCGCTTCGAGCCCAAGGCCATAGCTCGGGTCGAAGTCGTAGGGGTGGTCGGTCGGGATGCTCATGCGCCGCTTGTTTCGCGAATTGGGCGGAAGGGCAAGGCCCGCGGCCGCAGAGCGCTGTTGGCAAGCTCAGATGCGCACGCCCGTCTCCGGATCGAACAGGCGAATGTCGTCCGGCTCAACGCGGATGTAGATCGTCTCGCCGGCGGAGATGCGCGGCCGCTCGGTGGTGAACAGCTTCAGCAATTGTCCGCCGAGATTGAGATGCGCCACGGTGCCGAGCCCTGTCGGCTCGACCAGCACCAGTTCGGCCGCAATGCCGCTGTCGGCGGTGGCGAGCCGAACCCGCTCCGGCCGGATGCCGAGCGTGACCGAGACGCCGTCGAGCCCGCGTTCAACCATCGCCAGCGTCGACGCGCCGAGCCTGAGTTCTGTGCCTGCCCCCGTTCGGATGCAGCTGGCGCTCAGCACATTCATCGCCGGCGAGCCGATAAACCCGGCAACGAACAGGTTGGCCGGCTCGTCGTAGAGCTCCAGCGGCGAGCCGACCTGCTGGATGATGCCGCCGTTCATGGCGACGATGCGATCGGCCATGGTCATGGCCTCGATCTGATCGTGCGTGACGTAGACCGAGGTGGCGCCGAGATCGCGGTGCAGTTTGCGGATCTCGAAGCGCATCTGCTCGCGCAGGCGCGCATCGAGGTTGGACAGCGGCTCGTCGAACAGGAAGGCTTTGGGCTTTCTCACGATCGCCCGGCCCATGGCGACGCGCTGCCGCTGGCCGCCGGAGAGTTCGCGCGGCTTGCGATCGATCAGCGTCTCGATACCGAGGAGATTTGCCGCATTGGCGACGGCACGCCCGATCGCCTGGCTGGCGGTCCGCTTCAACTTGAGGCTGAAGCTCATATTGCCGCGCACCGTCATATGCGGATACAGCGCATAGGATTGGAACACCATGGCGATGTCGCGATCCTTCGGCGCCAGATCGTTCACCCGACGGCCGTCGATCGAAATCGAGCCGGAGGTGAGGTCGTCGAGGCCGGCGATCATGCGCAGAAGCGTCGACTTGCCGCATCCGGACGGCCCGATCAGTACGACGAACTCTCCAGGTTCGATGGCGAGATCGATGCCTTTCAGCACCTGCACCGGACCGAAGTTCTTGGTGGCGCCTTCGATGGTGATGGCTTTCATGGCGATCCTTTCAGCCTTTCACGGCGCCGGCCGTCAGCCCCGTCACGAGGTGGCGCTGGATGAGAAGGAAGAACACGCAGACCGGGATCAGCGCCAGCACGCCGGCCGCCATCATCTCCCCGAAGTCGACCGAGAACTTGGAGACGAAGGTGAGGAGGCCGACCGGGAACGTCGTCGCCTCCTGCCTGGAGTTGAGCATGAGGGCAAACAGCAGTTCGCTCCAGGCGGCGGTGAAGGTGAAGCCCAGCGTCGCGGCGATGCCCGGCAGCGTTAAGGGCAGTACGATCTGACGCACGGCCCCGAATCGCGTGGCGCCGTCGATCATCGCCGCTTCTTCGAGTTCGCGCGGGATGCCGTCGAAGAACGACTGCATCAGGAAGGCCGCGAACGGGATGTTGTAGGCCGTATAGATGACGATGAGGCCGGTCAGGCTGTTGGTGAGGCCGAGCGGCGCGAACAGCCGGAAGATGGGCGCGATCACCATCACCAAGGGGAACATCTGCGTCACCAGCATGAGGCCGACCAGCCAGAACTTGCCGCGGAACGTAAAGCGCGAAAACGCATAGCCGGCCCCGGCGGCAATCAGCGTGGTGAGGACGGCGGTGGTGGCCGAGACGATCGTCGAGTTGACGAAGAACAGCGGAAAATCCGTGTGGCGGATGACCGAGACGTAGTGCGCGAACGTCATCGTCGACGGCCACAGTCGCACGCCCTCGGAATAGAGCAGCGAATTCGGCGTGACCGACACCTTCAACAGCCAGAACAGCGGGAACAGCGCCACAACGACATAGGCGCCGACGGCGAGGTAGTGAGCGATCCACAGCAATCGACGGCGCGTGTCGGGACCCTGCATCGGTTCTCTCAGCTCATTTTCAGGATGACGTGCCGGAACAGGATCAGCACCGCCGAATAGATCAGAAGCAGCACGAGCAATACGACGGCGATGGCCGAGGCGTAGCCGAAGTCGAGCGCCTGGAACGCCTGGGTGAAGATGTAGCTCGCCAGGATCTGGGTCGAATCCGCCGGGCCGCCCCTGGTCATCACCACGATCAGATCGGCGGCATTGGCGATCCACACGGCGCGCAGCATCACCGTGATCAGCATGGTCGGCGCCAGATAGGGCACGGTGATCGTCCAAAAGCGCACCATCGGGCCGGCGCCATCGATGGCCGCCGCCTCGTAGACGTCCTTGGGGATGGATTGCAGCGCGGCCAGCAGCGTGATGGCGAAGAACGGAATCCCCCACCAGACGATGGCGACGATCGGGCCCCACATGGCATGCGCCGGATCGGAGAGGATGTTCGCCGGCGTCGACATGATGCCGACGGCCGTCAGCCAATGCGGGATCGGGCCCACCACCGGATTGAACAGCCAGGCCCAGTTGAGCCCCGACAGGAAGGTCGGCACCGCCCACGGCAGGAACACCAGCGCCTGCACCAGGCCGCGGCCGGCAAAAGGCCGATTGAGCAGCAGCGCGAGGCCAAGTCCGAAGACGAATTGCAGCGCCACCGATATCACCGTCCACATGACGGTATTCGTCAGGGCATTCCAGAAGCTGGCATCCCGCCAAACCTCGATGAAATGATCGAAGCCGATATAGTCGCCGCTGGACGGGTCGAGCAGCAGAATGTTGCGGAAGGCGTAGGAGACGCCGATGGCGAGCGGCATCAGCATGACGGCGACGATCAGCAGCGCCGCCGGCGAGGCGTAGAGCCAGGGCTCCAGCGCCAAGGCGCGGCGGCGGCTGATGAGACCCTGTCGTGCGTATGCGCCGTCGTTCATTCCCGATCCGCAAGGTTGGGGGTGTCTGG
>JARLIU010000227.1 GCA_031291595.1 Ancalomicrobiaceae bacterium | reverse complement strand
TGCTGCAATTCGGACGGCTTGAAGCCGGAGGTCGACGAACCGATCGGCGTGCCCGGGCGGGCGGCAGCGGCGATCTCGCCGAGCACCCGGTGCTTGAGGTCGAGCCGTTCGGGCACGCTTTCCTGGATGTAGTCGGCGTCGGCGACCGCCTCGGCGATGGAGGGGGCAAACCGCAGCCGGCCCGGCGCGGGCAGCGGCGCCAACGTCAGTTTGCGATAGGCCCGCTCGGCGTTGGCGATCATCTGCCGGACAGTGGCCTCGGCGCCGTCCGCCGGGTCGTAGACGGCAACGTCGAGACCGTTCAGCAGGAAGCGGGCGATCCAGCCGCCGCCGATCACCCCGACGCCGATCGCCGCCACCGTCTTCACGTGCTGCGTCATGCTGGAAAACTCCGTTTTGGCATGATGGGTCGACGGCTCAAACCGCCGACCACCAGCGGTCGATGAGCTTCCAGCCGTCGAGGAAGCGGTTGGACGCCAGCTTGCCGTGCGCCACCTTGTCGGAGCGAGCGTCGACATAATTGGCGAACATCGGGATGATGGTGGCGCCGTCGTCGGAACACAGCGCCTGCATCTCGCGATACATCTCGGCGCGCTTCTTGGTGTCGAGCGAGGCGCGCGCCTCGATGAGCAGCGCATTGAAACGCTCGTTCGACCAGTGGCTGTCGTTCCAGGCCGCACCCTTGGCGTAGACGAGCGAGAACATCGAATCTTCGGTTGGCCGGCCATTCCAATAGGAGAAACAGAACGGCTTCTTCAGCCAGACGTCGGACCAGTAGCCGTCGTCCGGCTCGCGCTTGACGGTGATGTCGATACCGCATTTTGCCGCGCTTTCCTGGAACAGGATGGCCGAATCGACGGCTCCGTTGAAGGCGGCATTGGACGTCGACAGGTCCAGCTTCAAGCTCGACAGACCGGCCTGCTTCAGGTGGAAGTTGGCCTTTTCCGGGTCGTAGGCGCGTTGCGGCAGGTCGGCGGCGAAGAAACGATTGGCGGGGGCGATCGGCTGGTCGTTGCCGACGCGACCGTGGCCGAGCAGGATCTTCTGCACCATATCCTCTCGGTTGATCGCGTATTTCAGCGCCAGGCGAACGTTGAGGTCGTTGAACGGCGCCACATCGGCGAACATCGGGATGGTATAGTGCGCCGTGCCGGTGACCTCGTCGATCTTGATGCCGGGCCGGCGCTGCATCAGCGCCAGCGTCTTCAGGTCGACGCCATTGATGACGTCAACCTCGCCGGTCATCAGCGCGGTCTGGCGCGCCGTGGAGTCGTTGATGGTGCGCAGGTCGACCTCGTCGAACCAAGCCCGGTCAGGCTTCCAGTAGTCGGCCCGGCGCTTCAGTTGGATCCGGACGCCGGGCTCGTGGCTGACCAGGGCGTAGCCGCCGGTGCCGACGCCCGAGCGCCAGTCGATGCCGCCCGTTCCGTCGGCCGGCATGATGATCATTTGGTATTCGGCAGTGGTGAAGGGAAAGTCGGCGTTGCCGGCTTTCAGCGTGAACACCACGGCGTTCGGCCCGTCGGCCTTGATGTCGGCGATTTCGGCCAGGATCGACTTGGCGCCCGATTTGGTGTCCGGCTTGCGGTGATGGTTGTAGGAGGCGATGACGTCCTCGGCGGTCAGCGTGCGTCCGTTGGAGAAGGTGACGCCCTTGCGCAGCTTGAATACCCAGGTCTTGGCATCGGCGCTCGGCTCTAAGCTCTCGGCCAGTTCGGGCACGATGTTGCCGTCGGCATCGACCTCGCAGAGATTGTTGCAGACGCCGCCCAGCATGGCGGTGACCATCGGGCCGGCGGCGAAGGAGGCCGGATCGATGGAATCCGAGGTCGAGCCGCCGTTGTGGCCGATGCGCAGCAACCCGCCGCGCTTCGGCTTGGCCTCAGCGAAGGCGGCGCCGGGCGTGGCCAGGATCAGGGCCGAGGCGGCTGTCCCGTGCATGAATCGACGACGGTCGATGAGCGTATCGAAGGACATGGTGGTTCTCCCTTTCCTGAGCATCGTGCGCAAAAGTGTGAAGCGGTTTTCGGCCGCGGCCCTGACAGTTGACCGATCTCGCCACAATCGGTGTCATCCCGGCGAAGGCCGGGATCCATTGCCCTTTCCGCAGCGAGCAGCGCCGCCGGAAAGTGCTCAGTCGTGCCGCTTCGACCTGCCCGTTGCGCCTGCATTGGATCCCGGCTGTCGCCGGGATGACACCCGCCTTGGTGGATGGGGCAAGTGGAAGGGCTGTTGGTATCCGTGGATGCGGCGATGTAACATATTGAGTCCACGTGTATGTTCTTGATGATGCCATTCCGAGCACGCCGCACTGGCGCCTGACGTCGAGGACTTCCAGATGTCTCGGCCGCCTGGGCTACCAGCGGCGAACGAGCTTCAGCTTGGCCCTGACGGCGTCGGGCGTGAGCAGGGTGACGTTCATTGCGGCAAGCATCGTCGCAGCCCGTTCGACCAACTGGCCGTTGCCGGCGAGCACGCCCTTGGACAGGTAGAGATTGTCTTCGAGCCCGACGCGGACATTGCCTCCGGCGAGCGCCGCCATGGCGACATAGGGCAATTGCATCCGGCCGATTGAGAACATCGAGTAGGTCCAGCCGGCGGGGATGTTGTTGACGAGCGCCAGCAGCGTATTGATGTCGTCGGGGGCGCCATAGGGGATGCCCATGCAAAGCTGGATCATTACCGGATCTTCGATCAGGCCCTCCTTCACCAGTTGCTTGGCGAGCACCAGATGTCCGGTATCGAACACTTCGATTTCGGGCCGGACGCCGAGCGCCTGGATGCGAGCCGCCATGGCGCGCAGCGTGCCGGGCGTGTTGGTCATCACATAGTCGGCTTCGGCGAAGTTCATCGTGCCGCAGTCGAGGGTACAGATTTCCGGCAGAAGTTCGGCCACGTGGACGAGGCGCTCGCTGGCACCGACCATGTCGGTCTTCACAGGGTCGAGCGGCAGCGGCTGTTCCGGCGACCCGAACACCATGTCGCCGCCCATGCCGGCGGTGAGGTTGAGGACGATGTCGACGCCCGTCTCGCGCACCCGGGCGACCACTTCGCGGTAGAGCGCCGGGTCGCGCGATCCGGCTCCGGTGTCGGGATCACGCACATGGACATGGGCGATGGCGGCGCCGGCCGAAGCGGCCTCGACGCAGGCGGCGGCGATGTCTTTCGGCGTCACCGGAACCTTGTCGGAGCGGTCCGTGGTGCCGCCGGATCCGGTGACCGCGCAGGTGATGAAGACATCCCAATTCATCGCGTCGACCCCGCCGTGCTCTTGCGTGGTGTTACTATCAGCTGCAATACTGAGGCCGACGTCACCTATTTTGTCGGAAAGTTGACGGATCTTGCCAAATTCTGCGCTGCGTTGCGGCTTCGTGCTGTTTGACGGCTTTTCCAATATGGTGCTCGCCAGTGCCATCGAGCCGTTGCGTGCCGCCCGCGACTATGCCGGCGCAGGACGGTTCGATTGGCAATTATTCTCCATGACGGGCGGCCCGGCGGTCAGCTCATCCGGGATGGTGCTCAATCCCGACGCGGCGGTGTCGGCGGCGGAAGGCTTCGACATCCTGTTTGTGGTTGCCGGTTACGGCGCCCGCGATCATGCCCAGCCGGCGGTGATCGCCGCGCTGAAGCGGGCCGAGCGGCGCGTTGCGGCATTGGGTGGGCTTGACTGCGGTGCCTGGCTGTTGGCCGCCGCCGGGTTGCTCGGCGGCCACCGGGCGACGGTGCACTGGCAGGACCTCGACGCCTTCGCCGAAACCCATCCGACGGTCGAAGTGACCACCGACCGCTTCGCCATCGATCGACGCCGTATCACCGCGGGCGGTGCCACCACGGTCGTCGACCTGATGTTGCGGCTGATCGGCGAGAGGGGCGGACGGGCGCTGGCCTATGACGTCTCCAACATGTTCATCTACGACGTTGAACGGGTCCAGAGCCACGGGCGCGGCGCGCGGTCGGCGTCCTTGGAGGCACGAGCGCCGCAATTGATCCGGGCCATCGCCGAAATGCGCCGGACCCAGGAACAGCCCCTATCGCTGCCGCGCATCGCCGCCCACGCTGCCGTGTCGCCACGTACGCTCGCGCGGCTGTTCGAACGCGAACTCGGTCTGTCGCCGGGGCACTACTACCAGAATATCCGGCTCGCCAGCGCCCGGACACTCGCCGAGGAAACCGCGCTGTCGGCCAGCGATATTGCCGCGCGGACCGGGTTCTCCTCCGCTTCTAGCCTGGCCCGCGCGCTTGCCGGCCATTTCGGCCAGACCATCCGCTCGTTGCGCGCCGGGCGCCTCAGCCATGCAATGCCGTCGGCGCGCGGATCCGCCGCGGCGGAAGACGGGGCCGGCGACACTGGATAGGACGCCGCGATCAACGCACTCCCGGGATATCCCGCCTGAAAGTGTGGCCCACCGAAGCAGAGAGACCATGGCAATCGATCGCCCCGCGAGTGCTTGCGGGACGGCCCCAAGGATCAATTCATCGGAGCCTCTACGTCCGAAGTGAATCTCAATTGTGATCTCAGGTTGACGCCTATTCGCGCGCTGGTCTCCTGATACGAACGGCCCTGATTTCTGACCGATCTGCGCGCCATCGACCCTGTTCACGGGCATCCACCCCCAAGTTGGTCGACCTAATCGTTGACGATAGCGCGGCTATTGCGATCGCTATCCAGACAGTTTCCTGGACAACTCCAGCGCGCGCGGCGTCATGATCTGCCGCAACTGGTCCAGCTTGGTGAGATCGAAGCGGCTGCTCGGCCCGGAGATCGCGATGCCTCCCGGCACCTGCGCGCCGTTCTCGAACACCGGCACGGCGATGCAGCGCATGTCCTCGGCGAATTCGAGGTCGTCGATGGCGAATCCCTGGGCGCGGACCGTCGCCAACTCCTGGCGCATCTCGTCCGCGTCGGTGATCGTGCGCGGGGCGACCTTCGTCAGCCCTTGCGCAATGATCCGCTCGACGAAGCGCTGGTCGGAATAGGCCAGCAGCACCTTGCCGATCGACGTGCACGGCAGCGGAGAGCGATCGCCGATCTGAAAATCGACGCTCACGCGCTGCGTTCCCTTGGCGCGGAACACCAGCACGGCGCTATCGCTGTCGAGCGCGGTGTAGTGCACCGTCTCGCCGGTCTCGTCGGAGATCAGCCGGAGGCAGTCGAGAATGGCGCGGCTGCGCTCGTCGTCGCTGACGAGATTGCGCGCCAGCGACAGCAGCTTGAAGCCGATGCGGTAGTTCTTCTGGCTGGCATCGCGCAGCACGTAGCCGGCCTGCACCAGCGTCATCAGCATGCGGTAGGCCGTCGCCCGATCGGCACCAATGCCATCGGCGACGTCGTTGACCGACACGGCGCGCTTCTGCTCTCCCAAAAAATCGAGAACACTCAATGCCTTGAGCGCGGTCGCGCTGATGTTGCCATCCACTTCCGTCATGTCGACTCCTTGTTCAATATTCGTATATAAAAATCGATACTCGATGTCAATTTCAATACTCATTGACGTCATTCAATTTATGAACTAACAAGACGGCGGGAGGAGCCACCATGGACATGCTGATTGACGACGGCTGGACTGCGGCCGCGACCGGGGCCGTCGACCCCGTGCTCAACCCCGCGACGAACGATCGGATCGCCGATGTGCCACGGGCTGGCGCCGCTGATGTGGCGCGTGCCGTCGCCGCGGCACAGGGCGGACGAGTGGCGATGGCGGCGCTGCCGGCGCATCGCCGCTACGAGCTACTGGAAGCGGTGGCGCGGCGCATCGAGGCCAATCAGCTCGAGCTGGGCAAGCTGCTCTGCCGGGAGAACGGCAAGCGGCTCGCCGAGACGACCGCTGAAATCGGGGTGACCGCCCGCATCTTTCGCGGCTATGCCGAGGAGGCTAAGCGCCTGTTTGGCAAGTCCGTACCGCTCGATGCCATTCCCGGACGCGAGCGCTCGCTCGCCATCACCCGGCATGAGCCGCTCGGCGTCGTCGCCGCCATCGTGCCGTTCAACTATCCCGCTGAACTGTGGAGCCACAAGGTGGCTGGCGGCCTGGCGGCCGGCAACGCCGTGATCACCAAGGCGCCGGAAGATTGCCCACTCACCATCATCGAAATCAGCCGCTATTTGCAGGAGGCCGGATTGCCGCCGGCGGCGCATCAGCTGCTGACCGGCGGGCGCGACGTCGGCGAGGCGCTGGTGCGCTCGGACGGCGTGCAGATGATCTCGATGACGGGCAGTACGGCGGCGGGCCGGCGTATCCTCGAGGTCGCGGCGGCAACCCTGAAGAAGGTGCAGCTGGAACTTGGCGGCAACGATGCCACGATCGTGTGCGCCGATGCCGATCTTGATCACGTCGCCGCGGCGCTCGTCGCCGGTCGCTTCACCAGCGGCAACGGCCAGATCTGCTGCGCAGTCAAACGCGTGCTGGTCGAGCGTCCGGTGTTCGAGGCGCTGCTGGACAAGGTGGTACAGCGTACAGCACAGCTCAAGCTCGGCGATCCCATGCTGGCGGACACCGACGTCGGCCCACTGATCAACGCGCGCGCCGCCGACCGTGTCGAGGCGCAGGTGGTACAGGCGGTGGCCGATGGTGCCCGCATCCGCATCGGCGGCAGCCGCAAGGACAATTTCTTCGCCCCGACCGTGCTGACCGATGTCCAACCGGGCACGCCCGGGTTCGAGGACGAGACGTTCGGCCCGGTGCTGCCGCTGATACCGTTCGATCGCTTCGAGGAGGCGCTCGACCTCGCCAATGCCACGCCGTTCGGGCTGCAGGCCGCCATTTTCACCCGCGATATCCGTCGCGTCATGCGCGCCTACGAGCGGCTCGACGTCGGCACCGTGGTGGTCAATCACACGACGGCCGTGCGGGTCGAAACCTTGCCGTTCGGCGGCAACAAGTGGAGCGGCAACTCCCGCGAAGGGATCCACGACACGCTTCTGCACATGAGCAAGGAAAAGACGCTGCTGTTGACCGACGTGCTGGGGCCGGAGGCCTAGGATGCCGACGCTGACCGTAGAACGGATCGCCAAGAGCTACGACGGCAACCCGGCCGTACGCGAGATCTCCTTCTCGGTCGGGACGGGGCAGGTGCTGGCGCTGTGCGGCGAAAATGGCGCGGGCAAGTCAACGCTGATGAAAATGCTGTCCGGCGCCGTCGTGCCCGACAGCGGCCGCGTCTTCATGGACGGAGTGCCGGTGCGCATCGACTGTCCGGCCGACGCCATGGCGCTCGGCATCTGCACCGTCTACCAGGAGCTGAGCCTGTTGCCGCATTTGAGCGTGGCGGAGAACATGCTCTTGGGCCGCATGCCGCAGAAGCGCATCCCCTGGGTCATCGACTGGAGCGCGGCCAACCGCATCGCCGGCCGGGTGCTGGCCGAGTTCGGCTTCCCCGAGATCGATCCGACGATGCTGGTCAGCGATCTGTCGGTGTCGAAGCAGCAGATCGTCGAAATCGCCAAGGCGCTGGTCAACGAGCCGGCGATCCTGATCCTCGACGAGCCGACGGCGGTCCTTTCCGCGCACGAAACCGATCGGCTGTTCGCCACGGTTCGCCGGCTGGCCGAGACGGGAACGACGGTTCTCTATATTTCGCACCGGCTCGAAGAGATCTTCCAGATCGCCGACGCCTTCGTGGTGTTGAAAGACGGCGCCAGCGTGCTGCAAGGCGAACTCGACACGGTCGACGAGGCCCGACTGATCGAGGCGATGGTCGGCCGGCCGCTCGCCGCCATCTTTCCGCCGCGCGACCGGATCCCCGGCCGCGTGGTGCTGGAAGTCGAGCAACTGACCGTCGCCGGCACGTTCGAGAACATCGGCTTCCAGCTACGGGCCGGCGAGATCGTCGGCCTGTTCGGGCTGGTCGGGGCCGGCCGAACCGACGTCGCCAAGGTGATCTTCGGGGCGCGTCCGGCCGAGCGCGGCCGCGTCCGCATCGACGGTGCCGAGGTGACGATCCATACGCCGCGGGAGGCGGTGCGCCGCGGCCTGGCCATGATCACCGAGGACCGCAAGGGCGACGGCCTGGCGCTCGATGACAGCGTCGAGAATAACACCATGTTCGCCTGCTTCGACCGCATCTCCAGCTACGGCGTCATCGACAGTGCCGAGCGCAGTCGGCTGATGGAGGAACAGGTGAGGAGCCTCTCCATCCGCTCGCCCGGAGTGGACCGTCCCGTCCGCCAGTTGTCGGGCGGCAACCAGCAGAAGGTCGTGCTCGCCAAGTGGCTGCTGGCCGACGGCATCAAGGTGTTCATCTTCGACGAGCCGACACGCGGCGTCGATATCGCCACCAAGGTGGAGATCTACCGCATCATCGCCGAACTCGCCTCGCACGGCGCGGCGGTCCTGCTCATCTCGTCCGAAATGCCCGAAGTCATTGGGATTTCCGACCGCATCCTGGTCATGCGCGAAGGCCGTCTGGCCGCCGAACTGTTGCCGGACGCCTTCAGCATGGAAAGCCTGTTCCGCTATGCGGCCGGCCTCGCGCAGCCGGACTGATCAATCCAGGAGACGCATGCCCCATGGACGCTCTGCCCAGCCCTGAACGGTCCAGATCCCTTCTCAATCGATACAGCCGAGCCGATCTGCTGTTTGCCGCAGCGATCCTCATCCTGGTGATCTTCGCCACCTGCGCTTCGGATTCGTTCCTGACGCAACGCAATATCGTCAATATCTCCAGGCAGATCGTCACTAACGGATTTCTCAGCCTCGGCATGCTGGTGGTCGTCCGCACCAGTGGCATCGACCTTTCCGTCGGCTCGATCCTGGCGTTTGCCGGCCTGTTGGCGACTGGACTGCAGGCCGAGATGCACTTCAGCTTGGCGATGCTGGTGGCGGTGGCAATGGGCGTTGCCGTCGGCTGGCTGAATGGCCTGTTCGTGTCCCGCTTC
>JARLIU010000226.1 GCA_031291595.1 Ancalomicrobiaceae bacterium | reverse complement strand
TCCGGCGCTGCCGCATCTGCCGGAATGGAAAGGATCAGACGTGCGTCTAGCGCTGTACGAGCCCGATATCGCGCAAAATACCGGAACGATGCTGCGCATGGCCGCCTGCCTCGGGATCGAGGTCGATCTGATCGAGCCGGCGGGCTTCGTCCTCACAGACAAGGGCCTCCGGCGCGCCGGGCTCGACTATCTGCCGGCGGCGCTGGTGACCCGGCACGCGTGCTTCGCCGACTTCGAGATCTGGCGGCGGCGGCAGGGACGGCGGCTCGTTCTGCTTTCGACCAAGGCGGCCGTCGCCTATATCGATTTCGCCTACGCACCGGGCGACGTGCTGATGGTCGGGCGGGAATCGGCCGGCGTGCCGGACGACGTGCATGCGGGTGCCGACAGCCGGGTGCTGATCCCGATGCGCGCCGGCATGCGGTCGCTGAACGTCGCGGTCGCCGCGGCGATCGTCACGGCCGAGGCGCTGCGGCAGACGGGCGGCTTCCCCACGGCGGACCCCGGTTTGCCGGGGCGCCCGACGGCGGACTTTCCAAGCAAGGCCGGCCCGGTCTATGGATCGGCGCATGAGCCCTGATATCTCCATCCGGCCGGCCGGCCCCGAGGCGGCGGACAGCGTCGCCGCGCTGCACGCGGCGAGTTGGCGTACCACCTATCGCGGCATCCTGTCCGACGCCTATCTCGACGGAGCGGTGGAGGCCGAGCGTGCGGCCTTCTGGCGGGCGCGGCTTGCCGGAACGGCGGCGCCGATGGTCCTCATCGCCCGGGAGGGGGATCGTCCGCTCGGCTTCATCGCGTTCGAGGCGGAGAAGGATGCCGAGTTCGGCGGGCTGATCGATAATTTCCATGTCGCGGCCGAGGCGAAGGGCCGGGGCGTCGGGCGAGCGCTGTTCGATGCCGTCTGCGGCAAGTCGGCAGCGATGTCGCCCGGGCGGGGTCTCTACCTCTGGGTGATCGATGCCAATCGCGAGGCCCGCGCGGTCTATGCCCGGCTCGGCGGGCGCGAGGCCGACAGCCGGACGAAATCCGGCGGCGACGGCACGCCGATTACCGTCATCCGAGTGGTCTGGCCGGCGCCGGACGTTTCGGCATAGGTTCAACGCGAGGATCGGGAGAGTGCGGCCGATGACCCTGGAACAGCGGCAGGCAAGTGCCAAGAGCTGGTTTGAACAGTTGCGCGACCGCATCGTTGCGGCGTTCGAGGCGCTGGAGGACGATCTGCCCGGGGACGCGCCGTTCGGCAATCGCACGCCCGGCCGCTTCATCCGGACACCGTGGGACCGCGCCGATTTGTCCGGCACGCCCGGCGGCGGCGGGGTGATGGCGATCCTGAAGGGGCGGGTGTTCGAGAAGGTCGGCGTGCACGTCTCGACGGTGTTCGGCGAGTTCGCGCCGGAATTCCGCTCGCAGATCCCGGGTGCCACCGAGGATCCGCGCTTCTGGGCGTCAGGCGTCTCGCTGATTGCCCATCTGCACAATCCGCACGTGCCGGCCGTGCACATGAATACGCGCATGGTGGTGACGACGAAGCAGTGGTTCGGCGGCGGCGCCGACCTGACGCCGGTGCTTGATCGCCGGCGCAGCCAGGAGGATCCGGACACGATCCGCTTCCATGCGGCGATGCGCGCGCCCTGCGATGCGCACGGCATGGACTACCAGCGCTACAAGACCTGGTGCGACGAGTATTTCTTCCTCAAACACCGCAACGAGATGCGCGGCATCGGCGGCATCTTCTACGACTACCTCGATACCGGCGACTGGGACCGCGATTTTGCCTTCACCAGGAGTGTCGGCCTGGCGTTCGCCGACATCTATCCCGAACTGGTGCGGGCCAATTATGCCGCGCCCTGGAGCGAGGCCGAGCGCGAGGAACAGTTGATTCGCCGTGGTCGTTATGTTGAGTTCAACCTACTCTATGATCGTGGCACGATCTTCGGCCTGAAGACCGGCGGCAACGTCGATTCGGTCCTGTCGTCCATGCCGCCGATGGCAAAATGGCCGTGACGCCGGCGGTCGGGTGAGCGTCGGTGCGACCAGCGGCCAACGGGATGAGGCGGGCAATGCGTCAGCTGCGGTCGATGAGCCTTCTCCTGCCGCTGGTCCTGGCGGCGCCGGCAGCGGCCGAGGATCTGTGGTGGCAGCAGGTGCCGGACATCTATGCGGGCGAGATCTGGAGCGGCGATGCGATGCACCCCGGGCAGACCCAGTTCACGCAGACCGATGACGGCCGGCTGGTCGGCAGCTACTCCTTCCTCGAGGACAACGGCCAGCGCCAACGCGGCACGCTCGATCATTGCGAACCCACGGGCCTGCGCCGGCTGACCTGCCGCTGGCACGACGGCTACGGCTCGGGACTGGTCAAGCTGCAGTTCTCGCAAGGCCTCGACCGCTTCAAGGGCGGCTGGCTGCAATCCGGCATGGCGGTCAGGCCGTGGCGGGGCGAGCGCATTCCGCGTTCGTAAAACTGTGTGCTGCGGATTTGCACCAAGACAGCGAACCGGGTTGGCCCTATTCTGAAAAGCCTGTGATTCATGCCCCAGGGCAGCAGAGGTGTTCCATGGCCACTAGCGATCTGGAAATCGGCTCCGTCGTCATGCTCAAGTCGGGCGGAGTGTCGGTGACAATCACCGCGCTCGACAAGAAGGCGAAGACGGCGACCGTCACCTGGTACGCCGACAAGTCGGAAGAGTTCAAGACCGCCACCCTGCCACTCGAAGTGGTATTCGCTGTCGATTTTGCCGACGACGAGGACGAGGTCGAGGACGATTGATCGGCTCGCGACGTGCGGTGCCGACATAGGGGCGCACGTGACAGCCGAGCTGGCGCTCTCATCTTGTGATCGGGCTGCGATCAACTCGTCGATGGATCGCCGAGAGCGGTCCGTCCGAATGCATTCTGCTCCAGGGCCTGCGATCCGGCGGCTATTCCTATCCGCAATGTCCTTAGCGTCTCGGGACTATGGGCGAGTCCGGCGCGAGGGTGGCGATGAGCCTGTCCCGGTCGAGAGTGAAGTCGCTGTCGATCCAGCGTTCGGATAGCGTCGCAATGGCCGCGCCGACGTCCGGGCCGGGGACAAGCCCGTGGCGGATCAGGTCGCGGCCGTTGACCGGCAGGTGCGGACGCTGAAAGCTGGCGGCATAGACGATCAGGTCGGGCAACCGCAGCTGCAGCTTTTCGGCCGTCGGTCGGCAGGCAGCGACCAGGAGGCAATCGCGGGTCCGCTGGTTGCCGGCCTTGAACACCAGGGCGCGAACGGCCCGTTCGTCGCAGTCGTCGCCAACCGTTTTCGACAGGTCGATGGCCGCCACCATGCGGTCGCGCATCGCGTTGGACAGCCGCATGCGCTCGGCCAGATGCAACGCCGCCGCCGCGCTCTCGCCGCACAGCGCGGCGAGCCGCAGGCCGGCGTCGTCGGTGGGGCGCATCTCGGCGGGTAGTTGCCCGAGCAGGGCGTTCAGCCGGGCGAGTGCGGCGACGTCGGCGTCGAAATCGGCAATGCGCCTCAGGATGCCGGTCTCGGCCATGATCTGCAGCACGCGGTTGCTGGCCTCGGCCACCACCAGCTTCAGCATCTCCTGGCCGATGCGTTCGGCCGACAGCGTCGCGATGCCGTCGGCCAGGGCGATGCAGGCCGCCAGGCCGCCGGCATCCGGCTGGCCGTCGCCGTAGATGGCGTGGAAGCGGAAGAAGCGCAGGATCCTGAGATAATCCTCGCGGATGCGGTCCTGCGGCGAGCCAATGAAGCGGATGCGGCGTTCCAGGCAATCGGAGATGCCGCCGACGAGGTCGACGACCTCACCGTCGGCGGTGGCATAGAGCGCATTGATGGTGAAGTCGCGCCGCCGGGCATCGGCCGACCAGTCGCGGCCGAAGCGCACGGTGGCCCGCCGGCCGTGCGTCTCCACGTCCTCGCGCAGCGTGGTGACCTCGAACGGGTGGGCGTCGACCACCACCGTGACCGTGCCGTGATCGATGCCGGTCGGAACCGGCTTCATGCCAGCCGACTTCGCCCGGGCCATGACCACGTCGGGCGTTGCGGTGGTGGCAAGGTCGATGTCGGAGACGGTGCGGCCCAGCAGCGCGTTGCGCACGGCGCCGCCGACGACACGGATTTCCTCGTCCTCCCCGGCAACGACCCGCATCAGCTTGGCCAGCCGCCGGTCGGCGAGCCAGGCGGCGGAGCGCGGAGTGAGCCACAGATGGCCGTCCGGCGCGCGCGTGACGCCGGTCGCCGGCGCGGCGGGCGAATCTGACAGGGAAGGCTGATGGGGCGAAGGCATGAGGCGGCCGATTTGCAGGACGGGCGGTTGTCGCGAATGACGGTTCGGCGCCGGCCGGGGCGGCGGGCGGGCGACCGCGCCTCTATCCTGACGCCGCGGCGAAACAAAGTCGATTGCCCAGCGCGTGCGGCAATGTGCCGAAGCCCGCAAACGCCAACGGCCGACCCTGGGGGCCGGCCGCGGCAAGTCCGGTTCGCCCTGATCTCCGGTTCGCCGGGATCAGAACTTGTAGGCAGCGCCGATACGGAAGATGCCCGAGGAGATATTGGTCTTGTAGGTCGTGCCGCCGATGGTGTGCGAGACGTCGCCGAAGCCCTCGTACAGCAGCTCGCCCTTCAGCGTGATGCGATCGGTGACGAAACCTTCGACGCCGGCGCCGATGGCGAGGCCGACCTGGCTGGCCGAATCGGTGGCGCCGTTCACCGTCAGCTTGTTCTCGCCGAAGGCCAGACCGGCGGTGGCGAACGGCATGAAGCGGTCGATCGCGGTGCCGACGCGGCCGCGCACCGAACCGTTCCACGACGAGGTGCCCTTGTAGCTGTCGAAGCCGTTGGTCTGGGTGTTACGCTGGTCGGACAGGTTCAGATCGCCTTCGGCGCCGACGATGATATTGCCGGACAGGACGGCATTGACGCCGCCGTAGACGCCGATCAGTGCGCCGTTGATCGAGGAGCTGAGCTTGCCGACGCCGGGAACCGAATTGGACAGGTTGCCGAAGGAGTAGCCGGCGTTGGCGCCGAGATACGCGCCCGCCCAGTTGGCCATCGGCGACGCTTGAGTGAAGCCGGCATAGGGCTGAGCCGGCGGATAAGGCTGCGGCGCGTTCAGGTCGGCGGCGCAAGCCGGGGCGGCGATCATGGCCAAACCGAGCGCGGTCAGCGCAATC
>JARLIU010000225.1 GCA_031291595.1 Ancalomicrobiaceae bacterium | reverse complement strand
GGAGCTTGCCCCCCCTGACCACGCGCGGCGGAGATTCCGCACCGGTTCAGATGCAGCCGATCTCGATTGCATTGATCGGATCGGCCCCGGCGTGGCGCGCCACCAGGCGTCTGGCCCAGTCTTCGCCAAACGCCCGTATCTCATGCGCCAGCGTCGGCTCGTCAAGATGCCGAGCCAGAGCGGCCGACGACAGCAGCAGCCGGTCTCCCGGCAGCAGCCGAACGACGCGTTTGGTTGCGGTGGTCGCCTCGTCGGTGAGCGCATCCCGGCCAACCAGACGATAGAGCGAGCCGGAGCGGACCACGTGCAGCGTCGCCTCGCCCAATGCAACCGCGGCGAGCCAGCCGTCGGCAACCAGCGCGACGACGTAGGCCAACGCGACGGGGCTCGTGCGCTTGGCTTCGGCATCCTCCCGCAACACCCATGCGATCGACTCGAGCGCTTCCTCGGCAATCAGCACCCGTTCACCGAGCGGCACCGTCTGCCCCATGAGCGAGCGCCGCAGGATCTCGCGTACCGAACGGGCCGCCAATTCGGCCTCGGCCGGCATTCCTTTAGCGCTGACGAGGGCAAACAGGCCCTCGTCGGGGTCCTCGAGCGATGCGTCGTACCGGCCGGTCGGAGCGTCGCCGCCGGTAGAATGCAGCGATGAGGTGAACGACAGGGTTTGCGGCATTAGCGTCTCTCCCCAGCCAGTCGTATCCAGTCGCGTCGAGGCCAGGTTCCGTCGACCAGACTGATGAATGCCTGCGGTGGCGGCAGTCCGGATGCGGTCAGCTGCAATGCCGGCTGGTCACCCCAGGCGCGGTGCCAGAATCGGCTGACCGGCGGCTCGGCTGACAGGTCTGCCGCAGCCGCGTCGCCAAGGCGCAGCAGCACCGGCCCACCGGCGGCATCGTGCCAGGCGTGACTTGGCTGATCGGCCGGCGGCGGCAACCGCCGTTTCACGCAGTCGCTCAGCCGATCGGCGGCTCCCTCCGGCTCGATGGCGCCATCGACAAGTTCCAGCGCCACATCCTCGAAAACCGCCAGTACGTCATCGCCCAACGGCCCGCCGGACTCGCCGCCGGCGGCGACCGTCAGCGGATAGATCCGCCCGATGCTGTCCGAACACGGCACCAGGACGCCGGCCCACCATGGCGGCCCCAGGCAGCCGGCGTCGAGCGCGAAGCGCCAGGCCGGCGACACCAGGAAGCGCCGTTGCCAGTCGTGGGTGTCGTCGGCGGCGCCGAGCCGCATGACGGCTTCGACCCACTCCTCCCACGGCCGCGTGAACAGGCCGGGCAGCCGCAGATGCACGAAATCCGCCTTCGTCGGGATCTTGCCGGTCAGGCCGATCACGCCCGCGAATTCGGCCGCCGCGCTAGAGGACATCGGGGCAACGGAAATTGAAGAGAGATTCGAAGTTGAAGGCGTTGGTGGCGTGCGCCGCCGACAGCGCATAGACGGCCTTGACGTCATCCTTGCCGACGAACTCCATGGTGAAGCGGTCGTAGCTGCCGCGCGCGGCGAGCCGGCTCGACCGCAACAGCCGGAAGAATGCCCATTGGCCACGGCGTTCGTCACGGATCGTCGTGCCATCGACCATTCCGAGGGTCAAGGACGCGACGCTGGAATCGAGCCGGTTCGGCCATTGCATGTCGTAAGCGCGCGTCGGCTCGTGCCGATAGAGCACCTCCTTGTCGTCGAGCATCAGGCTGGCGCGGAAGGCGCGGCTGTCGAGGAACAAAGGCTCGATGGAGAATTTCACCAGCGGCGCCTGGCCGCCGTCGGCGAAGAACGTCTGCTGGATCTGCTGCGCCAGCCGAAACTCTTCCAGCGAGGCCTCCTGGAACGGCATCGACTGACCGTCGATCACGGCGGGAACGAAGCGGCTCTTCTGCCCGATCACGAGAAGCGACATATACTTGTTGAAGAAGGACTCGATCACGCCACCCTTCTTGAAGAATTCGCCGAAATCGCCGATCGACACCTCCGCGTCGGACTTTGGGTCAAACGGGAAGCGGTTGGCGAGCGTGTTCTGGCAAACCGGCAATACATCCCTCTGCCAGTTGGCATTGACGTTCTGCAATGCCAGGCGGACGACGAGCGTCCAGGCATTGCCGGCGATCGAACGCTCGATGGTGCGCATCGGCTCCGGCCGCAGCGCCGAATCCAGTCGGATCAGCGAGAAGGGGTCGTTGCCGGGCGATTTCAGTCTCTGCTCGACCAGCTGATAGCCGGCGGCGGCGGGATCGGGAGCTGCGGCAACGCCGGACAGAACATTGAACAGATTGGCGAACAGCTCCTGGATGCGCTGCGTGCCGGCCGGCTGGCTGTTGCTCGGCGTCCCCAGCTGGGCGATGTTGCGGAACGGTTCGCCAATCCTCGTTCCCGGCCAATTGCGGTCGGGGAAGACGCGCTCGAGCGAGTCCGGCGACAGTTCGGCAAAGGCCGTCTTCAGCGCATCCCTGCCGAGCGTGGCGGCGTCCGCTTTCGACGGAGGCTTCGCCGCCAAGGCCGTCGCATCCTTCGCCGTCGGTGCCTGCGCCTCGTCCTTCGACGGCGGCGGCAGCGTGGTGTTCTCGCGCAGACCGTCGATCAGCAGGGTGATCGGCGAGGTCGGCGCGGCGAGCGTCTGCAGGATGCCCTGAGCCTGGGAGACATCGCCGAACGGCGGGACGCCGAGTTGCTTCAGCAGCGACCGCCAGCGTCCGATGTAGTCGGCGACATAAAGATCGGCGACCCGCTTGGTGACCTGCTGGAAGGCGGCGTCGTCGACGGTGCTGGCGCCGAGCACCCAGTCGGTGCCTTGCCCCTCCCGGACCATCTGCGGCAGCTGCGGCAGGACGAAATCGTAGAAGCCGCGCTTGGTGAACAGCCCGGGGACGTGCAGGACCGGCGCGCTGCGGTTGGGGTTGGTGACGTCGAGTCCGCCGGGCAGGACGATCGGAGTCAAATCGAACGAACCGAGCGCGGCATTGTTGAGCCCGTCGCGCACCAGCCGCTGGTAGACCTGATCGGCGGCGGGGATCCGTCGCAAGCGCGCCCGCGCCTGCTCGATGGTGCGATCGTTGAGCTTGAGCGGCGCCGGCAGCAGTTGCAGCAACCGATCGAAATGTGCCTGCAAGATCTTCCGCTTGGTCGGATCGAGCGGATAGATGACCTCGATCTCCTGACGCGCATCGGTGGCGATAGCGCTGCTGTTGAAATGCCCGGCGTCGCCGAGCATCAGGTAGGTCTGCAGCAGGTTGCGCAATGGACCGAGATCGCCCTGCGACGCCGCCGTCATCAGCTGCAATCGCAGCCGCAGCCGCTCGGCGAAGGCCGGCAACAGGTATTGCACGAGGATGCGATCGTAGACGTCGCTCGACTGACCGGCGAGACGGCTGTCGACCGACAGGCCGAAGCTGGTGAACAGGCCGAACAGCTGGTTGCCGCGGTTGAGCCGGGCGAGATCTGCGCCGGCATCGAACAGCGGCACTAGGCTCGCCACGTCGCGGACATCGCGGCTCGCGGCAATTTCCCGCTCGACGCGGGTGGAGACGCCGGCCGTCTGTCCCAGCCGCAGCTCGCCCTGCGCGTAGGCGCCGAGCCAGAGGAGCGCCAGAAGCACGCCGATGCCGGCTGTTCCCAGATAGCCAGCGGTATGGGCCAGCGCCAGCCGCCGCTCGAGCTTCAGATTGCGCCCGACCAGTCCCTGTTCGAGAAAGATCACGTCGGATAGCAGCCGGCGGATGAAATAGGCCTTGCCATGCCCGGAGAACGGGGGCGGCTGGCTCGGGCTCAGGCCGAAGGTGCGCGCATAGGTGCCGACCAGACGATCGACCGGCGTGCCCTCCTGCGTGCCCGAAGTGAAGTAGACGCCACGAACGATCGGCTCCATCTCGTAACGGTTGGGTCTGAACACGTCGCTGACAAAGGTCGCGAGCGCGGCGCGCATGCTGGCGACCTCGCGACCGAAGGCATAGATCCGGCCGCGCCGGCCGACGTCGCGCTCGTCGTGCAGGCGCCCCGTCAGGTGGCTCTCGAGCCGCTGGAACAAATCGTCGAAGGCGTCGTTGAACGCCTTGTGACTGTCGAGCGCGCCGCCCATCTGGAACGTGACGCCCCAGATCTGCTGGCGACCGCGATCGTCGAGATCGTCGAAGAATTCGTTGAAACCAGCAACGAGATCGACCTTGGTGACCATCAGATAGACCGGCAGCCTCAGGCCGAAGGTCTTCATCAGCTCCTGCATGCGCGCCCTGAGTGCTGTCACATGCCGTTGGCGGGTCTCTGAGTTCTGGTCCAGAATGTCGGGCAGGCTGACGGCCAGGATCACGCCATTGACCGGCCGGCGCCGGCGATGCTCTGTCAGCAGGTCGAGGAAGCCGCGCCAGGATCTGCGGTCCTTGTCGGCGTTGACGTCCTGGGTCGAGTAGCGGCCGGCGGTGTCGATGAGCACCGCCTCGTCGGTGAACCACCAGTCGCAATAGCGCGTGCCGGCGACGCCCTGCACCGCCTCGCTGCCCATCTTGTCGACGAGCGGGAACTCCAGGCCGGAGTTCCGCAGGATCGTCGTCTTGCCCGATCCGGGCGGGCCGATGATCACGTACCAGGGCAGTTCCGACAGATAGCGCCGGCCACCGCGCGCATCCCCGGTCTGGGTCTCGCGCAAGAGCTTCAGCGCCTGCTCGAACCGCTCGCGCAGGATCTCGACCTCGGCATCGTCGGCCTCTCCGGCCAGACTGCCGAGCGCGTTCTGATCCAACAGGCTGCGGATCATCCGCTGATTGGCGCGATGCGCCATGTAGCGGCGGATGAAGTTGGTCAGGAAGGTGACGACGAAGATGGCGATGACGACGGCAAGGCGCGTCGAAGCCGCCTCCAGCGGGCGCCAGTCGCCGATCACCAGCCAGGGCCCGGCGAACCAGACGAGCAGCGCAAGCGCGATCAACCCGATCAACGTGAACAGGAAGCGCGGGCGCAGGATCGCCGCCAGAAAACCCGCCAGCATCGTCACTCCTACCTAACTCGATACTTTGCCGATCGCCTGCAGGCGCTGATCAATCGGATCGACGGCCTGGACGAGGCTGAACTGTAAGACTGTATAGAGGATCGCCAGTGCCGCCGCGGCAGAGACGGCGACGATCCAGAACGGCACGTAGCGGCGCAGACGATCGGTCGACGCCACCCCCTGCCACTGGCCGGAAAGCTCGTCGGGCGGCTGCGGCAGGATCGATTTCAGCACCCGGCCGATATCGTTGCGCCGATCTTCCAGCTGATAGCGGCCGTTGTCGATCACGCGGTAGCGGCCCTCGAACCCGAGCATCAGCGCCATGTCGACGAGGCGCAGCAGCGCGACGTGCTGCGCCGGGCTGGCGATGATCCGGTCGAGAATCTGGAACACTTTCTCGCCGCCCCAGGTCTCGCCGTGCAGTTCGGACAGCAGCGAGTTGGCGCTCCAGCTGGACCGGCTTCCCCAGGGGGTCGTCAGTACCGTCTCGTCGGTCAGCGCGCACAGCACATAGCGCGCCGCGGTCACCTCCTCGGCGCGGGCGCCGAAGCGGTTGGCGGCGTCCTCGAACCGTCGCAGCTCCTGCGAAACCTTCTGTCGCAGGGCGCGCAGATCCGCGTCGGCGCGGGCTGTCCGCAGCTGCGTGACGAGGACGAAGATCGGTTCGGCAGCGACGACCAGCGTCTCATGTTCGATTTTCGGTTCGCGGATGGCGAGCACGGCGTCGCCCGGCTGACGGGCCTGTGCTGGCTGCGCGGCTGGCTGGCCGGAGGCACCGAACAGGAAATTGTCGATCCGATCGGCGGCAGGGGCAGCACTGCGGGCCGGCTGGGCGGCAGGAGCGGCACGCGAGGACGGCAAACCGGCGGGCGACAGGCCTGAGCGTGGCGGAGCGGCGGCGGACGGAGCAGTCGGGCCGCTGGCGGACAGCCGCGGCGGTTCGACCCGCGCACCGGCGGCTTCGGCATGGCGGGCATTCGGCCGTGTGACATCGACGGCCGTCGGTTCGGTCGGGGGAAACAGATCTTCGATCACTGCGCCTCCCTCCGGCTATTCGCCACGCACGGCCCAAAGCTCGAACTTGAGTTCCGGGTAGTCGCCGCTCGAGTGCAGCGCGAAAGCGGCCGACTGCGGCAGCCGCCGCCATAGGTCACCGGACCGTTCAAGCTCGAAATAGACGGCATTGCGCAGAAACGGGATTTCGCGCGGCGCCGCCGGCAGAACGGCGAGCGGAATGCCCGGCAACTGCAGGTTGACGAGTTCGCGGATCACTTCGACCGGCGAGGCCTTGGTCTGTGCCGGCAATTGGCTGCGCAGGCTCTCGGTCGAAATCGCGCTCGTCGCAACGAGGATGAAGCGGGCGCTGTCGAACAGGGTCCGATCGGCGATGGTCCCAACCCAGATGCCGACGCCGCGCTTCTGCAACGGGATCGCGACCGACTTCTCCTGGTAGACGATTGACAGAAGATCGCGCAGCGCCGCTACGACCGGGGCGAAGCTGCCTTCGATGTCGTCGTGGGCATAGGGCGGGAAGCTGACCATGCGACGGCGCTGCCCGTCGAGTGCGCTCAAGGTGCCGACGAGCTCGACGAAGGTACGGTAGACCGTCTCCGGATGCAGGCTCGCCACGCTGGCGAAATGGGTGATCAGCGCCTCGCGCCCGTTGATGACGGAGAGGGCGATCAGATCGAGAAGGCCGGCGGCATCGGCGGCGATGCGGCTCGGATCGACGCGGCCGGCAATGGCGTCGGCGCGGCTCTTCAAGATCACTTGCACCTCGCGCAGCATCACCTGGAACGCCCGCGAGGCCCCGATCGCCATCAGTGGCGGCACATAGGTTGGCCGCAGTACGATCTCGCCGGAGGGCGTCACCTCCTGGATGCGGGCGAGCGGCAGGGTGATGCGATCATCTTCCAGCTCATCCTCGAGGATGAGGGACGACTTGAGCCGGGCGATGTACAACTCGATCGGCTCGCTGAGCGGGCGGTTGGCGTCGCGAGTCGGGCGCATCAGCGTTTCGTAGCGCTTGTTCGGCTCGGCCGCTCCCGGCGCGGCGAAATCGCCCAGCTCGTAGCGGCGGACCGGGATGGCCAATTTCAACAGCTTGTCCGACGTCGTCGAGGCAATGCCACGCGACGGCGGTAGCGGCGCGGTCTTCGGCGCTGACAAGCTGGTGCCGTCGGGCAGTACCGCCTCGAGTTCGGTGACGGCGATGCGCCCGAGCGCCAGCGCCTGCGTATCGAACTCGAGCCGCCGGATACCCCAGGGAAACGGCGTCAAGGCCGTCGCGCGCTGGTCGATCTCGCTCTCCACCCAGCGGTCGAATTGCTGGAAGTGGTGCGGTCGCACGAACATGCCTTCGAGCCATACGAGCTTGTTTGTCGCCGACATGATGTGACCCACCCAGAGCGGAGGCTAAGGAATCAGAAAAATCGATACTGCGCCACTTCGAACGACACGGAGAGTGCCGTGACCCGCACGACGAGCCGGTTGGTCGACTCCTGCACCAGCTCGCGCGAATCCCGCCAACGCGCGTTCGCCTGGTCGCGGAAGCCGGCGATGACCGCCAGCTGGCGCGCCGGAGAACCGGCCGTATCCTCGATGTGGATCTTGTCGCCCGGTTTGATCTCGAATTCCCGCCGATTGACGAGATCGGAGCCGAGCGCCTTGGCGTCATTGTCGAAAAGGTCGAAGAAATCGGCTGACGAGAACGCCGCGAGATCCTTCAATTCGTACAGCCTGACGACGACTGGGGCCGGCTGTCCGTTCTCGTTGAGGTTGATCTGCGGATCGGAAATGATGTCGATCACAAGCTTCGTCGACGTATCGTGCAGTCCGGCACAGCCCCCGAGGGCGGCAGCCGCCGCTCCGACGACAAGACGAGACAGAATCTGGCGGCGACTGGACCGGTCGACGCAGGCTGGGCCGTCGGCCGCCTCACTGCGAAGCTTCATTTGCGGCCCCCGACACGATCTTGCGCCACACCGAATGCCTCTTCCATGACCTGTCGGGCATTGCGGTCCATATCCAGTTTGAAATTGCGATGAT
Source organism: Ancalomicrobiaceae bacterium (assembly GCA_031291595.1). Classification (GTDB taxonomy): domain Bacteria; phylum Pseudomonadota; class Alphaproteobacteria; order Rhizobiales; family Ancalomicrobiaceae; genus CAIYYN01. The sequence goes on along the minus strand of JARLIU010000225.1, from coordinate 25,461 downwards.
GCGCCTGATAGGCCTGCCATAGCCGGCGATAGTCGGGCCGGCGGAAAAACACCCCCGTGCGCGGCCCGTCGGCTTCCAACAGGGCGGGATCGAAGCGTGCGTGGACGGCGGAAATTGCGGCCTGCAATGCAACCATGACGATTAGACTGTGCTCCTTCAGGTTTTCGATGCCGCGTTCGGCGGCAGTCGCCAGCGGCAAATAGGCACTGTCGCGATGCGTCACGGCGTCACGCAACACGGCATCGCCATTGGCAAATAGCTTGAACGGATTGTTATCGACCTGCCGGATGACGGTCTGATCGATGCGCAGTTCGTCTTTGGCGGAGCGTCTGAGCGACAGGATCTGCACCATTCCTTCCGCCGCCACACGGGCGAAGCGGCCAAGTTCGGCGAGGATCTGCTCCTCGCTGTCGGCATCGACGGCGGCGGGATCGACGCCGAGGCTGTTCCAGAAGGTATCGAGCCGCCGCCGCGCGCGTCGCTCCGCCGCCTCGGCCTCGTTTGCCGTGGCGGCAGCGACTGCAACCGGCGCGACGTCGCTGGACTGCGCCCGGCTCGCCTTCAGCCGCTCCTGCGCCCGGCGTCGCATCGCTTCCACTGGATCGTTGGCGTCCACAGGCGCGACAGCGACGATTGCTGCGATGTCGGCGCCAAGTTCCACGTAGAACGGTTGCAGTTCCGGCGGCAGCGCGGCCCGACCGACGGCATTGAGCTGTCTTGGCGCCACAGTTCCCCGGGCATAGGCGCCGGTCGGCGCCGACACATGCGGCGATGCGGCGACGGCCGGGTCCGAACCTGCGGGAAACGGCGCGCTCGGCCGCATGGCGCCGGGCATCGGCATCTGGTCCGGTTGGACCTGGTGCGCCGGGGACCGAACCGCCAAAGCCGGGCCCGAAACGGCAAGCAAGCGGTCCGGCTGTGCGACCATCGGCCGCAGGTCAATGCCCGGCAGTGGGTCGGACCGCGGAAACGTCTCGAGCTGCTGCAGCGAGTCGAACTTGGGCAGCTGTTCGACGTGGGGCGGCTCGGACCGTGGCAGCCCGGCCGGGGCGGTACGTCGCGATTGAGCTTGAGCTTGCTGCGGCGCAATGCCCGGTGCCGCAGCTACCGGCAATGGCAGCGGCAGTGCCGGGTTGTCGGCGATGCCGGCCAGAAAGTCATCGATCGGATCGGCGCTCGATCGCGGTTGAACCATCGGTTGCTGCGCTTGCGGCGAAGCGGGAGCGGCCGGGAGCAAATCCTGCCAGTTCTCGCTTGGCGACGGCCGCTCGTCGGCAGCAGAAGCAGCGGGCGGGCGAACGTCGCGCGGCGGCATGGGTGCCAGCGGATCGCTCGCCCCCGGTGCTCTGCGCAACAGATCGCCGAGGCCGTCGCCAGGCAAGTCGTGCGCTGGCTGCAGTCCGGCCAACGGATCGATGCGGCGTGTCGGACGGACAGCATCGACACTGGGGGCGCCGGTCACCTGCGCGACGTAGCCTAGCGGGCCGAATTCGATGTGGTCGCCATCGGCGATGGCGCGCCGGTTGCCTCGCCCGAGCGGCTCCGGGTCTTCGTTGAAGTAGACGCCGTTGCGGCTGAGATCCGTGAGGTGGAAGCACCCGTCTTTGAGATCGATATTGGCGTGCTGGCTCGATATCCGGTTGGCCGGATCGATGACGACATGGGTATTCGTCGGGGCGCGACCGATCGTGCCGCCGCGCTCGTCAAACCCGAGCAAAGCCGATGACTCGCTGGTACCGGCCGGCCCCGACACCAATTGCAGGGTCAAGCGCACAGCTGCACGGATCCATCACCAAGAGCCAGTCGACCAGGATAACGCGTGAAGCACATGACTCGCCCCCTCTCAGCTCAACCAACCGGCCGCGGACCCTGTCGGAGCCACGTTCCGGCCTCCAGCCGTACATTTGACCCCTTGAGATGGCCGTTACCGACTACACTGTCCCTCGGTGCTCGTGCCGAACAGCACCGAACACCTACCTTAGGTTGTTTTTCCGACTGCTGATTGCCGGCCGCCGAGCCCGCCTGCCCGTCCACCGGCTGTACGCACGCATTATCGCACGGCGCTGAGCTGCTCGCCCGATTCGCTCCGTCCAACAATCCCACGGCAAACGTCCATCCGTAGTCGGACGTACCCCTCTCGGCCGCGCACCGAGTGTTGGAGTAAGCCGACCAGATGTCAATCGCGTGAATTGGCTGTCGCGCCAGGCGAGGGACGGCGTTTGCCGACTGTGGCCGATGAACAACCGTGTCGCGACCCGCGATAGATCATTGCGCGTGCGGCGTGCTTGGCGCGCATCGCTGGATTGCGGGACTGTGCAAAATTCTGCGCAGTTGCGTGAATTGGGCGAATCCTGCGCCCGCAAGCGCCCTGCGCCCTTCCGTCAATACGCGGAAATACCAGCGTATTTCCTGTCATCACGGCTTGGCATGCCCGCTGCAATGTTCCTTCCGCCGCCGCATTGGCGAGCACGGATCTCGGAAGGAGACACAAATGCCGACTCCCGCCTATCTTTCCATCCAAGGCTCCAAACAGGGCAACATCACCAGCGGCGCCACCACGTCCGACAGCATCGGCAATATCTACCAGGAAGGGCATGCCGATGAATCGCTGATCGAGGGCTTCAGCGCCGAGGTCATCATCCCGCGCGATCCGCAGAGCGGCCAGCCGTCCGGCCAGCGCGTGCATCAACCCTCGATGGTGCAGAAATATTTCGACAAGGCCTCGCCCTTGATGTGGCAGGCGCTCTGCACCGGCGAGACCATGCAGATGACGCTGAAGTTCTTCCGCACCAGCCTCACCGGCACCCAGGAGCACTACTTCACCATCAAGTGGACCGATGCCGTGTTCGTCGACGGCAAGGGCATGCTGCCGGACGTTCTGAACCCGCAGAATTCCCAGTACGGCAACATGGAAACGTGGATGTTCTCCTACCGCAAGATCGAGTGGACCCACGAAGTGGCCGGAACCTCCGGCTCCGACGATTGGCGCTCGCCGGTTACCGGCTGATCCCCGTCCCCGACGGACAGCGGCGAGAGGCGGATTCGCGTGCCGAATCCCGCCTTTCGCTTGCATTTGCCGGCGGTTCGTCATCGCCGTTTCATGTTCGGATGGCTGCTGAGGAGAATGGCGCGGACGTTCCGGCACCATCGCCAGACACCGTCCCGCCGGGCAAGGGAGGGCGGGAACGGCTCCGTGTATTTACTGAAGGGACTGTGTTTGCCCACTTCCCGACATGCTATGTCTCTTGCCGTCGAACCGCCGATTGCGGTGCTTCGGCCGTGTTTTCATTTGCCTTTGTGGGGGGACCAATGCAGATCGATCTCAAGTCCTTGCTTGGGAAGCTGAATGCCTACACCAAGCGTTCGCTCGAAACCGCCGCCGGTCTGTGCGTCTCCAGAGGCAATGGCGAGGTGACGGTCGATCACCTGCTGCTCGTGTTCCTCGACGACCAGCAGCGTGACATTCAGTCGATCCTGCGGCATTACGAGATCGAGCCATCCGCGTTCAAGAAGACCGTGCAGCGTGCCGTCGAGGACCTGCGCGCCGGCCATTCCGGCCGCCCGGTGTTCTCGGCGAATCTGGTCGACTGGCTGACCAATGCCTGGCTCATCGGGTCGGTCGAACTGGGCTTTGCGCAGATCCGCTCGGGCACCTTGTTCCTCGCCCTGGTTGCCGACCAGCAGCGATTGCTGGCGAGCCCCTATTACGACGTCCTGCGCCAGATCGGACCGAGCGAGTTGCGGTCGCGCTTCTTCGACGTCACCGGCGACAGCCTGGAGGAATCCGACCTTCTCAGCGCGCAGAAGCCGGCCGTCGCCAGCAAGTCGACGACGACCGCCGGTCAAAGCTTCAAGCCGGCTCCCGACGGAGCGCTCGCCCGCTTCACCATCAACTTCACCGAACAGGCGCGTGCCGGCAAGATCGACCCGGTGTTCTGCCGCGACCGCGAAATCCAGCAGATGATCGACATCCTCGGGCGGCGGCGCAAGAACAACCCGATCTGCGTCGGCGAGCCCGGCGTCGGCAAGACGTCGGTGGTCGAAGGCCTGGCGCTGAAGATCGCCGAGGGCGACGTGCCGGATTTCCTGCGTCAGGTCGAACTCGTCGGGCTCGACCTCGGCATGCTGCAGGCAGGCGCCGGGGTCAAAGGCGAATTCGAAGCGCGGCTCAAGGGAGTCATCGACGAAGTCCGTGCCTCGCCCACCCCGATCGTCCTCTTTATCGACGAGGCGCACACGCTCGTCGGCGCCGGCGGCCAGGCCGGCGGCAGCGATGCCGCCAACCTGCTGAAGCCGGCCTTGGCGCGCGGCGAACTCAGGACCGTGGCGGCAACCACCTGGAGCGAATACAAGAAGTACTTCGAGAAGGATCCGGCGCTCGCCCGCCGCTTCCAGTTGGTCAAGCTCGACGAACCGTCGCCTGACGAAGCGGTCACGATCATCCGCGGCCTGCGCGGCGCCTACGAGAAGAACCACGGCGTCTACGTGCGCGACGATGCGGTTGTCGCGGCGGCCAAGCTGTCGGCGCGCTACATTTCCGGCCGGCAACTGCCTGACAAGGCGGTCGACGTGCTCGACACGGCTTGCGCCCGCGTCAAGCTGAGCCTCAGCGCCAAGCCGCAGGTGATCGACAGCCGCGAGCGCAAGATCGCCGAACTGAAACGCGAGCACGATGCGCTGTCGCGCGATCTCGCCGCCGATACCGGCGCGGACGCGACGCGCATCGAGGAGATTGACGCGGCGACCGCCAAGATCGAGGCCGAACTCGCTGAACTCGTGCGCAAGTGGACCGCCGAGAAGGATCTCGTCGCCGATATCCTGGCGCTCAGGCAAAAGCTGTCGATCGGACCGATGGCCGATAAGCCGAAAGGCGAAGCGGCGGCGGCCGGAACCGCCGAGGCGAGTGCGGTTGCGATCACGGACGAGGCTGGAGTCCGCGCTGCGCTGGCTGCCAAGGTTGGCGAACTCGACGTCGTCCAGGCCCGCAACCCGATTGTCCATTACGAGGTGACGCCGGAAGCGATCGGCCAGGTCATCTCCGATTGGACCGGCATCCCGCTTGGCTCAATGGTGCGCGACGAGGCGAGTGCCGTCCTGACCCTCGCCGCCAACCTCGGCCGCCGCATCAAGGGGCAGAACGAGGCGATCGAGGCGATCGACGCCGGCATCCGGGCGGCCAAGGCCTCGCTCAATAGCCCGAGCCAGCCACAGGGCACCTTCCTGTTCGTCGGTCCGTCGGGCGTCGGCAAGACCGAGATGGCGACCGCCATCGCCGATCTTCTGTTCGGCGGCGAGCGCTTCATGGTGTCGATCAACATGTCGGAGTTCCAGGAGAAGCACACCGTCTCCAAGTTGGTCGGCTCGCCGCCCGGCTACGTCGGCTACGGCGAAGGCGGCGTTCTGACCGAGGCGGTCCGGCAGCGCCCCTATTCGGTCGTGCTGCTCGACGAGGTGGAAAAGGCCGATCTCGAAGTGATGAACCTGTTCTACCAGGTCTTTGACAAGGGCGTGCTGTCCGATGGCGAGGGCCGGCAGATCGACTTCCGCAACACCATCATCTTCCTCACCTCGAACCTCGCCACCGATGCGATTACCGAACTGGGGCAGATGACGCCGCGGCCGACCGCCGATCAGATCACCGAGGCGATCCGGCCGATCCTGTCGAAGCACTTCAAGCCGGCGCTGTTGGCCCGCATGCAGATCGTGCCGTTCTTCCCGCTGTTCGGCGACGTGCTCAACTCGATCGTGCGGTTGAAGCTGGAAAAAGTCGTGCAGCGGCTGTGGACGGTGCATCGCATCGGTCTCGACTACACCGATGCGGTGGTCGAGCAGATCGCCGCGCGCTGCACCGAGGTCGAGACCGGCGCCCGCGCCATCGACCATATTGTCAACCGACGGCTGTTGCCGGACATCGCCACTGAAGTGCTGGCGCGGCTTGCCGACGAGACACTGCCCGAGCGGCTGACTATTGACGTCAACGACGGCGGCGGGTTCGACTATGTCTTCGGCGAGGAGGAGACCGCCGTCGATGAGGCCGCCGCGTGACAGCCGGGAGCGGGTAGCGGATGCGATGGTCAAATTAGCCGTCGAGGTCGAGGACATGAGCCATCTGGTCGCCGCCTTCGCCGGCGAACAGAAGCTTGAGGTCGTGCTCGGCGCCCTGCTGGCGAAGACCTGTGCGCTGACCGGGGCGGCGGGCGGCGCGGTGCTGCTGCTCGACGCCGCGGCGCGGCATCTGCACGCGGTCGTCATTCAGCACGAGTCGATGGTTCCGGCGCAGCTGTCGTCCGAGGCCGTCGGCCTCTACGACGGCACCAAGCCGAACCTGACCGAACCGCACGCCTTCGCTGCGTTGACCGGCAATCTCGTCAATATCCCCGACGTCTACCGCTATTCGGGCTTCGAACTCGATCCGCTCTACGAGGCCGACCGATTGAACCGCCGGCGCAGCGGCTCGCTCATCGTCGCTCCGATCCGGTTCGCCGACGAGTTCACCGTCGGCGTATTGCGGTTGACGGATCTGGCCGATGCGAATTCCGGCAAGCCCTGTGGACTGCCGGACGCGCTCAGGCCGCTCGTCCAGTCGGTGACGACGCTCGCCGCCGCCGCGGTGCGTCAAGCCGGGCTCAAGGACGAGAACCGGCGGCTCACCCAGCACCTGGAGCGGCTGACCGTCGAGATCGCCGACCGCGATGACGCGACCAAGATGAAGAATGCCGAACTCGCCTCGCTCGGTGCCGCAACCAAGCCTGTCGGGTCGAGCCCTGCCTTCCGTTCCGCCGTCAATCTGGTGGCGCGCGCCGCCACGAGCCGCGTGCCGGTGCTGTTGTTGGGTGAAACGGGCACCGGCAAGGAGGTGTTTTCGCGGGCCATCCACGCCCTGAGCGGCCGCCCGCCGCAGCGGTTCGTCGTGCAGAACTGCGCCGCGCTGCCTGAAACACTGCTCGAAAGCGAACTGTTCGGTCACAAGAAGGGGGCATTCACCGGCGCGGTGCAGGACAAGGTCGGCCTCGTGCAGGAGGCCGACAAGGGCACGCTGTTTCTCGACGAAATCGGCGACATGCCGTTCGGATTGCAGGCCAAACTATTGCGCTTCCTGCAGGAGGGCGAAGTCAGGCCGCTCGGCGATACCAAGTCGGCGGCAGTCGACGTGCGCATCATCGCCGCCACCAACGCCGATCTGCAACGCGCCATGGAAAAGGGCACGTTCCGCAGCGACCTCTACTATCGCTTGAGCGTGTTTCCGATCACGCTTCCCCCGCTGCGCGAGCGGCCGTCCGACATCCCGGCCCTCATCGAGTCTTTCCTCGACGAACTGGCCCGGCGGCACGGCCGCAGGATCCCGGCGATGACGCCGCGCGCCGCCGACGCGCTGCTGCGCTGGCGCTATCCCGGCAACGTCCGGGAGCTGAAGAACATCATCGAACGGGCGCTGCTGTTGGTCGACGAGGGAGAGCGGATCGACTTGCCGCATCTGCCGGCCGAGATTGGCGGGGCCGGAGCATCCGTGCAATTGGCGCCGATTCCGGACCGTGGCGATCTCAGGACGATCATGCGACGCTATGAATCGATCGTCATTGAGGCCAAACTGCGCGAGGCCGGCGGCAATCGCAGTCGGGCCGCCAGCCTGCTCAACATCTCGCGTCGCAGCCTGCAAACAAAACTGAGGCTCCATATGATCTGAGCGGCCGGCGGGCTCCCTCTCGGATGGCGGGCCGCAAGCGTCAGACACCGCCATTGAACCGATAAGTGTGACACGTCGATCCATGGAACAGGGCTATCAGTTCGAAACCCTTCTGCAGCAGTTCTTTGCTGGTCGCCTCGGATTCGATGCGCTGCGCCGTCAGGCCAAGGCGCTGGTCGATGCCGAGCCCGGCTCGCGCGAGGCAATGACCGCCAGTCTGCAGGCCTATGTGAACCTGGGGCGGCTGCCGCCGGATCTGGCACAGCATCTGCTGCCTGCCGCCGCGGGCGCGCCGGCCGCTGCCCCGATCGCCCAAGTCTCGGGTCCGCCTCCCTTGAGTGCCGCGCCGTCGGCCGGGTCGGCGATCCCGCTGCCGCCGGGCCTGATCAGCGGCATCGGCGACGACGATCGGCCGGATGCGCACATGGAGCGGCAGGTGGACGAGCTGGTGCTCAATGCCATGCTCGGCGACTTCAGGAAGTTCCGCACGGAGGCACGCAATGCGCCGCGAGAGCGTCCCGACGATACGCTTCTGTCCAACAGCCTGCAGGCCTATCGCGGCGCTCGCATGCGCCGCGAGGCGCAGTTGGCGGAGGCCGGCCAGGGACGCAGCCTCGCCATCGAACCGGATAAGGCGAAGCGCGAGTACGGCGCCGGCGACGTGCTGGTCAATCGCTTCGTGCTCGATACGGAAATCGGTTCCGGCGGCATGGGGCACGTCTACAAGGCGGTCGACCGCCGTCGGCTCGAAGCCGGCAGCCCCGACCCGTACGTGGCGATCAAGCTGATTTCGGCCCGGTTCCGCGAGAATCCGCAGTCGCTCAGAGCGCTGGAAAGCGAGGCGCGCAAGGCGCAGGTCCTCGCCCACCCCAATATCGTCAGCGTCCACGATTTCGAGCGCGACGGACGGGCGGCCTTCATCGTCATGGAGCTTCTCGACGGTGAATCGCTGTTGCAGCGGCTGGAAGGACTGCCGAACAGGAAGATGAGCCTGGAAGCCGCCCGACCGATCGTGCTCGGCATTGCCAGCGGACTTGCCAATGCCCATGGGCACGGCGTCATCCACTGCGACCTGAAGCCGTCGAACGTGTTCCTGACGTCGTCCGGCGGCGTCAAGGTGCTCGACTTCGGCATCGCCACCTCGTCGCGCCAGGGTGCTTTCGCCGCGGAAACGCTTGGAGCGATGACCATCGCCTATGCCAGCCCGGAAATGCTCGAAGGCGCGCCGCGCGACCCGCGCGACGACATCTTCGCCTTCGCCTGCCTGATCTACGCGATGCTGGCCGGCCGTCATCCCTTTGACCGCAAACCAGCGGTACAGGCCCGCGACAGGGGCATGACGCCGCCACCGATCGACGGACTGCCGAACAGCGCCCAGGCTGCGCTGTTCGCCGGGCTGGCGTTCGAGCGGGAACTCCGCCCGGCCGATGTGATGGAGTTCGCCAGCTCGCTCTATCGGCGCGGGCTGTTCGCCAGGCTGTTCGGGACGAAGAGCGGGGCCCGCGTCAGATCTGCTCGGCCAGGGAGCGGATTGAGGCTGAAAACGGATGGTCGGGGTAAAGCATCGTGAACAGGCCGCCGCTGCCGAGCCGGACGATGTCGAGGGTCAAGGGTAGCACGGCGCCAACCGGGGTGCGGTAAGTCGACATGATGCGCCCGCTCAGCTCCTGGAAATCGAATGCCGGCAACGCCTTGTTGACCACAAGCAGGAGTTGTGGCACGTCCAGCCGGCGTGCAACGTCGAGCGTGACGGCGGTGCCCTGGTAGTCCTGGTGGTCCGGCCGCAGGACGAGGAGCAGGCAATCGGAGATGGCGATGGAGAGGAGCGTCTCCTCGTTCATGCCCGGATGCGTATCGATCAGCAGATAGTCGAGCTGCAGGCGCTCGGAGATGTCGCGAAAGCCGTCGTTCAGGGCATTGACGTCGTAGCCGTCCTTGAGGATGCGGGTGATCTCGCCGGCCTTGACGCTCGAGGGCACCAGGAAGACCCGTCCGGCGTTCTGCGGCAGCCGCGTCGCTTCCGTCACCAGCGACGAGGTCACGTCGACCGCCGTCTCCTCGATCTGGCAGTGTCCCCACAGGTAATCGTTGAGCGTGAAACGGAAGCGCTGCGGATCGAGCCCGAACAGCACGTGGATACCCGGCGACTGGATATCGGTATCGATGATCGCCACCCGCTTGCCCATCATGACAAGGTTGGCCGCAAGATTAGCGGTGATGTTCGACTTGCCGGTGCCGCCGCGATAAGAATGAGTCGATACGATCCGTGTCATGGATCTTTTGGTCCTGTATTGCGGCGCTCACGCAGCGCTCTGGCACGCAGTTGCAGCTCTTGAAAGTAGTCCGTATCCGTGATCTCGGCGACTTCCTGGTCCTTGCGCGTATGATCGATTTCGATTCGCAACCGATTCACTTCCAGCTTGAGAGTCGTATTCTCGCGCGCCAGCTGTTCCTTGGCAACACTCAGTTGGCGGCCGGTCTCCTCAAGTTCCTCGATCATTGTCCCGAGGCGAAATTCGCGCGCCTCGATCTGCACTGCCATCAGGCCAAAGGCTTCGGCCAGACCCTTGATGTCTTCGGACAGATGCTGGGCATCGGCAAGCGCGAACAACTCGTCGAGACCGTCGTAGCGTCCGGCCGCGATCGATTGGCAGAGCGTCGACAGCTTGGCGAGAATTCTGTCGGTGTGTTTTGCCATCGACAAATCCTGTGGCGATCAGCCCGGGTGGGACAGTGACCGTGCCGGAGTACTCCGGTCGGACTCCACTCGTACAAGATTGCCTTTTCTTCTGCAAAATGTTTGTAATGCGTGTGACCTGCAGTTTTGTGACGCCGAAAGACGTGAAACTGCCATGTCGATTGGATACAGTTGCGGTCGGTTGCGGATTCTGCGGTTTGGCCGGCAACCGGTGCTTCCCTCTCTGTGTGAACGAGCCGTTCCGGCCATTTTCGCCACGGCGGTTGTCAATTGGAACCGATGCGGCAGCTTGTCATGGACCTCGCGCCCGACTTATCGGAGATCCGGCGCGTCTCCGCGGAACTCGGTCCATTCATGGATGACCTCGCGCTCAGCGAGGAACGCCGGTTCGCGCTCGAACTCGTGCTCGACGAACTGCTGACCAACACCATCACCTATGGGTTTCGCGACCAGTGCGGCGCGGGCATCACGGTGTCCGTCAGTTCGGACGGAGATCGTTTGAGGGTGCAGATCGTCAACGATGCCATACCGTTCGACCCGCTGACGGCTCCGCCCCCCGATCTCGACAGCGAGCTCGATGATCGCCGTGTCGGCGGGCTCGGCATCTATTTCGTGCGGCGCTTCGTCGACGCTATGCGCTACCGTCACGAGGCCGGTCGCAACATCATCGAACTCGACATGAAGACTTCGGCCGCCGACGACGAGGACCACGATGAAGAAACCTGATACCGCTCGCGCCGACGCCGCGCTCGTCGCTGCCGACAACGACGGGGCGCTCGTTCTCGCCGTGACCGGACGCATCGACAGCAACAACGCAGGCCGCATCGAGGCCGAAATCCTGAAACATGTCGGCCCCGGGCTCGATCGTCTCGTGATCGACCTGGCAGGCCTCGACTATATCTCGAGCGCCGGGCTGCGGGTGCTGCTGATCACCGCCAAGAAGATGCGCCAGCTCGGCGGACGATTCGCGCTGGCGCGCCTGCGCCCGCAAATCACCGAAGTGATGGAGGTGAGCGGATTCACCGCGATCATGCCGTGCCTGGCCTCGCTCGACGAGGCGTTGGCCCGCGTCGCCCGACCGTGAAACGGAGCGTTCCATGGCCTTTCAGCTCGATTCCCTCTCGCTTGTCATCGTCGGCACCGACGTCAATGTCGCCAACACCGCCGTTCGCTCGTTTCAGGGAAGCGAACGGATCAACCGGCCCTACGCATTCCGCATCGAATTCGCCAACTCGTCATCGACGAAGCCGAGCGACTGGATCGGCAAGAGCTGCCATTTCGCCATCAAGGTCGGCGGCGACGTGAACGGCGCGACCCGCCAGTTCAGCAGCGTGGTGCTGGCAGCCGGGCAGCTGACGTTCGGCCACCGCGTCAATACCTTCTTCGTCGAGTTCGGACCGCAGCTGGCCCTGCGCGACTTGAGCCGGCGCTCGCAGGTCACCGCCGCCGGCAACGCCACGCTCGCCGATATCCTGCAGAAGAAGCTCGGCGCCGACAATTCCGGTCAGCCGTACGAACGCGACAAGGCCGCCGTTGCCAGCAAGTTCCTGCTGGCCTCATCCTATGCGCTCGACGGTGATTCCGAATCCGGCAGCATGCTCGTGCAGTATCAGGAGACCGACCTGAACTACATCAACCGGATCTGCGAAGCCGCCGGAATCTTCTACTATTTCAGCTATGAAGGTGACGTTGGACCGGCCGCCGGCCATCGGCACGACGTGTTCCCGCCGCCGGCGAAGACCGAAGAGGTGCATTTCGCCGATCGCGTCGCCTCCGCGCTGCCCGTGCTGCACCTGCAGTACAAGCCCGAGCTCCCGCCGCTGCCCGATGCTACCATGGTCATGTCGTTCGCCTCGCGCCAGACCGTCGTGCCGGAAAAGTTCGTCGCCCGCGGCGTGTTCGACTACGGCTCGTCGTTCGATGCCTTCGCACCGGCCCAGATCGCCAGCGACGGCTTCGGCACGGTGGTCGAGTTCGTGTCGAGCTTCGATTTCCAGTCGGATCTCAACGCTCTCGCCGGCGTGCGGGCCAACGAGATCGGCAAGCGCAGCACGATCCTTACCGGGCAGTCCACCGCAATCGGCCTGTCGGCAGGATCGCGCTTCCGCCTGGACGGCGATCCGTCCAACGGGTCGACGGTCTATTTCGTCGAAGCCGTGACGCATAGCTATAGTGCCGATCAGTCGGTCGGCACGGCGGGGTTCCCCGCCCGCTATGTCAACACGTTTCAAGCCGTGCCCGCCTCCGACAGCTACCGGCCGCCACGGCTGCTGAAGAAGCCGGTGATGCCGGGCGTGTACTATGGCGAGGTGCAGACGACGTTGCTCAGTGCCCGGCGCGCCGAACTTACCTCCACCGGCCGCTATCACATCCAGCTGCGCTTCGACGAATCGCCGTTTCCGAGCGACAACGGCTCCAGCGGCGACCATTCCTGGCGCTGCCGCATGGCGACCCCCTATGGCGGCGTCTCGGGTGTCGGCCAGCACTTCCCGCTGTTGAACGGAACCGAGGTCATCGTCGCCTTCGCCAACGGCGATCCCGACCGGCCGATCATCATCGCCACCATCGCGACCAAGGACAACGCCAGCCCGGTCACCAGTGCCAACTTCACCCGCAACCGGATCGTCAGCCCGTCCGGCGTGATGATCGAATTGGACGACGGCGCCTGACGGGCGTCGGTCGAGGCCGTGGAAGCCGGATGAGGTCGGGAGCCGAGCCATGACGTGGAAGCCGCTCGCAGCGGAACCTTCGAACCTGGAGCTGCTGCTTGTCGATGCAGTCAGGGCGCACATTCTGCCGACGTCGGTGATCGGCACCGTGCATCTCGACGGCGACCGCATTCTGGTGGTCGAGCGTCCGGGCGCGCCGCCACTCCGCGCGGCCCTCACCATCGTCGAGGACCGCCACGTGCAGCACGGTCAACGCCTGGCGCGGCGGGTCGTCCTCGACGGCCGAGCCGTGCATGCGAGCGAGAGCCTGTTGTTCGGCGCCGTGGCGGTGGTCGACCGAGCCAGCGGGGCCTTTCTTGCCATCGACGTCGAGATCCGGTCGCGAGCCGCACTGCAGAGCGCGCAGAGTTGACGCCTGCCGCATGGAGCGGCGATGCGACCATGCCGGCGCAGCTCAAACTGGCGCGGTCGCGGCGCCGATGCGCTCGGGCGGCGCCGGATAGATCACCACACGCTCGGCCGGCTCCGGTCCGGACCAACTGGCGAGGCCGAGCGGACCGTCGCCGAGCCGCCATGGCATGGTTTCGGTCGGTGCCAGTTCGAGCGCGATGTCCCAATCGAGCGGCTCGCGCAACAATAGCCGGACCAGGTCGCCGATGTGCTGGTAGCGCTCGGTGCCCGGCAGCAACGAACGGAATGCCTCAGCCGTCAACGGACCGATGCGCAGCCGGAATTTGCCGGACCGATCCAGCACCGAACCGCCGATCATGAAGTCTTCGCCGAGCCGGCCGTGAGCCCCGAGCCGTACCTGCTGGTCAGACGGGATGGCGACTTCGCGCTGGCAGAATTCCTCCACCCGGGTCGGAACGCCGAAACAGAAGGTGACGAGCGCCTCGACCGTGGCCGACGAGCGGGAGAACAGCGAGAACATTCCGGCAAAGGGGAACAGCCGGCCGCGGGGCGGCAGACGGTCAGCCGAAGCTGCCGCCGGCGGCAGCCCCATCAGCGCCGCAAGCCGTTCCGAGGCGAGGTCCGATCCGTCCTCGAGGAAGCTCAGATGGTGCTGGCGGTCTCGCCAGATCTTGAACGACAGGGCGATCAGTCGGTGATTGAAGAAATCGAGGAAGTCGCGCAGCCCCGACTCCGCCTGATCGGCAAACAGGATCCGCTCCGTCACATGCGCCGGCAGCGGCGATGACGGGCCATAGAGGCCGAGGTGGTTGACGCGCAAGCGCACATTGCCGCCGGCGTCCTGTTCGATCGCGGCGATCTCGGTCGGGGGAAAGCCCAGCGATGGATTGGCGGCAAAGCGCAGCCATTCCCCGGCCGGGTCGCTGGTCGCCGCCACGGCGGGCGCCCCGGGCTTGAGGTGCGACAATCGCAGCACGAGCCAATGAAAGTTGGGCTCGCCGGCGCAGATGGCCTCGATGTCGCTCAGGACGAGGCTGTCGTCCCCATCCGCGGTACCCATTGAAACTCCGAGTTCAGGTCGAGGCCATGCATGGAAAACACGTGCAGACTGTTGATGCTGGCATAATTGGCGAAGAAGGCGTCGAGGACAGAGCCGAGCAGGAACAGTTCGCCCGCTCCACCGAGCTTCTGCTCGCCGGCATCGACGATGATCCGCCGCCCGCGCACCGGGAATCCACCAACGAAGAAATCGAACGGCTCCGTGCGGCAGGCGACGAGCGCTTCCAGCATCAATTCCAGCCGCCGCGCCGCCGCCGTATCGTAGACAGCCCGGAAATCATAGGCTGCGATCATGCCGCGCAGTGCCACGATGTCGACGAACGAGCCGTAGTTGCGGGCGAGATTGGCGACCAGCCGCCACAGCAGCTCGCTGCCGATGGGCGGCGGCACTTCGGCGAGGACCGGATAGCAGTTCGCGGCGCCGACGCCGACCGGAACGCCGGCGCCGGTCTGATTGACCGAGCCGATGGCCAGCTGATCGACGATCGGACCATTGCTGCACACAAGCTTGGGCGTGACCGTTTCGGATTCGCGCGCCAATCCGGGGTCCTGGGCATCAACCAGCGTAACGAACACGTCGACACCGCGCCCGACGACGGACGCCTGCAGTCGCGTCCGCATCGATAGCCGTTCGGCCGAGCCGATCGAGTGCTCGAAGGATTCGAACGGCAAGTAGCGCCGCCGGCGCCCGGACCCCTGGCGATACCCCTCGACTTCGGACACGTGATTGATCGAGTAGGATGCCGCGTGGCCGAGCGGCGTCACCCGGTACTCGGAACGGCGGTGATCGAGGATCATCGGCGTGCCGTCGTACTCGAACAGATTGAGCGCCGGCACGCAGTTGAGCCGCACGTGATCGGTGGTCAGCCGGAAGCCCTCGGGCAGCGGCCGGTTGGTGTCGATCGATATGATGGCTTCGCGCAGCGTCGCATCGCCCAGCGTTTCGAGCCCGGTCAGATCGACGAACAGGAAGCGAGCCGGCCAATGCAGGTATTCCTGCATGATGCGGAAGCCGTGGAAGCTGTTGCTCGGATAGGGGATGACCGCGTCGCCTCGGTCGAAGCCGACCGGCACGATTGCTTCCGGTCCGAGGCGTAGCGTGCGACCGCCGGCGGTGACGTTCACCGAGCGCACGTGACGCAGAAGCCAGAGGTAGAGCTGGCTGCCGATTTGCGGCTCGCGGTCGGTACCGAGGTGCAGTCTGAGGCGCCCGGATGCGAGACATTCAAGCCCGCTCGGGCCCTGCGCCGAGATCGTCAAGCCGATGCGGGCCGAACTCGGCTGGTTCTCGAACTGCGCCTGGGCAATGGCGAGCGGCATCACATCGACGTCGAAGCAGGTCCGGAACGGGCAGGAAATGCCGTTTTCATTGCGGCGCGACTGGATCACCGATCCTTTCGGCACGATCACGCGGGCGGCGAGCGCCGCCAGCGGCCGGAACGCAATCATGGTCATCGGCGGAATGGGCCTGAGGTAGTGCGGCCAAATGATGCGAAGCAGGTTCTGCACCACTTCGGGTAGCTCGTCGTCGAGCTTGTCGCGCAGCTTCGCGGTCAGAAAGGCGAAGCCTTCCAACAGCCGTTCGACGTCCGGATCCTGCGCCTCGCGCGCCAAGAACGGCGCGATCTGCGGGTTTTCGGCGGCAAACACGGCGCCGAGTTCGCGCAGGTACGACAGTTCGTCCTGGTAGAGGCGATTGATGGACAAACCCGTCACCTCACGAATGTATGGCCGTCGTCGCCGACGACCGTGTCGAAGCTGATCCGCTCCGTCGACCCGGCGATGGTCGCCCAGCCGGTGATTTGGAACCTCAGATCGATCGGCCTGTCGGGGTCGGGCACATGCACGACCTCGACATTCTTCAGCCGCGGCTCGAAGGCTTCGATCTGCGCCCTGACCGAGCGGGCGATGATCGGGATGGCGTTCGGGAAGTTGCCGACGAGATCGTTGAAGTCCGGCATGCCGAGATCGGGCCGGGTCTCACAACAGCCGGCCCGCGAGTTCAGAATGCCGGCGAGGTTCGCCAGGATGCTGTCGATGAGATCGGTGCCCGAGTTCGAGGCCCGGGCACCCTCCAGTCGTTCGAACAGCGATCGGACGCCCATGGCGCTCAGCTCTTGTCGAGCTTGCCGCGCAGCGACAGGGTGAAATCGGCGCCCATGTACTTGAAGTGCGGCTGCACCGACATGTTGACGCGATACCAGCCCGGCTCGCCTTCGACGTCCTCGACGGTGATCTGAGCCTTCCTGAGCGGCCGGCGCGAGCGTACATCGGCCGAGGGATTGTCCTGGTCGGCGACATATTGCCGAATCCAGTTGCCGAGTTCGGCCTCGAGTTCTGAGCGGTTCTTCCAGGAACCGATGTTCTCGCGCTGCAACACCTTGATGTAGTGCGCCAGACGATTGATCACGAACATATAGGGCAGTTGCGTGCCGAGCTTGTAGTTCAGCTCCGCCGCCTTGCCCTCCTCAGTATTGCCAAAGAACTTCGGCTTCTGCACCGAGTTGGCCGAGAAGAACGCTGCATTGTCGGAGCCCTTGCGCATGGTCAGCGCAATGAAGCCCTGCTCGGCAAGCTCGTATTCGCGTCGGTCGGAGATCAGGATCTCGGTCGGGATCTTGGTCTGGGTCTGGCCCATGGCCTCGAACGTATGCAGCGGCAGGTTCTCGACCGCGCCACCCGATTGCGGACCGATGATATTCGGACACCAGCGGTACTGCGCGAAACTGTCGGTCAGCTTGGTGGCGAAGGCGAAGGCAGCATTGCCCCACAGGTAGTTGTCGCTCTTGCCGTCGGAGGCCTCGGTGTAGTTGAAGGCCTTCACCGGCACCGTCTCCTGCCCGTACGGCAGACGCAGGGCGAAGCGCGGCGTCACCAGACCGACGTAGCGGGCGTCCTCGCTTTCGCGAAACGAGTTCCAACGGGCGTACTTCGGGCCTTCGAAGATCGACTGCAGATCCTTGAGGTTCGGCAGTTCCTCGAAGGATTCGACGCTGAACATGCTGGGGCCGGTCGAGCCGATGACCGGGGCATGCGACATGGCGCCAACGCTGGCCATCGATTGCAGCAGCTTGATATCCTGCGCGCCGGGACCGAATTCGTAGTTGGAGATGATCGCCGCGACCGGGCGACCGCCGAACTGGCCGAATTCGGCCGTATAGACCTGGCGATAGAGGCCGGACTTGGTGAGCTCCGGAGCGTCTTCGAAGTCGACGAGAAGTTCGTCCTTGGAGACGTTCAGCATCTCCAGCTTGATGTTCTGACGGAAGTCGGTGCGGTCGACAACGAACTTCAATCCACGCCAAGCGCTTTCGAGTTTCTGGAAGTCGTCGTCGTGGAGGATGGAATCGAGCTGGGTCGACAGCTTGCGGTCGATCTCGGCGATCATCTGATCGACGACGGCGTTGTTGATCTTCTCGCCTTCGCGGCCCGGCTTCATCAGCTCTGAGATGAACGCGGCCACGCCCTTGCGGGCGATGTCATACCCTTCATCCTTCGGCGTCAGGCGGGTCTCGTTCAAGATCTGGTCGAGCAGCGAGGCCTCTTCGACCACCGACGCGACGCCTTGCTCCTGCAGGTTTTGTTCCGTGGACATAGTGGAGTTCCCTCAGCAGCCAGTGGTTCAGGGCTTGGACGTGGTGGCGGTGGTGATCTCGCCGAGCAGGCGATCGCGCGCGGCGCTGTCGTCGAGCGCCTCCTGCACGGCCTTGCGGAAGGCCGGCACGTTGCCGAGCGGTCCCTTCAGCGCCACCAGAGCCTCGCGCAGCTCGAGCATCCGTTTCATCTCCGGCACCTGCCGCACCACCTGCTCCGGCTCGAAATCGCGCAGGTTGTTGAACTTCAGACTCATCGCCAGCTTGTCGGCGTCCGGGCTGTCATCGAGCTTGTTTTCGACCGCCATGGCGAGCGACAGGTCGTAGCTGCGCATGACATCGTTGAAATTGTCGGCGTTGACGTCGACCAGAGGGCGCTCCTCGACCGGGGTATCGTCCGCTCTCAGAGTATAATCGCCAAGCATCATCAACTTGAGCGGGAGCTCGACTTCCTCCTTAGCGTTGCCCGTTGCCGGCTTGTAGCGAATATTGACCCTCTCCTTCGGCGCGACTGACGATTCTTTAGCCACGGGTGTCTCCTTTGGCAGGCAATCTCGAATGGCGGTTGGCCCATGCATGCATACGATCACAATAACTAAACTCAACGAGCCGTGTCACTTGCATGACGGCGCGTCGTTTTGTCCGACTCAGGAAATGAGCCGGGCAGCAGCGTCGACGTCGCAGCGGACGAGCCGCTGGCGCGCGGATTCCAAAGCTACGCGACGACGGTCGTCGGGAACAGCTTTTATAAGCATTTGTGCGGTGCCGATCCTGAGGCGCAATTCGGCAGCGAGCGCCGCGCAATCAGGCTCCCACTCCTCGAGCTCGCGCCGGACGATCTCCGCGTCGACATGATCGAGCAGCGCCCAGGCAGCTACCAGGAGATCGGCTTCAATCAGGAATTGCGCCTGCACGAGCTGGATGCGCAGTCGCTGGCGACCGCCGCCGGCGTTGGCCGAGGCTTGGCTGAGAAAGGCGATGCCATCGCGCTGACTGCCCGCGTGTGTGCGCTGGCGCGCCTCGGCGAGGAGCGTCGCGACGGGATCGTCGCCGCCAGCCGGGCCGCCGCCGAGCCCACCTTCGTCGGCGAGCCAGGCGATGACGGCATCGGAGACGAAGCGGCGGCCATCGGAAAAAGCGATGTCGCGCAGCTCCGGCAACCGCAGAAGATAGGCGGCGGTTTCGCTGACCACCGCCAGTCTTGCCTTCGCGTAGTCGCCGCCGAGGCTGCCGAGCGAGCGAGCCACGAGCAGGTTGCCGTCGACGAAGAACGGGCTCTGAGCGACGAGCGATTCTGTGGCGGCCACGGCCTCAGCGTGCCGGCCGCCCGTCTGCATGGCATCGATAGCGGCGAGCCGCGCCGGATCCGGCGGCGGCACGGCCGATTTGCCGCTTTGCGCCGGTGGGGCCTGCCGCACCGCAAGCCAGGCGCCCTTGCGCGTCAATATATAGCCGCGCGGATCGGTCAGGTCGGATTGCCGCAGCGCCAGCGCATGGGCGCGAATCGCATCGGTCAACTGCGAGATCGAGCGGTTGAGGTCGGCGCCGACAGCGGTCGGCACCGCGGCCGGGGTCGCGACGGCTGCGACTGATGCCGGAGCGGGCGATGGGGCGGGCGACGGGGCGGCCGGTGGCTGCGGCTCGACTGTCGGCGTCGGAGAATTCGGTGCCGAGGCAGGGACCGCCGCAACACTCGGCGCGGGCGGCGGCGGCGGTTCGGCTGGCGCGGTGGCCTTGGCTGCGGCCTCCGCCAGCGCCCGGCGGGCTTCGTCGGCCTTGGGCCGCAGCGCCCGGATCAACTCGCCGAGGGATGCCTGCTCCTTGGTGAGCTTTTCCGACAGCATGCGGTCGACGGCGTCGAGCGACTGATAGGCGCCGAGCATGGCGGGATAGCCGGCGGGCGGGTTCGGCCAGTCCGCCGCAGTCGTGGCGAGCCGGCCAACCAGCCATTCCATCGCGCCAACTCGGGCACGCTCGCGGCGAGCCGGCGGCTGCATGGTCTCCCAATGCTCGCCGACGAGCCCCTCGATGATACCGATGCCGACTGCAAAGCCGGCAACACCCTCGGTGCGGCTCAAGGCAAACGCGGTCCAGACGGCAACCAGCAGGTCCTTGCCTTTGGTGCCAAGAATGGCGAGCCCGTCCCGCGCCACCTCCTGCCAGCGGACCGCCCCCGGCCCCTCGGTATCCATCCGCCGAACCGTCGCCTCGAGCGATTCGAATTCGGGATCGGCGCGCACGTCGCCGCCAGCGCCGCCGTCGATGGGCGCCGCTCCGATGGCGATGCGCGGATCGCTGAACACTGGTTGGTCCATGGGCGCCGGGAACTCCGTGCTCAAAGGGCGTTAGGCTGGACAGGACGGCAGCAAATCGACGGGAATGGGGATCGCTATAACTACCTATAGTCCAATAATTTCGTTACGGAGCCGTGACCAGAGCGTCGCGTCGCCGTGATGCTCACTCGGCCAAGGTTGGAGCCGGATCGGCAACAGCATCCGGCAGCACCATACCGGCGTGCGGCCGCCGCGCGACCGGCTCACCAACATAGCGAACAGCCAGACACGTCAGGTCATCGGTTGCCGGCCGGCCGGCCTCGAAGACGCGCACGTCGCGTTCGATCGATTCCGACAGCAGCCTTTCGTCGAGGTTGGAATTCCGCGCGAGCAGATCGATCAGCCGGCTCATGCCGAACAGCTGACCTTCCGGGTTCTGCGCCTCGCTGATGCCATCGGTGTAGAAGAACAGCGTGTCGTTCGGCTTCACGACGAATTCGAGCCGTTGGTAAAACAGGCCATCGGCGACGGCCAGCGCCATGCCCTGCGCCTTTGGCAGCTCAACGACGCTGTTGTCGGTCCCGACCAGGATCGGCGGACTGTGCCCGGCATTGGCGTAGCAAAACCGGCCGGTGGTCAGGTTCAAGAATCCGAGGCATGCGGTTACGAACAGCAGCTGGTCGTTCTCGCGCGCCAGGAGATCGTTCACCTCGCTGATCAGCACCGCCGGATCGACGGCGAAGCGCGCCACGGCACGGATCAACGTGCGCGTTACGGCCATGAACAGCGACGCCGGCACGCCCTTGCCCGAGACATCGGCGATGACGAGGGCGACGGTGTCATCGTCGATCATGAAACAGTCGTAGAAGTCGCCGCCCACCTCGGCGGCCGGCGTCATGCGGCCGTAGATGGCGACGCGCGGATCCTCGCCGTGGTCGCGCGGCAGGATGGCCAGCTGCACTTGCCGGGCGACCTCAAGCTGCTGCTCGAGGCCGATGAGTTTGTCCTTGCTGGCCAGCGCGTCCTCCAGATCGGCGATCATGCCGGTCAGGGTCTGGCGCTGTTCGAGGATGCGTCGCACCAGATCGCGCAGGACGCCGGCGATCAGCCGCAACTGATGGTTGGACGACGCCGACACGGACTGCGGCGTATCGGTCGAGCCCGGTTTGATGCCGGTGTCGTTGAGCACGGCCAGCACTTCGACGCGCGCCTCGGGGTCGAGCGCATCGGCGAGCGCGCTGATTTCGCGGCGGATGAGCCGCTCGCGCCGGATCCGCGAACGCTGGCGCTGGCGCGACAGGTCCTCGGCCATGATCGCGTTGACGCGCAGCTGTCGTACGGCCTCGCCGAGACGGCCGATCTCGTCCTGGCCGGTCGCCTCGATCTCGACGCTGGTATCGCCGCGCGCCAGCCGCCGGGTGATCTCGACCGCCTGATCGAGTGGCCGGAAACTGGCCTTCATGTACCAGTGGATGAGTGTCGCCACCAAAAGCGTCAGCGCTGCGACAATGCCGCCCGACCAGGCGACGACGCGCAATATGGCGAAGAACGGTCCGGAATTGTCCTTGTAGGCGACGATCGTGGTCGCGGCTCCACCCGCGGTGTCAGCCGTCGGCAGGCTGGTCGCGGTCAAGACGCGGGGCCAGGCGAAGATCAGATCGCGCGCCGAGCGGCGCAGCGAGATCCGGTCCTTGACGTCGGCCCAGAGCGCCCGGTCGGTTGCGACGATCAACTGGCCGCGCAAAGTGACGAGCGCGGTCTCGCTGCGGTCGGCTTCGGCGAAAGCCCTGACGGCGCTGGCTGCGTTGCGTGCCACCGCAAGCGCCGCAATCACATGTCCATCGGCATAAAGCGGAGCGGCGGATACCAGCATGGCTCGCGTCGCCTCGGTCGAGCGCAGACCGAGGAGCTGCGCCCCGCCCCAGATGCGATCGATCGACACCTGATCGAGCAGCCGCAAGTAGCCTTCGCCACTTGGGCTACGCAGCAGGATCTGACCGTCGCGGCCGATCACCTGGGCGCTCAAGCCCAGGGTCGGAATTCGGCCGATGGCCGCTGCGAGCGAACGGCGGGCCGAGTCAAAATCACCAGAATTGACATCGGCGGTGAAGACCGTATCGCTCGACAGCGCCTCGGAGAGAGCACCAAGCGGGCTGGCTTCGGTGCGCAACGTCGAGCGCCACAGCGCTTCTTCCTGCGACAGCGTCTGACTGTCCACCTGGGCCAGCAGTGTGCGGCCGAGCAACGCCATCGTGCCGGCGAATATCAGCGCGATCGCCAACAGGGCGGCAAGGACGAAGATGGTGACGCGGGTTCTGAGCAGCATCGGTCAGGTGCTTCCTTCCGACGGCGAACGGGGCGAACTGGGGTCGAGCAGGTAGGGCAGGGTGTATTCGGCGCGGAGCGCCGAGACGAGCGCAGCGAACGTCGCCTGATTGCGATTCTCGTAGTCGGAAGCTTCCAGCTCCGCTGCATAGGCCGCAAGCGCCGACCACGCGTCGCCGACGCGCCGGGTGCGGGCGCGAAATGCGGTCCAGAAATCGAAGAATTCGCCGGTCGATTCGACCGGCATGCGCAGGGCGATCTCGCCGTCGCGCACGCGCTGCAGCGCGTCGAGCGCCCTCAGCGCCGGGTGCGCGATGAGGCGGCGGGCAGCGAGCGCGGCGAGGAGGCCGACGGCGATGGCGATCAGGGCAGCGGTTGCCGCCGCCGGAACGGCTGCTTCGAGCAGCGGTCCGGCCGCTTGGCTGAAGCTTGCCTCGACCATGACATGCGCCACATCCCCGGTTTGACCGTCCGGCAATCGGCCGACGACCGGGACCTGAGCGCGGACATACTTGGCCGCCAAGCGCGCCGCATTTCCGGCCGAGAACAGCAAGCGGTCGTCGAGATCGCGCACTTCGATGCCGGTGATCGCTGGCGTACCCGCCAGGATGCTGCCGAGGAATCTGCTGCCATCGGGCAGCTTGGACAACGGCACACCGAATTCGGCCGCGCGCGACAGCGGCCGCTCGACCGAACGGGCGACTGTCTCGGCCAGGACGCTGACATTGGCGCGATAGGCGGCTTCGGCTGCGAGATAGGCGTTGACGGCCGCCGCGGCGCCTGCGAGCAGCGAGCCGAGCAGGACGATGGCGGCAAGCCCGAGGCCAACCCGCCATGGCAGCCGCCGATATTGGGCGGCCGCGACTTCCGGAGCATAGATGATTTCGCTAACCGGCCTCATCGAGGTGCTCCAATTCAACCAGGGTGGCGCCGAATGCCGCCTCGGCGCCGTCCCAGGCGCGGTCGGCTGACATCGCCAGTTTGGTGAGTCCGCCGGCCGACGGCGCGTCCGCCGGGCGCATGGCGATAACGTCGGTGGCGCGGCGCACATCCTGCGACAGCCGGCGAGCGAGCCGAGCCGCCAGCGCCGCAGCGACCACGGCTGCGGCAATGCCCGCGCCGGCACTGCCGAAAAGGATGCGCAAGTCGATGGCTTGCCGCATGCCGGTCTGCAGTTCGGCCGTGACCACGATGCCACCGAGCGGCTGGCCGATCAGGTCGAGCACCACCGTCCCGATCGCCAGTTCGTCACGCTCTGCGAAGGAAAACAGCTCTCGCCCCGCCGACGTCGGCTTGGACGCGCCGTCCATTTGCTCCTTCCAGCGATCAGGCACCGCCAAACCGACGCTGTTCGGATCGGTCGAATAGACGATGCGGCCGTTGCGCCCGAAAATGTCGATCGCCAGCACCGACGGATCCGACGCTTTGGCGCGTTCGATCACCGCCTGCATCGTGGTCATGTGTCTGAGATCGAGACCGATCTCAGACAGACTGTCCATCAGATCGCCGAGGCTCGCCAGGGAGTAGTCTCGCGATGTCTGGAACGACGAGGCGACGACGGCATCGGCCGCTCGCATGGAGACGTAACCGGAGATCAGTGCACTTGCCACGACTGCAACGAAGGCTGCCGAAGCCAACCTGACGGCGAGTGACATGATCGTTCACCTCGAGATCGACTTCTGCCGCACGCGCGGCCCGGTTGTCGCGCCCTAACGACGCCCAGGAGCCGACCGCTTCGGCGGCTTCAGCGCAATGATATGGCCAGAATGAACCAACCGTTTGTTTTACCGTATATTCCTGCCCGAACCGTCGTCAACGCCCGACGACCTTTGCTAAGCCTTTCCAGTCATGGCAAGTCCGTCTTCGCGGCGCGGATAGCTGGCTTCCGGCTCGCGCCTGGCGACCATGGCCGCGACGTCGCCGCCGCGCCCGCTTGACGCCTCGCCGTGGCCTGCGCCGGACGCCAGCTCTCCAAGGCGAAAACGAGCATAGCGCATCGACAGCTGGCGTTCGCCGATCTGCGGCTGAAAGCCCCACCAGCCGGTGGCGAACAGCTGCCTCTGTACCACCAGTTCGTGCGTGGCAACCTCGATGACGGTGTCGTCGAGGGGCACGGCGTCGTACCTGAGATCGAGGCTGACATAGTAGCGCAGCAGCGAACCGACCCCTTCGCGCAAGCCTTTGACCAGAAATCCGTTCGGTACGAAGCTGCCGAGGCTCGGTCCGTTGAACGGCGAGATCGTCGCAACGACGATCGGATAGCCGTGGCGCTCGGCGCGGACGAGGCGCATTTCGGTCAGCAGCCGCGCCAGCTGGAAGCCGCGGAAATCGGGCTTGACGACGGTTCCCTCGAGCTGGCAGACAAGCCCGAGCGCATCGACGTCGACGCCGATGGCCTGGCCCTGGTTCTCCTCCGGCGGGACAGCGTATTGAGAGGCGCCATAGGCAACGAGCTTGCCGTCGTGGAAGGCACCGGCGGCACTGCCGCGGTTGGCCAGATAGGCGCGATGCCGCTCCTCGGACACCGGACGGAACAGATCGACGTTGGAGAGCCATTCCTTGACGTGCTGCTGCAGCTCCATCATCGCCGGAACGTCTGCGCTGGTCAGATAGCGCAGCGTGCAGACAACGGATTCGCCGACGCCGTGCTTGCGCAGCTCGATCGTCCTCGACCAGCCCGCCAACTCGTCGCCCGTCAAATGGTCAAGCCCCAATCGGTAGGCACGCTTGGGCGAAACGGGACGACATG
>JARLIU010000224.1 GCA_031291595.1 Ancalomicrobiaceae bacterium | reverse complement strand
GTCCAGAGCAAAAACGGACGTGTGCTCTCATTCGTTGGATTGGGGATGGCGTGTTGCCAAAATGCCAAGACTGGCGCGCGGCGTTGGCGCCGGAGACTGGCCGTCGCGGTTGGCGCATCAAACGACGCTATGGGCTCGCAGTTGGCGTCGGGTGCTTTCGGATGGAACCATCACGTCGATCCATCGACAGGCTCGCATCACTGCTCCATCAACAGTTTACGGCGCAGTGGCGGCTGTCACCGGTGTCGATGTCACAGCATCGAGCCGCAGTCGGCTGTCGCCGCTTTCCGGACTGATTGAGGAGCCGCAGACGGGGCAGGGGGGCGTCGTCGCGATCGAGGCCCTGGCGGTCTCCTGCCGATCTGGCCAGACGGCCTGTGGGATGGCGATCGGTCAGACGACGGCCTTGCGGACGCGTACCGGCTCGCTCTCGTTCGCCGGCAGGTCGATGCGGCGCAGCCGGTTCAAGACGTCGGCGGCCGGCTCAGGCCGGGCGAAGAGATAGCCTTGGCCGATCTCGCAGCCGGCTGCCCGGAGGAATTCCAACTGCTCGGTCGTCTCGATGCCTTCGGCCACGCTGCGCTTGCCGAGTTTGCGCGACAATTCCAGCACCGACATGATGATCTGTTCGGAGCGTCGGTCGCGGCCGATGCCGGCGATGAAACTCTTGTCGATCTTCAATTCGTCGAACGGGAAGTCGCGCAGGTGCACCAGCGAGGCGAACCCGGTGCCGAAGTCGTCGAGCGAAATCGACATGCCGCACGAACGGAACCGGATGACGTTGGCCAGGATCTCATTGGACTGGCGGGTCAGGAACACGTCCTCGGTCACTTCGATGGCGAAGTCGCAACAGTCCAAATCATATTTGCGAACCGTATCGATCAGCATCTGCCAGCCGTCGGGTCCGATGAGAAGCGTTTCGGGCAGATTGATCGCCACCGCCCCGGGAGCGAGGTCGGCATCGATCCACGTCCGCAGGTCCCGCCCGGCAGCGTCGATCACCGCCCGCGACATGGCGCTCATCAGTTGCGGCGTATCGAGCAGGTGCAGGAACCGCCCGGGCGGCAGGATGCCGAGTTCGGGATGACGCCAGCGCACCAGCGCCTCGAAGCCAACGCAGCGGCCGGTGTTCAGCTGGATCTTCGGCTGGTAGTAGACGACGAACTCGCCGCGATCGGCCGCCTGCACCAACGCCGCCATCATGCGGTTCTGCTCCAGCCGGCTGGCGAGCGAAGACTCCGAGAACAGCACCGTGGTGTTGCGCTTGGCCTTGGCGGTGTAGAGCGCGAGATCGGCCAGCCGCAGCAGCCCCGCCTCGTCGCGGGCGTGCATCGGTGCGAGCGCCCCGCCGATCGAGGCGGAGACCTGGATCTGCACTCCGCCGTAGTCGAACGGCTGGGCGATCGCCCTGGCGGCGCACTCGGCCGTGCCTTCGAGGTCGCAGGGATCGCTGACGTCGCACACCAGCACGGCGAACTCGTCGCCGCCCAACCGGGCAACGACGCGGGCCATGTCGAACGATTGCTTGAGCACCGCCGCCACGTGTCTCAGCGCCGCATCGCCGGCCGACTGGCCATAGCGGTCGTTGATCGACTTGAAGTGGTCGAGATCGACGATCAGCAGCGCGAACCCGATGCCGGTCCCGTCGCACAGCGTGAATTCATCAGCCAGGGCAGCCTTGAAGGCGGTGCGATTGTCGAGCCCGGTCAGCGAATCCGTATGGGTGAGGGTCGCCAATCGATCTTCGATGGTGACCGACTTGTCGTGCTCGTCCTTCAGCTTGGTGAGCAGCGGCCGGAACAGGAACAGGCTGATGAACGCCAGCGTCGCCGCCATCGTCAGCAGAATCCAGGCGGTGAAGCTGGCCGTCGTGGCGATGCCGGTATTGCTGCGGTCGCGCGCATAGCGGATCACGTCCTCGAACTGGCGTGTCAGCAGCGCGTCCGAGGCGAGGTCGATCGGGCCGGCGTAGCGATAGCGTTGCTGCAGTTCGTCGGGGGGCTGGGCAACGAAGACTTCGACGCGATCGATGAAGGAGACGATCCGGGCGACCAGCGACCGGCGCTCGCGCTCGATTCCCTCGTCCTTCGGGCTCAGCCGTTCCAGGAGATTGGCCGCCAGTTCGCGCTGCAACTTTTCGAGTTCGCGGCCACGGGCGCGGATGTCGGCGATTTCGGCCTTGGCGTTTTCCATCATCGGCGGAACGATGATCGGCGCGGTGACGGGGTTCTCGGCAGCCAGCAGGACGGACCGCGTCTGGGCGGACAGGCGATGCATGCGCACCATCTGGTTGCTGGCGAGATAGCTGACGTTCTGCAGCAGCGATTGGCGGTCGAGAGCGACCATCACGGTCAGGTAGGTGGTACAGATCAGCAGGGTCAGGATCGCCGTCAGATACACATGGTAGCGGCCGATCTTGCGAATGTAGCGGTCGATCGAACGGGCTCCGCCCGGCTCGCGCTGCGACGGGATCTGGTCGCCGCCGGCCGCCGCGGTTGCGCCGCTGTCAGAGGTGGACCTGTCGGATGTTGCGGGAAGCGTGTCGGCGGCAGTCGGCTCGGGAAGCAGAGGCAACGGCGCAGGCGATCGTCCGGCCGAAGCAGGTCCGGCGGACGCCGCGCTTCGCGTCGTCACGGCGTGCGGCCATGACGGCGCACTCACCGGTTCTCCGTCTTCCGGAGGCACATGGTGCGGTCCGGTGAAGTCTTCCGACATTCCCTACTCCCACCCGTCATACGCCGCATCTCGCTTTTTCCGACTGCAGATACGTATTTGCACTAATAAGTAGGTATGGCATTGCAAAATACTGCATGTATAGCCGAGAAGGTCATGTCGAGGGACGCGCGATACTGCATGTTTATAAATTGGATAGTCCGAAACGATTGAGGTTAAGTTAACAGTGGTTGCTCGATATGCTGCGATGCGCGCGAATGGCAGTTAAACTAGACGGTCAGAGTATTGATGAATAAATTCATTTATTTGCACTGCTCATCGGATATTTGATGTAGAGAACACTGCGGACACGCATAAGTAACTGGTCGACTTGTCTGTAGTTGGGATCATTGCGCCGCCCAAAATCTCGTGCCCATCGGCACGGCGGCGTGGCTCAAAGCCGAACTACTTTTGCGGGAGGCGAGTTGGACGAGTCTACACGCATGCCGTACGGAAAAATTCGGATCGCGCTCAATTTCGCTACTGCAGGTATAGTCCGCCCAAGTGCTCGCCTCGCTTGCCGCGACGCGCTTGCCGCACGCGCCTCACCACTCGCGCACCCAGCCGGGAGCCGACAAGTATTCGAGCGGCTGAAAGCGGCGCTTGTAGTCCATCTTGCGCGAGCCATCGACCCAATAGCCAAGGTAGACGTAGTCGAGTCCCAGCGCCTTTGCGCGCCGGACGTGGTCGAGGATCATGTAGGTGCCGAGACTGCGATGGTCGTGACGCGGATCGTAGAAGGAATAGACCATCGACAGTCCGTCGGCGAGCAAGTCGGTCAACGAGCAGGCGAAGATCGGGCCGGCGCCGCGGCCGTTGACGGCCGTATCCGGTCCGCGCCGGCGGTATTCGACGATGCGCGTCTCGACATGCGTATCCTCGACCATCATGGCGTAGTCGAGCACCGACATGTCGGCCATGCCGCCGTCGGAATGGCGGCTATCGAGATAGCGGCGAAACAACGAATATTGCTCGGCGGTCGGTGTATGGGCGAGGTTCGAGCCGACGAGATCGTCGTTCAGCTTCGACACGCGCCGGAACGAGCGCGACCAGTCGAACTCGTCGACGACGATCCTGACCGAGACGCAGGCGCGGCAACCGTCGCAGGCCGGGCGATAGGCGATGTTCTGGCTGCGGCGGAAGCCGCCCTGGGTCAGGAGATCGTTGAGCTGCGACGCCCGCTGGCCGATCAGATGCGTGAACACCTTCCGCTCCTGCCGACCGGGAAGGTAGGGACAGGGCGCCGGCGCCGTCAGATAGAATTGCGGGGCGTCGACTGGATGCTGGGTCATAGGGTGTCCGAATGACGCTGCCGGGCAACGACCGCGACGGCTCTCACTGAGGATAGTAAAGTCACTCTCGGAAGAGAAGGGCCGATGACGCGCGGCCCATGCCGGTCAGCTCTTCGGTGCGATGCGCCAGGTCATGGTGACCGAGGCGTTGAAACTGAGGGTGGCGGGCGGAACGATGGTTATGGCTGCCCCGGCGGCCCGCATCGGTCGCGCCAGATCCGCGTAGCCGTTTACCGGAGCGGCTTCATCGTCGGTAATCGACTGGATGCCGCCGAGCTTCACCCCGGCCGCATCCGCATAGGTTTCGGCCTGGTGCAATGCATCGGCTACGGCGTCGCGGCGAGCCAGGTTGAAGCTGGCGCGACGGTCGTTGACATCATAGGTGATGAAGCCGGATTCGAAGACATCAGCGGCATTGATCTTGGTATAGACGGTCGCTATGGCGTCGATCTTCTCAAGTTTCAGTTTGTAGGAGATCGAACTGGAGAACGTATGCGTGTCTCCCATCTGACAGCCCGGTGCCGCCGGCTTGCAGGGGATGGGTGTCCGCGTCTCGAACACTTGGTAGTCGCTGCGCTCGACGCTGACGCCGTCAGCGGCAAGTGTTCTGAGCTGCGCCATGGCGCGCGCGGCGCGCTCGGGCAATGCGGCGGTTGCCTCGGCCAGGGTCGGCTTGGTGACGGAGATCGAGACGGTCAGCCGGGCGAAGTCGGGCTTGACCTCGGCCATGCCGGAACCTTTCACGCTTAGAATAGGTTCGGCGGTCGGGATGGCCGGCGGATCGGCCAAGGCGGGCGTCGCGGCGAGGCTGAGGATGAAGAAGAGAGTGGTGCGGGTGGTCATGGCGCTGCTCCCGTGTCCGATGCCGAAATCTCCGGCGGCATCGCTCGGCGCCGCGCCGGATGTCGCCAGCTAAAGCAGGAGTTGTGGCGCCAGTTCGCCCGAATTGTGGAGACTTCACGCTTGCGTGATCGGCGTGATCGGCGTGGTGGCGGATTGGTGACGCCATGATGGACGGGAGCAACGATCCCGCCCTACGGCCGCTCCTCCCGCTCCTCGATCGCCCGCCGCGTGCCCATCAGGCCGGCGGGGCGCAGCACCAGAAACACGATCATCAACGTGAAGATGACGCCGTCGCGCCACACGATCGGCTCGTAGGCCGACCAGAACGCCTCGACGAGCCCGATGATCAGCCCGCCCAGCACCGCCCCGGGCAGCGACCCGACGCCGCCGATGATCGCCGCGACCAGCGCCTTCAG
>JARLIU010000223.1 GCA_031291595.1 Ancalomicrobiaceae bacterium | reverse complement strand
GGCCTGTGCGATCTCGGCCGCACCTGCGTCAACGACCGGCGCGGCCGGCGGATCGACCGGTTCTTCGCCGCCAATCCGCGTGAGGCCGAGCGCTACCTCGACCACCCGTACTTCGAGGTCAGGACCCTGGCGGCGCGGCACGCCTCGCCGTTCCGGCTGCCCGGATTGGCGCAGGATCCGGAGCCGGATGTCCGGGCGATGGTGGCGTTGCGCCTGCCGCTCGCCCGCGTGCGCGACCTCGTCCACGATCCCGAGCCGCGGGTCAGGATCGCGCTGGCCATGCGGCTTGACGGCGACGCGCTCGCCGCGCTGTTCGACGACCCGGATTTCACCGTGCGCAACGCCGCCGCCCGACGGGCACCGCCGGCACTGCTGCTGCAGCTCATCGACGACCCGGATCTGTCGGTCAGGAAGACCGTGGCGCGGCGACTGGAGGACTACCAGCTGCCGGCCCTGTTCGGCGATCCGGACGGCCAAGTCAGGCGCATCGTCGCCGAACGGCTGCCGCCGGGAAAGCTCCGGGCGATGGCGGCAGATCCGGATTTCCGTGTGCGCTACGTGGTGGCCGAGCGGATGCCGAGCGGCGATCTGGCGTTGCTCGCCGACGACGAGGTGGAACTGATCCGCGACCTCGTCTGCGAGCGATTGGGCCTACCGCCGAAGGGAGAGGACTGATGGGACTGGGTCGCGAGGAAGAGGTCGAAATCCGCCGCCCGCCGACGTTCAAGCCGGGCGAGAAGGTCGAGGCCAACCGCCACGTCAAGAACGACGGCACCTATCCGAGGAAGGAGATCGGCGAGATTCTGGTGAGGAAGGGCGATGTCGGCTACGTGCGCGACATCGGCACCTTCCTGCAGCAATTCTACATCTACGCGGTCGAGTGGGTCGATCGCGGCACGCTGGTCGGCATGCGCGGACGCGAACTCGTCAGCCTCGATCATCCGATTGCCGCCGTCATGGCTGCGACGGACCCCGTCAAGTCGCCTCAAACCGCCGGAGTGCCCCGATGAAAGTCATGATCCGCCGCGCCAGTTCCGGCCTCTCCATCTATGTGCCGAAGAAAGACCTCGAGGCAGCCATCGTCGAAGTCGAGCGGGAGGAGCTTTGGGGCGGCAGCGTCAAACTGAAGAACGGCTGGACGCTGATCCTGCCGGAGATGCCGGCCGACACCAAACTGCCGGTTACCGTCAATGCCAGACGCGTCGGGGCCGAAGAGGAGTGAGCATGACCATGACCGTCGATCCGATGACCATCGATCCGGTGAGCGCGCCGACCTTGACCGGTGCAGAGGCGGCAAAGGCGCTTGGCCGGATCCGCGAGTTGCTCGCCGCCGACCGTCTGGTCCCCTATCTCGGGCCGGATCTGCTGGCGATCGAGGGCGCGGTGTCCGTACCGGTGACGCCCGAACAGGTGGCGGCCGCGCTCAACAAGCGTACGCCGGCACCGGCCAGAGTGCGCACCAACATGTGGGGCACGGCGCAATATATCGACAGCCGCAAGCATCGCCGCACGCTCACTGCCTACATGGCGGAGATTTTTGCCGGCGCGCCGCAGCCGACCGCCTTCCATCACTGGCTGGCGGCCCAAAAGCTGGGGATGATCGTCGATTCCTGGTACGACGGCACGATGCGCGCGGCGCTCGACGCCGCCGGCCGTTCGGATGTCGTCGAGATCCAGGGCATCACCCGCGCCGGCATCCATTTCGACCAATGGTACCGCGCCTACGACATCGCCGGCAGCGAGGTGGCGACCGCCGCAGCCGAGACGGCGCGGAGCCTGCTCTATTGCCCGCACGGCAGCATTTCGCCGGCTAATAACTTCCTTGTCGCCGATTCGGACTATGTCGAGGTGCTGACCGAGATCGATATCCAGACGCCGATCCCGCAGACGGTCAGGGTGCGGCGGGCGTCGCGCGGCTTCCTGTTCCTCGGCTGCCGCTTCCACGACCAGATGCTCAGGACCTACGCCCGGCAGATCATCAAGCGCTCCGAAGGCCCGCATTTCGCCATCGCCAATGCGGCCGGACTCACCAGGAACGAGGCAAAGTTCTACGCGGGCGCCGGCATCACGCTGATCGATGCCGGCCTCGATGCGGTGGTGACTGCCCTGATGGCGTGAGCCGGCACAGGACTGCTGCGGACTGGCGGTTCAGGCCGCCATCCGCCAAGGCTGCAGCCGGGATTCGATCTCACCGGCGATCGCTTCGACGTTGTGTGCCGCCGAGCCTCTCGGTTCGAGCATGCTCGGGGTTGCCCCCTGCAGCGCCGCGGTCGGATAGGCGACACGCATCTGCATCTCTTCGTGCAAGGTCGGAATGCCGGCCTCATGCAGGTCGTGGCGCATGCGGCGCACGACGATACTGTCCTTGACCGTCTGAGTGAGGACGCAGAGCATCGACGGTGCCCAGCCCCTGATGCCCGAACGCAGCATGTGCACGGTATCGATCATCAGGTCGAGATCGAGCGGCGACGGCCGCAACGGCAGCAGGATCGTGTCGGCGACGGCGAGGCCGGCGGCCGTCACGTCGGAGCGAAAGCTCGGGGTATCGACGATGACGATGTCATGGTCCTGCGCCAGGGTCTTGGCGGTTTGCCAGACCTCGAGGCTGGCATCGGTGATGACCTCGATGCCGCCGAGCGCCAGATGGCGGGCGGCGAGCCGGACGATGGCGTGGCGAGGATCGGTATCGATCAGCACCGCACGCCGGCCATGCAGGAGCCAATGTATCGCAAGGCTGATGGCAAGCGTCGTCTTGCCGCTGCCGCCCTTTAGGGAAGCCACTGTGATCACGGAACCCGACATCGCGTCGCCCTCCTCCTGATCTATCAAGCTGAAGCGCGAGGGATGATTGATTTTTTGCAAACTCGCGCAACTCAAGTGTTGGGTTTTATGGTTAACGCATACTTAAAGTCGCCGATTGATCTGGTCTGTATGAATACTCATTACGGTCTTCGCTTAGGCGATGCCGGTGCTGTCCGGGCGACGACTTGGCGGCAGAGCGGCAGACCTGCCCGGCGGACGGCGCCGGACTCAGCCGGCGATGTCGACCCATGCCACCTCGTGGTCCCGGTGCTTCGGCGGGGTCCGCCCGAACCGCTTGAAGGCGGCGATGACATCGTCGACGGCCACTTCGCCCGGACATCGTGCACCTGGTAGATGGTCGCCCCGCCGGAGGTGACGCCCGGATCGGCGGTTTTCGCCGCCGTCGTCACCAAGCCTGCATAGGCCACTTTGATCAAGTGAATGGCCACGAGTTCACTCCGTGTAAAAGGTTTCCGCGCGACAGTGGCATCGTGCAAGCGAGCCTCTGATCGACGAATGGCCGGCCCCCACCACGGAGCCGGCCATTCTCGTTTTCCGGGATGCGAGGCGTCGGCGCGTCGCGTCGGCGCGTCAGGTCCGCCAAGCGTGTCAGCGCGTCAGGTCCGCCAAGCGTGTCAGCGCGTCAGATCGAACGAATAGTCGGTCTCGGCCGGCACGATCGTGTCGTCGTCGTAGATGTCGAAGAACTTGTCCAACAGCGCCGTCAGCAACCTGAGGCCGCCCTGGTAGCCCCACAAGGGGAAGCGGTGGTGGTGGTGGCGGTCGAACACCGGGAACGTCATGCGAAGTAACGGCGTCTTGGTGTCGCGCTCAAGATACTTGCCGTAGGAATTGCCGATCAGCAGGTCGACCTTCTCGGTGAACAACAGCGAGCGCATATGCCACAGGTCCTTCTGCGGATAGGCCTTGCATTCCTTGCCAAACGGCGAGGTGGCGAACAACTTCTCCATGTCCGCTGCCCAATCCTTGTTGCCGTTGGTGGCGAGGCAATGGATGGGCTCGCCGCCGGTCTCCAGGACGAACCTGGCCATGGCGTAGACGAAGTCCGGATCGCCGTAGATCGCGTATTTCTTGCCATGCAGATAGGCTTGGCTGTCGGCCATGGCGTCGATCAGTCGGCCGCGCTCCAGCCGGATCGCCTCCGGGATCGCCTTGCCCGTCAGCTTGGAGATGGTCATCAGGAGGTCGTCGGTGGCGCGGATGCCGAGCGGATAGTGGAAGGAGGCGGTCTCCTGACCCAGGCTGCCGCAATAGTCCAGCGTCTTGCGGGTGTTCCAGTGCTGCAGCGAGATCGTCGCCTTGGCGTTCAGCGCCGCCTTGACGTCGTCGAGCCTGGTGCCGCCGGAATACATGCGGAACTCGCCGTCCGACGGCGTGTCGAACTGGTCGGAGGCGTCCTGAACGAGGGTGTAGGAGACGCCCATCGTGTCGAGAATGCGCTTCAGCTCGCGGTTGTTGCCGACGCAATAGCCGTCGAAGCCGGGGATGATGTTGACGGTATCGGCGGGCGCCTGGCTGCGGACCTGGCCCTTCCAGAAGTGCTCGAGAATCCCCTTGATGGCATTGTCGTAGCCGTCGACGTGGCTGCCGACGAAGGCAGGGGTGTGGGCGTAGGGGACGTCGAAATCCGTCGGCACCGAGCCCTTGCCCTTGGCGTTCTCGATGAAGCCCTGCAGGTCGTCGCCAATCACTTCCGCCATGCAGGTGGTGGAGACGGCGATCATCTTCGGCTCGTACAGAGTGTAGCAGTTGGCGAGCCCGTCGATCATGTTGTTGAGACCGCCGAACACCGCCGCATCCTCGGTCATCGACGAGGAGACCGCCGAGCACGGCTCCTTGAAGTGACGCGATAGGTGCGAGCGATAGTAGGCGACGCAGCCCTGCGAGCCGTGCACGAAGCTCATGGTCCGCTCGAAGCCGGCCGCGGCGAACACGGCGCCGAGCGGCTGGCACGCCTTGGCCGGATTGACCACCAGCGCTTCGCGGGAGAAGTTCTTGTCGCGGTATTCCCAGGTCTTGGTGAATTCCACCATGTCCTGCACCTGATCGGCAGGCACGCCGCATTCCATGCGCTTCTTGTTGGCGAGCATTTGCTTGTATTCCGGCTCGCGGAACAAGGGCGCATGATCGAGGACTTTTTCAGCAGATTGGGGCATGTCGGTCACCTCTGTCGTGGGCCCGGGCCGCGCCATACGGCGGCACCTGCGGGGACGGTGGGCGGGCAAGCAGGAACGATCGCGCGGGCGGAGTTCGCGCGGATGATGGGCGTCTGGATTTTCGATTTGGCTTCCGGACTTGGGTGTCACCCCTCTCCCGGTCTTCGACCACCCTCCCCCACAAGGGGGGAGGGCGCAGGGCCACGCGCTCAATATCGGCGGCGAGAGCCAGGCCATGCCGCGTCCCCCTCCCCCCCTTGCGGGGGAGGGTGCCCGAAGGGCGGGAGAGCGGACATAGGCTTGGCCGCCGACATGCTCCTCACTCCGCCGCGACGGCGAAGGTCTCGTCTTCCGTCCACGGCGCCTTGAACAGGTCCCACACCGGATTGTTGATGGCCAGGTCCATGTCGCGGGCGAAGATGGCGAAGCCGTCGTAGCCGTGGTACGGGCCGGAATAGTCCCAAGAATGCATCTGACGGAACGGGATGCCCATCTTCTGCACCGGGTACTTCTCCTTGATGCCGGAGCCGACCAGATCCGGGCGGATCCTTTCGATGAACTTCTCCAGTTCGTAGCCGGTCACGTCGTCGTAGATCAGCGTGCCCTTCTTCACGTAGTGGCCGGTGCGCTGATAGTCGTCGTTGTGGCCGAACTCGTAGCCGGTGCCGGCGATCTCCATGCCGAGATCTTCGTAGGCGGTGATGACGTGGCGCGGCCTGAGACCGCCGACATACAGCATCACCCTCTTGCCTTCGAGCCGCGGACGGTACTTGGCGATCACCGCATCGACCATCGGCCGGTACTTGGCGATGACCGTCTCGACTTTTGCTTCGATCTCCGGGCCGAAATGCTTGCCGATCTTGCGCAAACTCGCCTCGATCTGCGACGGACCGAAGAAATTGTACTCCATCCACTCAATACCGTAC
This sequence comes from Ancalomicrobiaceae bacterium, assembly GCA_031291595.1. Taxonomy (GTDB): domain Bacteria; phylum Pseudomonadota; class Alphaproteobacteria; order Rhizobiales; family Ancalomicrobiaceae; genus CAIYYN01. Next base: position 1,500 of record JARLIU010000223.1, on the reverse strand, counting down.
TTCTCTTCCATGTGCCGGCAGATGTAGTTCATCGAGCGGTAGCAGTGGATCAGATTGAGCTTCGCCTTCGGGGCTCGCTCGATTTCGGCGAGCGTCGCATCGCCCGACCAGTTGCCGCAGACGGTGAGGCCGATTTCCTCCAGCAGAATGCGCGAAGCCCAGGCGTCACCACCGATGTTGTAATCGCCGATGACGTTGACGTCATAGGGTCCGGCTTCCCATTCGACCTCCTTCTTGTCGAACACCCAATCGCGGATCGCGTCGTTGGCGATATGGTGGCCGAGCGACTGGGAGACGCCGCGGAAACCCTCGCAGCGGACCGGCACGATGGTCTTGTCGATCTCCTTGGTCTTCTTCTTCGACACCGCCTCGATGTCGTCGCCGATCAAACCGATCGGGCATTCGGACTGGATCGAGATGCCGCGGTTGAGCGGGAAGACCTTCTCGATCTCGTCGATCACCTTTTCCAGCTTCTTGTCGCCGCCGAACACGATGTCCTTCTCCTGGAAGTCGGAGGTGAACTGCATGGTGACGAAGGTGTCGATGCCGGTGGTGCCGATGTAGTAGTTGCGCCGCTGCGACCAGGAATACTGGCCGCAGCCGACGGGGCCGTGCGAGATATGCACCATGTCCTTGACCGGGCCCCACACCACGCCCTTCGAGCCGGCGTAGGCACAGCCGCGGATGGTCATCACGCCGGGAACCGACTTGATGTTGGATTTGACGTCGCATTCGCTGAGCATCGGGCCTTCGCCGCCGTCGGGGGCGGGCGCGACGCCCTGGTGCTCCTCGGCGGCCGACTTGGCGACGCTCAAATGCTTCTTGCGGCGTTTGGCGAATTTTTCCGGGTATTGGGCGAGCACCTCCTCGATGAGTTTTTCGTGGAGTTCGCCGTCGTTTTGGTAATCGAGACTCATGGTGTCACCCTCGCATCTCAGAAAGCGGCAGAAAGGCAGAGATGGCGCGCCGCCGGGTTCAAAGGCCGGGCCGCGCGATCCCGTCGCGACTGCTGGCGGTCGGAAACGACCGCCGGGCGATCAGTGGGCGGCGGCAGCGGCCTGCTTGGCGGCTTCCTTGGCGGCGAGTTCGGCCAGCGCCTGCTCGTCGGTCTTCATGATGCCGAAGTCCAAGAGCATGTCTTCCAGCTCTTCCATGGTGATCGGGGTCGGAATGGTGCCGAGGCCGGAGTTGACATGGATCTTCTGGGCCAGCATGCGGTATTCCTGAGCCTGTTCGCTGTCCGGCGCGTATTGGATGACGGTCTGCTTGCGAAGTTCGGCGTGCTGGACGATGTTGGCGCGCGGCACGAAGTGGATCAGCTTGGAGTTCAGGCGGGCGGCGAGTGCCTCGGCAAGGTCAAGCTCGCGATCGGTCTGACGCTCGTTGCAGATCAGCCCGCCGAGGCGCACGCCGCCGGAATTGGCGTACTTCAAAATGCCCTTGGCGATGTTGTTGGCGGCATAGAGCGCCATCATCTCACCGGACATGACGATGTAGATT
>JARLIU010000222.1 GCA_031291595.1 Ancalomicrobiaceae bacterium | reverse complement strand
TGGCCTATTGGGTCGGCGGCAATCCGTTCGTCCACCATCAGGACCGCAACCGCATGGTGGCGGCATGGAAGAAGCTCGAAACCTTCATCGTGCAGGACTTCCAATGGACGCCGACGGCGCGCCACGCCGACATCGTGCTGCCGGCGACGACCTCCTATGAGCGCAACGATATCGAGAGCGTCGGCGACTACGCCGGTTCGGCCATCCTCGCCATGAAGAAGGTGATCGACCCGGTGTTCGAGTCGAAGACCGACTACGACATCTTTGCCGCCATCGCCGACCGCCTCGGCAAGGGCAAGGAGTTCACCGAAGGCAAGTCGGAGATGGACTGGATCAAGTCGTTCTACGATGCGGCGCTGGTCCAGGCAAAGGCCAAGAAGATGCCGATGCCGGAGTTCGATGCCTTCTGGAACGGCGCCGGCGTCATCGAATTCCCGGTAACCGACGGCAAGAGCTTCGTGCGCTATGCCAAGTACCGCGAAGACCCGCTGTTGAACCCGCTCGGTACGCCATCGGGACGGATCGAGATCTATTCGAAGAACATCGAGAAGATGGGCTACGACGATTGCGGTCCGCATCCGATGTGGTACGAGCCGGTGGAACGCCTGGGCGGTCCGACGACCAAATACAAGCTGCACATCGCCACCAGCCATCCCAAGAGCCGCCTGCATTCGCAACTGTGCGGGACCAAGCTGCGCGAAACCTATGAGATCGCCGGTCACGAGCCCTGCCTGATCAACACCAAGGATGCCGAAGCGCGCGGCATCAAGGACGGCGACGTCGTCCGCGTCTTCAACGATCGCGGCCAGATCCTCGCCGGGGCCAAGGTGACCGACAACATTCGCCCCGGCGTCATCCGGGTCAACGAGGGTGGCTGGTACGACCCGATCGAACCCGGCAAGCCGGGGTCGCTCTGCCGCTATGGCGACGTCAACGTTCTGACCATCGACCACGGCAGCTCGAAACTCGCTCAGGGCAACTGCGGCCACACCGCGGTCGGCGACGTCGAGAAATACGCCGGCCCCGCCGTTGCTGTCGGAGTCTTCGTTGCTCCCAAGAATGCCTCCTGAACGCTGACTGGTGGGCCGGTTCGCCGGCCCACCCTATTTCCACGGCGATCAGTCGACAGGAGCGCCGCATGCAGATCTTCGGACTCGTCGGGCGCAGCGGCTCGGGCAAGACGACGCTCATCGTCGATCTCGTTCGCCGGCTGCGGCAACGTGGCATCACCGTCTCGACCATCAAGCATGCTCACCACGGCTTCGACATGGACCAGCCGGGCAAGGACTCGTTCCGCCATCGCGAGGCCGGCGCCGATGAAGTGCTGGTCGTGTCCGGCACGCGCTGGGCGCTGTTGCACGAGAGCCGCAGCGAGGCGGAGCCGGATCTCGGCGATCTCGTCGCGCGGCTGTCGCCGGTCGACCTCGTCTTGGTGGAAGGCTTCCATACGCATGGCCACCCGGCCATCGAGGTGTTCAGGCCCAGCCTTGGCCACGACTTGATGTGGCGTCCGGGTTCGGACATCGTGGCGGTGGCGAGCGACGTGCCGCTGTCCGGCCTCGGCGTTCCCCGGCTTGATCTGAACCGGGTCGAGGCGATCGAGGCGTTTGTGCTGGCACGTCTGACACAGCGGTCACGGCCGCGCATACCGTTGTGCGCACAACCCGACGGCTGATCCAGCGACCGCTCGACCGCGGCGCCGACGACGGCGGCCGAAAGGCGAGAACGCCTGTTGCCGCCTCAGGTGGTGCCACGCACGATCAGCCGCGGCGCGACCAGGATCTGTCGGGTCGGAGCGTCCGGCTCGGCGATCCGCCGCCGGACCAGATCGCGCAGGTGCTGGATCCGCTCGTCGATCGGATTGGACAGCGTCGTCAGCCCGATGGTTGCCCAGGCCGCCAGGCTGATGTCGTCGAAGCCGACGACCGCCACCTGGCCGGGCACCGCGATGCCGGCCTCGCCGCGCAACACGTCGATGACGCCGAGCGCGATCATGTCGTTGCCGCAGACGATCGCCTCCGGCAACCTTTCCTCCGCCAACAGCTGCCGCGTCGCCGCAGCTGCGTCGACGACGGTGTAGTTGGTGTGGCGGACGAAGGCGGGAGCGAGCCCGTGCTCGGCAAGCGCGGCGACGAAGGTGGCGGCGCGCAACTCCCCTGACGGATTGTCGGCCGGTCCGGCCAGGCAGCCGATCTTGCGACGGCCGCGCTCGACCAGATGATCGACCGCCAGCCGAATGCCGGCACGCGAATCGGTGCCGACCGAATCGAACTCGTCGAAGCCTTCCGCCGGACCGGACACGACGATCGGGCCGAACCGCTGCCGATCGTCGAGCGCGAAACGCTCCAGGCTGCCGGTCGCCACCACCGTGCAGGCGACCGGATATTCCGACACTTCCTCAAGCGCATCGGCGAGCTCCGCCCGATCGCCGACATGGACATAGAGTGTCTTCAGCCCGTCCTGCTGCAGCGCCGGCAGCAACCGGTCGATGAGTTCGGCATAATAGAAATTATGGTTGGAGCCGCCGACGAAGGCGACGATCTCCGATGCCCGGCGGTTCAGCTGGCGGGCGAGCGCGTTCGGGCGATAGCCGAGGGCCGTTGCGGCAGCGAGCACCTTGAGGCGGGTGGCTTCGGCGATGCTGGCACCGGCCGTGAACGCGCGCGACACGGCAACGCGGGACACGCCGGCCCGGCGTGCCACATCCGCGGCGGTCGCCCGATGGGTGAGAGCCGGCGCCGCCCCGGCCTTGACCCCTACGCCCGCGTCTTCCGCCACATACGCCTCCGCCTTCCGTCCGTTCCACCGACACGGGCGCACCCGCGCGATCGTGTCCCATCGCATAACGGCTGACGACGACATATCAATGAACACGTGTTCATTCGAACGTCATCAGGCTCGGCTATCAGGCTTTTCGTTACGAGGGGACGGCGATGGCAGGAACCGGAGCGCGGGTTGAGATCGACGGCTTGGCCGTGGGCTACGGCAGCTCGCTGGTCATCGAGGGGCTCGATCTCGACATCAAGGCCGGTTCGTTCGTCGCGCTGCTCGGCGCCTCCGGCTGCGGCAAGACGACGTTGCTCAAGGCCCTGAGCGGGCTGCTGCCGGTGGCAAGCGGCTCGATCCGCATCGGCGAGATCGACGTCACCCATGCGCCGCCGGAACGCCGGCCCTCGACCATGGTGTTCCAATCCTATGCGCTATGGCCGCACATGAGCGTGGCGGCCAATATCGGCTACGGTTTGAAACTGCGCCACCTGTCCAGGCCGGCGATTGCCGCGCGCGTCAGCGAGATCCTCTCGCTGCTCGGCCTCGACGGTTTCGGCGACCGGCGGCCGACGGCGCTGTCCGGCGGGCAGCGCCAGCGCGTCGCCCTCGGCCGCGCCTTGGCGATCGACCCGCCGCTCCTCCTCCTCGATGAGCCGCTCTCCAACCTCGATGCCTCGGTGCGCCAGACGATGCGGGCCGAGATCCGCGCGCTGCAGGAGCGGCTCGGGCTCACCACCGTGCTCGTCACGCACGACCAGGAAGAGGCGATGATCATGGCCGACCGCATCCTCGTCATGGATCGCGGCCGGATCCTGCGCGACGGCACGCCGGAGGAGGTCTGGCGCCGGCCGATGTCCGCCTTCGTCGCCCGCTTCCTCGGTGCCGACAACGGCATTGCCGCCGATTTCGCCAGCCTCGACGGCGCCACCGAATTGACGCTCATCGACGGCAGCCGCGTGCTGCTGCCGGGCCCGGCGCCCTTCGTCGGTGTGGGCGAGATCCGGTTCCGCTCGGCCGCCGTCGGCTTCGGCGGCTCCGGCCGCGACGGACTGAGCCTCGCCGGCCGCATCGTCTCGGCACTCTATCCCGGCGGGCGACACCGCTACGTCGTCGAGACGGCCGTCGGCTCGTTCACCGTCGAGGAAGGCCGCCGCGCATCGCTCGGCGAGGCGGTCGTCCTCTCGGTTCCTGCCGACGAACTCCACCTGTTTCCGGCCGATCCGCAAGCGGCATCGGCCCGAATGGCTCCGGGCGGCAGGCTTTCGCCGGCCCGTTCCCCGGCAGCGGACTGCCTCGCGTGAGGTCGCTTGCCGGGGGGAGGCCCCGGCGAGACAACCCAGGAGACCCCGAACGATGAAAAGCCTGCTTGTCCCCACCCTGTCCGTGGCCGTCATGGCCGTCTTCGCCCAGCCGGCCGCCGCCGACACCATCCTGAACGTCGTCACCGCCGGCGACGTCAACATGGTCGACTACGTCAAGGACTATCTCGGACCGATGTTCGAGAAGACCCACCCCGGCGTGAGGGTCGTCTCCGTCGGCACTGGCCCCGGTGACGCCGGGTCGCAGACCATCTACGAGAAGCTGTCGGCGCAGAAGGCCGCCGGCTCCACCGCCTGGGACTTCGACGTGCTCGTCATTCATCAGAAGATGGCTGGCCAGATGGTGCGCGAGGGCTTCCTGGTGAAGTATCGCGATACGGTTGCCACCGGCAAGTTGTTCAGCCGTGACAGCGCCAAGAACTCGCTCGGCACCAACGTCGAAGGCTTCGTGCTGCCGATGTTCCATTCGCAGACGGCCATCGCCTACAATCCCGACATGGTGAAGGACGTTCCGAATACCTATTCGGAGCTCGCCGCGTGGGTGAAGAAGCATCCGAAGCAGTTCGGCTGGAACGGCATCAAGGGCGGCATGTCCGGCGTGGCCTTCGCCGTCGGCTGGGTCTCGGCTTTTGCCGGCAAGCAAGACCAACTCGTCGCCGGTCCGTATGACAAGGCGATCGAGACCGCCTGGGACGGCCCGCTCGCCTCGCTGAAGGACTTCAATACCAACGTCGTCATCACTCCCGGCAACGCCGGAACGCTCGACCAGCTGAACCGCGGCGAGATCGCCATGGGGCCGGTGTGGGTCGACATGTTCTACAGCTGGATGGCCGACGGCAAGCTGCCGCCGAACCTGAAGCTGAAGCTGATCGATCCGGGCATGCCGGGCCAGCCGATGTATTACGCCGTGCCGGTCGGCTCGGCGCAGAAGCAGTTGGCCGAGGAGTTCGTCGCGCTGGCGACCAGCCCCGACGTGCAGGCCAAGGGCATCGTCGAACGCTTTAATTGGTATCCGGGCATCGACGCCGACAACCTGAAGGGCAAGGTCGCCGACGCCGCCTGGGCCAAGCTGTTCGGCGACATCCCGCCGGCCACCCTGGCGAAGAACGGCCAGTCGTTCCCGATCACCCCCTATTTCAACGACATCCTCGAAGCCTACGAGAAGAAGGTCGCCAACTGAGCGGCTTGTCCAGCACATCGAGGGCGCCGCGACCGGCGCCCTCGTCCGACCCGGAAACCGGCACATGTCCCGCTCATCGGCCTTCGCTCTGCTGCTCGTCGCTCCGGCCCTGGCGCTGGTGGCGGTGTTCTTCCTGCACCCGCTGGTGCTGTCGGTGATGTCCGCCTTCATGGCCAACGGCCAAGGGCCGACGCTCGCCAATTTCTCCCGCGCCTTCGAACTCTATTCCGGCGACATCATCTTCACGATATTCGTCGTCACCTCGGCGACCATCCTCACCCTCGTCGTCGCCATCGCCATTGCCGGCGCGCTGACGCTCTCCGCCTCGGCAAGCTTCATCGCCGCTCTCAGGTTCCTCTACCGCTGGCCGCTGTTCGTGCCGTTCATCGTCGCCGCCCAGTGCATGCGCACGTTCCTCGCCCGCAACGGCTTGATGAACAATGCCTTCGTCGCGCTCGGCCTGTTCGACCCGACGACGACGTCCGGCTACCTCGACTGGCGCGGCATGGTCATCACCTTCGCCTGGAAGCAGGTGCCCTTCGTCACCCTGCTGATTGCCGGCGCCATGGCGTCGCTCGACCGGGCGACCATCGAAGCCGGCCGCGACCTCGGCGCCTCGCGGCTCAGGGTCCTCGTCGAACTCGTCATTCCGCAGGTGATGCCGACGCTGCTGGTCTCCGCCACCCTGAGCTTCGTGCTTATGCTGTCGGTGCTCTCCGTGCCGATGATGGTCGCCGGCACCCAGCCGACGCTGATCACCGTCGACATGGCCTTCCGCATCAACGCCTACGGCGACTACGGCACCGCCAATGCCCTCGGCGTCATCTCCTACCTGCTGGCCTCCGGCGCGGCGATTTTCTATCTCCGCCATACGCTGAAGGATGACCGCCGATGAAAGCGGCCGCATTGACCGTTGCCGGCGCTGCGGTGCGGACCGCCATTGTGGTGATGATGGCCTTCGCCGTGTTCGGGCCGCTCGCCAATCTCGTGCTGTGGGCCTTCGCCGAGCGCTGGTATACCCCGCATGCGCTCCCCGTCACCTGGAGCCTGCGCTGGTGGGAGATCGTGTTCCGCCCGACCGGTGATGCCATGGCCTCGCTGACCACCAGCATCGTCATCGCGCTGCTGACGGTCGTCGTGGCGCTGGCCCTGTCGATCCCGGCCGGCTATGCGCTCGCCCGGCTGAAGCTGCCGTTCCGCACCTTGATCCTGGTCCTGTTCCTGCTGCCGCAGGCCTTCCCGTCGGTATCGATCTACATCAACGTTGCCAGGATCTTCTATTCGCTCGGGCTGGCGGGAACGGTCCCGGCGGTGGTGCTGGTGCACGCCACGCAGGGTCTGGTCTATTCGGTGTGGATCGCCACCGCCGCCTTCGCCGCGGTCGACCGCGATCTGGATCTGGCCGCCCGCGATCTCGGCGCCTCGCATCTGACCGCCTTCTGGCACGTCACCCTGCCGCTTGCCGCGCCGGGGATCACGGCGAGCGCGATCTTCGTCTTCCTGGGATCGCTCGACGAATTCACCGGCACGTTCTTCGTCGGCGTGCCACAGGTCAACACGCTGCCGCTGCTGCTCTACAACGCCGGCATGGGCGGCAACTACCAGATAGCCTCGATCACCGCGCTCATACTGCTGGTGCCGTCGGTCGTGTTCATGCTGCTGGTCGAGCGCTTGCTCGGCGCCGACGTGCTGTCGCGCATCGGCCGCTGAAGCACCGGCCGCTGCCGCTTCCGATCGCTCGATGCGCTGCCCCGGCCTCGGGTGCCGTGAGTGACGGACGCGCGGCGGCGCCCTGGCCGCTTACATCCCCAGCGCCTTTCCGGTCAGCACCGGTCCGGTCGACATCTGCACGATGGACAGGAATTTCTGCAGATCCGTCGACGGAGCCGAGGCGACGTAGATCATGTCCTTGTTGCGGACGGGGAAATGCCGCGCCAGGAAGTAGGTGTTGGTGTCGCGCAGGTTGATGCGATAGACGACCGGAATGGTCGAGCGGTTCGGATCGATCGGGAACCGCGGATCGAGGGCCCGCGCAATCGACACCGGTTCGTCGCGCAACAGGAATACGCCGCTCGGATCGGACTGCAGTTCGATCAGCCCGCCGGACTTCGCCACCGCCTCTTCCAGCGTGATGCCACGGGCGTCGAACGGGATGACCGAGTTGCGGCCGGTGGCGCCGAACGCGGTGAAGGTCTGCGGGTCGCGCACCAGCGTGACGGTGTCGCCCGGATGCGCGAAAATATTCTGGTCGGGACGGTCGAGCAGCGTCTGCAGCGGCACCGAAACCGAACGTCCGTCGCGGCTCAGCGTGACGAAAGTCTCGTGCGCCGCGGCCCTGATGCCTCCGGCGGATGCGATCACGTCGAGAATACGGTCGCCCTTCGATGACAGCGGCACGCGGGCGCCGGCGTTCACTTCGCCGAGAACCGTGACCGCATTCGCCACATTGTGGCTGACGGTCAGAAGCACCTGAGGCTCGATCGCCTTGCCTGCCAGCGCGGCGACGATCTTTTCTTCGACGGCCGGCGGCGCCATGTTGGCAACGTGAATTCGGCCGGCGTAGGGAACGGTGATAGATCCGTCCCGAGCCACGACCTGTTCGGGGATGGTTGCCGTGTGCGAACCCGGCGTTCCCGTCGAGCTGACCGGGGTCGAAAACAGGCCGCCGGATGCGGCTTCCCAGATCGTCACGGTGACGCCGTCGCCGACGCCGATGAGCGGATCCGGCGCCGGCCGGTTATCGCCGAACTGCGAGCGCAACGTCGGTGCCCGAGCGCTGGTGGCGATCGCCTCGGTTTGGCTGTTGAGGTCGGCGACGAGATATCCGGCTTGGGTTGCGGTCGGCTGCGACGTATTGGGGTCAAGCACCTGCGTGGTCGATGGGCCCTGGGCCGGCAGCGCCGTGCATGACGCGACAACGCACGCCAAGCTGACCGCGGCCGAGACAGTCCAAATCGAACCCATCGATTCCTCGCTTCCGGTGCCGCGCGGGGTCCGCGCGAAGGCGGAGTCTCGTTGCGAACAGAATGGCATACGACCATTCCCGCCGTCGTTGTCAAGTTGCGACCGCCGGACGGGAACGGAAGATTCGTCAGCGTTGCGGGCCGGTCACGTATCTACCCTCAAAGGCGTTAACGAATTCGAAAGCATCATTGAACAGGTGGAGATGGCGGTACTGTGATGGTCGCGAAGCGATATCCGCAGCGGTCAACTCTCGCGGGCCCCGCAGAGCCGCCGGATCCGCCGTCGGCCTGTCATCGCGCCGCTGTTTGATGGGCGTCAAAGAAGCGCTCGACAAATCAGCTTAGGTAATAGCAATAATGCATGACTTTCCGGCAAGGATGCCGGGATGGGATGCCGCCGATGAGGCAGTCGGGGCGCGCGCGGCGGGATGGTCTTCCGCCGCAGCGGATGTACCGCACCCATCGTCTTCGCCGCAGCGCAGCGGCTTTTCACCCAATAATCCTGAAACCGTTTCACGCGACGGTCGAGCCATCGGCTTTTCGAGCCGGGAATGCGCTCGACGGCGTTCCGACGGGCGCATTGGCTCAATGCCTGACGAGCGGATAGGTCGGCCGACGGCCGCCTCTGTCGCTCTCGGTCGGGTCTTGCGCCGACCAGAACCAGAGGATCATCGGATATGAAAGTCGCCAGTTTTGTCGTCGCCGCCGCAGCGGTGGTGGTGTCCACCGCACCGGGCCTCGCTGGCGATCCTGTCGCGGGCAAGACCGTCTTCGGCAAATGCGCGCTGTGCCACACCATCGATCCGGCCAAGAAGAACATCGGCCCGACGCTCTTCGGCGTCGTCGGGCGGCATTCGGCCTCGGTTGAGGGCTATCCCTATTCGCCGGCGATGAAGTCCGCCAACAAGACTTGGGACGAGGCGACGCTCGACGTTTACTTGACCAAGCCGCAGGCGCTGGTGCCCGGCACCAAGATGACGTTTGCCGGCCTGCCGAATGCTGAGGATCGTGCCAACGTGATCGCCTATCTCGCCACGCTGAAATGAGCTGGGGCGAATTTGGCATTTGAGCCCGCAGCAGGCGGGTCGCAAGTATCGGAATTTGGACACCGGCCTGTCGGGACGGTCGCCGCCGACCGTCGCAGCGCGGCCGCTCGAAACTGAAATCATCGCACCGACAAAAGCTGAGGCGCTGCCCGCGCCTCGCAACGATGAATCTTGGCCCGAAGAGGCGTGCCGTGGGTAGATTGTTCAACTGGCTGATGATCGCCGCCCTGTCCCTTGTCGTTGCCGGCGTGCTGCCGGCGCGGGCGGCCGACAGCCATCTCGCCGACTATCTTGCCAAAGTGCCGCCCGCCGACATTTTGCCCGGCGCCGATCACTATGGCGCGGTAACCGGCACTCCGCCCCATGCCGACGTACTCGCCGGCGGCAAACGCGTCGGCTACGCTTTCGTCAACGCCGATTGGGTCAATTCGACCGGCTATTCCGGCCAGCCGATCGAGATCCTGGTGGGTCTCTCGACAGACGGCAAGATCACCGGCGCCAAGCTGATGGCGCACCACGAGCCGATCGTTCTCATCGGCGTTCCGCCGGCGCGCATCGCCGCCTTCATCGCCGGTTACATCGGCACGGACGTATTGAAGCTCAGCCGCGATGCCGCAGCCGAGCAGCCGAAAGTCGATATCGTCTCCGGCGCCACCGTCACCGTCACCGTCATCGCCGAAAGCATGGTGCGCTCGGGCGTCCGCGTGGCGCGCAGCCTCGGCATCGGCGGCCCGGCCGTCGCGATCGAAACGGTGCAACGGCAAGTCGATCCCACCCGCGAGGCCGCGGCCGACTGGCTCGGGCTGCTCGGCGACGGCTCGGTACGGCGGCTGTCGCTCTCGGTCGGCGACGTCAGCGAGGCCTTTCGCCGGACCGGCCACCAGGACGCCGCCGACCATCCGGAATCCGACGACCCCAGCGACAGTTTCATCGACCTCTATATCGCCCCCATTTCCGTGCCGGCGATCGGCAAGCGGCTGCTCGGCGACCAGCACTATGCAACGTTCGCCAAAAGCCTGAAGCCCGGCCAGGCCGCCATCCTGATCGCGGCCAACGGTGCCTATTCCTACAAAGGTTCGGGCTACGTACGCGGCGGCATCTTCGACCGTTTCGAGATCAACCAGGGCGACGCCGCCATCCACTTCCACGACCTCACCCATACCCGCGTCGGCGATATCGCCGCCGTCGGCGCGCCGAACTTCCGCGACGTCGATATTTTCCGCGTGCCGACCGGCCAAAGTCTTGACGTGACGGCGCCGTGGACGCTGAAGCTCCTGGCGCAGCGGGCGATAGGCGCGCGCGACAAGGCGTTCCTCACCTTCGACGCCGGCTATTCGCTCCCCGAGACCTATCTGAAACCGGCCGCCGCAGCCAAGGCCCCCGCCGCCCCGGCTGCAACTGGCCCGGCCCAGGTGACGCCGACCGCCGCGGCCAACCCGGATGCGAGCGAGCCGCCCGTATGGCAGCGGCTGTGGCGCGACAAGGCGCCCGAGATCGCCGTGCTCGTGGTTGCCATCGGCCTATTGACCCTCATCTTCTTTTTCCAGGATTGGTTCGTCCGCCGCCCCGTCCTCTACGACCGGGTGCGGCTCGGCTTCCTCGTGTTCACGCTCGTCTACATCGGCTGGTACGCCCAGGCACAGCTGTCGGTGGTCAACGTGCTGGCCTTCCTCAACGCGCTCAGGACCGACTTCCGTTGGGACTACTTCCTGATGGCGCCGCTGATTTTCATCCTGTGGTTCGCGACCGCTGCCTCGCTGTTGTTCTGGAACCGCGGCGCCTATTGCGGCTGGCTGTGCCCGTTCGGCGCGCTGCAGGAACTCACCAACCGCTTGGCCAAGCGCATCGGCATTCCGCAGCTGAAGATCGCCTTCACCACGCACCAGCGGCTGACGGCGCTGAAATACATCATCTTCCTGGTGCTGTTCGGCATCTCGTTGAGCGCACTCGGCACGGCCGAACAGGCGGCGGAGGTCGAGCCGTTCAAGACAGCCATCATCCTCAAGTTTGCCCGCGAATGGCCGTTCGTCCTCTACGCCGGCGCGATGATCGCCGCCAGCCTGTTCGTCGAGCGCGCCTTCTGCCGCTACCTCTGCCCGCTCGGCGCGGCCATGGCGATCCCGGCGCGGCTGCGGCTGTTCGATTGGCTGCGGCGGTACCGGGAATGCGGCAATCCCTGCCAGCGCTGCGCCAACGAATGCCCGGTGCAGGCGATCCATCCGGAAGGCCATATCAACCCGAACGAATGCATCCAGTGCCTGCATTGCCAGATGCTCTACCACCACGACCGCAAATGCCCGGTGATGATCCAGCGCCGGTTGAAGCGCGAGAAATTCGCCGCCACGTCGCCCGGCACGGTGCGTGCCAACACCGGCGGCGCCAACAGCATCCCGATCCTCCCGCCAGCCCACAAGATCTCGGACTTGGCTGGCGAGACCGACATGCCCGGCGCGTGAGCCGGTTCGAACAAGCCAACCCCACGACCCCCCGCGCCAAGCGGGACCCAGGAGGCAAGACCAAGATGACCGACGACCCCCAGAACTCCAAACAAGGCGTCAGCCGGCGCGGCGTGCTCGGCGGATCCACCCTCGTCGGGGCCGCGGCCCTGACCGGCGGCGCTGCCTATCTTCAGTTCGTCAAGGAGGCCCGCGCCGCGGCGCGCGGCCAGAGCGTCGAGGTCAAGCCCGGCGATCTCGACGAATACTATGCCTTCAACTCCTCCGGCCAGACCGGCGAGGTGCGCATCCAGGTGCTGCCGTCGGGCCGCGAACTGATGCGCATCCCGGTGTTCAATCGCGACAGCGCCACCGGTTGGGGCATCACCAACGAAAGCCGCAAGATCCTCACCGAGGGTCTGACGCCGGAGACCAAGAAGTTCCTGGAGAGCCGCGGCGGCGTCTGGCACAACGGCGACCTGCACCACCCGCACATGTCGTTCACTGACGGCACCTACGACGGCCGCTACATTTTCGTCAACGACAAGGCGAACTGCCGCGTGGCGCGCATCCGCTGCGACGTGATGAAGACCGACAAGATCATCGAGGTCCCGAACGCCTCCGACATCCACGGCCTCAGGCCACAGAAGTTTCCGCGCACCGGCTACGTCTTCGCCAATTCCGAGCACATCATTCCGATCCCGAACGACGGCTCGGGAGATCTCCTCGACCCGAAGAACTACTGGTCGGTCTATACGGCGATCGACGGCGACAAGATGGAAGTGGCCTGGCAGGTGCTGGTCGACGGCAACCTCGACAACACCGACGCCGACTATCAGGGCAAATATTCGTTCTCCAGCTGCTACAACCCGACCAAGGGCACGACGGTCGCCGAAATGACCGACCACGAGCAGGCCTGGGTGGTCGTCTTCAACATCAAGCGCATCGAACAGGCGGTGAAGGACGGCGACTACAAGGTGATGAGCGGCATCAAGGTGGTCGACGGCCGGCACGGCTCGAAATACACCCGCTACGTCCCGATCCCGAACTCTCCCCACGGCGTCAACACCGCCCCCGATGGCATCCATGTGGTGATCAACGGCAAGCTGTCGCCGACGGTCAGCGTCATCGACGTCAGGAAGCTCGATGACCTGTTCGATTCGAAGATCAAGGAGCGCGACGTCATCGTCGCCGAGCCGCAGATCGGCCTCGGGCCGCTGCACACCGCCTTCGATGGCAAAGGCAACGCCTTCACCACCGCCTTCATCGACAGCCAGATGGTGATGTGGAACATCGATCTCGCCAAGCGTGCCTTCAGCGGCGAGAAGGTCGACCCGATCCTGCAGAAGATCGACGTCCACTACCAGCCGGGCCACAACCACACCTCCATGGGCGAGACCAAGGAGGCAGACGGCAAGTGGCTGATGTCGCTTAACAAGTTCTCGAAGGACCGGTTCCTGCCGGTCGGTCCCCTGCACCCCGAGAACGATCAGCTGATCGACATTTCGACCGGCCGGATGGAACTCGTGCATGACGGCCCGGCGTTCGCCGAACCGCACGACATCATGATCGTCCACCGCTCCAAGCTGAACCCGATCACCATCTGGACGCGCGACGATCCGATGTGGGAAGAGGCGCGCCAGTGGGCGAAGAAGGACGGCATCAAGCTGGAGGAAGCCGCCGACGTCATTCGCGACGGCAACAAGGTGCGCGTCTACATGCACTCGAACGCCCCGCAGTACAGCCTCGACAAGTTCGAGGTGAACGAGGGCGACGAGGTCACGGTGTTCCTCACCAATATGGACGACATCGAGGACCTGACTCACGGCTTCACCATCGTCCGCTACGGCATCTGCATGGAGATCTCGCCCCTGGAGACCGCCTCGGTGACGTTCACCGCCGACCGGCCGGGCGTACACTGGTGGTACTGCCAGTGGTTCTGCCACGCGCTGCACATGGAAATGTCGGGCCGCATGATCGTCCACCCGAAGAAGGCCTGAACCATGCTTTCGCGCGCGCTCGCCCTCCCGTTGTTCGTCCTGCCCGTTCTCCTCGGAGCGACGGGGCAGGCGGCGCGCGCGGAAACCCTCACCGTCGCCACAGGCGACAGCGTCGCGGGGGCGCTGTCCCGAGCCCTGCCCGGTGACACCCTCCTCATCGCGGCAGGCGAGCACGTGGGGGACCTGATGATCCAGGTCCCCCACGTCACCCTGCAAGGTGAACCGGGAGCGGTCATCCGCGGCTCCGGGCAAGCCAGCGCCATCACCATCGCGGCGGCGGACGTGACGGTCCGCGGCCTGACCGTCACCGGCTCCGGCCTCGCCCTGATCGACAAGAATTCCGGCGTCTTCGTCGGGCGCGACGGCGACCGGGCGGTGATCGAGAACAACGCGATCGAAGACAATCTCGTCTCTGTCTATCTCGACGGGCCGCGCGACGTGATCGTGCGCCACAACGTCATCGACGGCTTGAAGAAACTCCGGGTCAGCGAGCGCGGACCGGCGGTATCGCTGTGGAACACTCCGGGCTCGAAGATCCTCGACAACGACATCCGCAACGGCCGCGACGGCGTGTTCTCGGTGACGAGCAGGAACAATCTGGTCGCCGGCAACCGGTTCCACAAGCTACGCTTCGCCGTGCACTTCATGTATACGAACGACAGCAGCGTCATCGACAACGTGTCGGTCGGCAATGATGCCGGTTACGTCATGATGTATTCGGATAGACTGAAGCTCATCCATAACGTCTCCGACCACGACCATGAGCACGGCCTGTTGTTCAACTACGCCAACGAGTCGCTGGTCGAGCGCAACGCGGTTCGCGGCAGCGACAAATGCCTGTTCATCTACAACGCCAACAAGAACAGCTTTTCCGACAATTGGTTCGAAGGTTGCGAGATCGGCGTGCACTTCACCGCCGGCTCCGAGCGCAACGCCATTGCCGGCAATGCCTTCGTGCGGAACCGCACCCAGGTCATGTATGTCGGCACGCGACTAGTCGACTGGTCGGTCAAGGGCCGCGGCAATTATTACAGCGACAATCCGGCCTTCGACCTCGACGGCAACGGTGTTGCCGACAAGCCGTACCGACCCAACAATCTGATGGATCAGGTGGTGTGGCGCGCGCCCGCGGCCAAGCTGTTGTTGAACAGCCCGGCGGTGCAAGTGGTGCGCTGGGCGCAGACCCAGTTCCCGGCGCTGCATCCGGGCGGCGTCATCGACACCGCGCCGCTGATGGCACCCGATCCGTCCTCCACCCCGCATTGGAGTACGCCGTGAACGCAGCGACCCTAGCCACCGACGGCTGCGCAGCGACCCGAAAGCATCCGCTCAGCGAGCCGACCGTCGTCCTGTCCGGCATTTCCCGCCACTACGGCCGTCTGCTCGCCGTCGACGACGTCGATCTGACGCTGCATCCAGGCGAATGCATCGGCCTCGTCGGCCACAATGGTGCCGGCAAGTCGACGCTGATCAAGCTGATGCTGGGATTGATCGCTCCGACATCGGGCAGCATCCGCGTTCTCGGCGCCGAGCCGGGGAGCCGGGCGGCGGCGGCGGCGCGCGCCAGGATCGGCTATCTGCCGGAAAATGTCTCGCTGTCGCCGTCGCTGACCGGGGCGGAGACGCTGGCGTTTTACGCCCGGCTGAAACGCCAGCCGGTTCAAGCGAACGCCGGCCTCATCGATCGTGTCGGGCTCGCCGGCGCCCGCAACCGACGGGTCGGCACCTATTCCAAGGGCATGCGGCAGCGTCTGGGGCTGGCTCAGGCGATGCTCGGCCACCCCCGGCTGATGCTGCTCGACGAGCCGACCACCGGCCTCGATCCGGAACTTCGGCACACCTTCTACGGGATCCTCGGCGACCTGCGCCGCGACGGCGCCACCGTGCTGTTGTCCTCGCATGCGCTCGCCGAACTGGAAGGCCAGGTCGACCGCGTCGTCGTCATGAACCGCGGCCGCAAGGTTGCCGACGGCACCCTCGGGCTGCTGCGCCAACTGGCGGCGATGCAGCCGAAGATCCGCCTGCGGCGCCAGCCCTCCCGCGGCTACGACTGGTCCGGTTGGCAGGAGGGGCCCGGCGGGCTGATCGAGATCGAATGTGACGAGGCGATGCTCACCGACACGCTGCGGCAGCTGCCGCCGGATGTTCGCGACGTCGAAATCATCCGGCCGTCGCTCGACGACCTCTATGCCTCGTTCCAGCGGGGGGATGCATGAGACCGATCCTGCTGATCGCCCTGAAAGAACTGCGGGACGGCTTGCGCAATCGCTGGGTCGTGGCAGTCACGGTGCTGCTGGCCGCGCTCGCCCTGACGCTCGCCTTCCTCGGCTCCGCCCCGACCGGCGCGCTCAAGGTCAATGCGCTCGCCGTCACCGTCGTCAGTCTGTCGAGCCTCACAATCTTCCTGATCCCGCTGGTGGCGCTGCTGCTCTCCTACGATGCCGTCGTCGGCGAGATCGATCGCGGTACCATGGCGCTGCTGCTCGCCTATCCGCTCAACCGCTGGCAGGTCATCACCGGAAAATTCCTCGGCCACGTGGCGAGCCTGGCGGTCTCCACCATCATCGGCTACGGGCTGGCCGGGCTGTTGCTCGCCACGACCGGCGACGTCGACGCCGCGACGGGCGAGGCTTTCGTTCTGATGGTCGCGGCTTCGGTCCTGTTGGGCAGCGTGTTCATTGCCATCGGCACGTTCGTCAGTACGCTCGTCCGGGATCGCGGCACGGCCGGCGGCATCGCCGTCGGTGTCTGGCTGGTGTTCGTCCTCCTGTACGACATGGGACTTCTCGGACTGCTGGCCGCCGACCAGGGCCGCTCAGTGAGCGCGCCCCTCCTCAACGCGCTGCTTCTCCTCAATCCGACCGACGCCTACCGGCTGCTGACCTTGACCGCCTCGACCGAGGTCAGCGGCTTTGCCGGTCTCGCCGGGCTGGGCGCCGGCAGCGCGCTGTCCCCGCCCTCGCTCGTCGCCGCACTGCTTGCCTGGACCGTGCTGCCGCTGGTCGCCGCCATGGCCCTGTTCTCCAGGAGGCAGGTATGAACAGACGCAGCTTCCTCATCGGCCTTGCCGGACTGCCGCTCCTCGCCGGTTGTAACGACGATGCCGTAGCGGCCCTGCCGAAACCGCAGGAGCCGGGCACGGACACGGTGGCGCAGATCTGCGGCATGCTGCTCTCCGAGCACTCCGGCCCGAAAGCCCAGATCTTCCTGCGCGACATCCCCGATCCCTACTGGTTTTCGAGCGTGCGCGACGCGGTCGCCTATTCGATCCTGCCCGAGATGCCCAAGACCATCGTCGCCTTCTACGTCAACGACATGGCGCGCGCGACGAATTGGGATCGGCCCGAGCCGGGCACCTGGATCGAAGCCAAGCGCGCCACTTTCGTCATCGGCAGCCGCAAGAAGAGCGGCATGGATGCCGACGAGACCATTCCGTTCGGCGACGAAGCCGCCGCCCGCCGCTTCAGCCAGGATAACGGCGGTCGCATCGTGCGGCTCGCCGACATCCCCGCCGACTACGTGCTTGCTTCGTCAACGGGAGAGCCGTGATGCGCCTGAATCGTCGCCGCTTCATCTCGATCACCGCCGCTGCCGGCGGCCTGCCGCTCCTCGGCTTCACGCCGGCCGCTTCCGAAAGCCGTCTGCGCGTCTGGTCGGGCGCAGCGCTCGGCGCCGATGCGAAACTGCAGATCCATCACCCCGATCCCGTCGTCGCCGAACGGCTGATCGCCGCGAGCTTGGCCGAAGTCCACCGGCTTGAAGCGATCCTCAGCCTGTACCGACCGGACAGCGCGCTGAACCGCCTCAACCGCGACGGGGCGATCGAGGCGCCGCCGCTCGATCTGGTCCGCACCCTGTCGGAGGCGCGGATGTACGCAGAGCTGACCGGCGGCGCCTTTGACGTCACCGTGCAGCCGCTGTGGGATCTCTACGCGCGGCATTTCGCCAACCCCGACGCGGCGCCGCAGGGCCCTGCAGCCGACGCCATCGCGCGCGCCGTCGCTCGCATCGGCCAGGAGGCGATGGAGATCTCGTCCAGCCGCATCCGCTTTGCCCGGCCGGGCATGAGTGCCACCTTGAACGGCATCGGCCAGGGCTACGTCACCGACCGCATCGTCGAATTGTTGCGCGCCAACGGCATCGAACGCGCGCTGGTCGACATGGGCGAGATCCGCGCCGTCGGCGACCGGCCGGACGGCCGGCCGTGGAGCGTCGGGCTCGAGGATCCGCGTTCGCCCGGCGAGATCGCCGAACGCATCGGGCTGACCAACCGTGCGCTGTCGACGTCGGGCGGCTACGGCACGGTGTTCGATCCAGGCCATCGCTTCAACCACCTGTTCGAACCGGCGAGCGGGCGCCCCAGCTGGCGCTTCCTGTCGGTGTCGGTCGAAGCGGCCACGGCGACCGAGGCGGACGCGCTGTCGACCGCCTTCACGCTGATGCCGCGGCAGGCGGCGGTGCCGATCATCCGGGCGCGCGGGCTGACCGCGCATTTCGTCGAGCCGGACGGCTCGCGCAGCATCGAACGGGCCTGACGGCCGGGCCAGGGGAGGCGGCAGTGACGGAACCAACGGGCCAGGTGCCGGGCGCCATTGCCTCGGTCGGTGAACTGCTCGCCGTGGCGCATGCGCTCGAATGCGAGGCGGCGACGCGCTACCAGCAGTTGGCCGAACGCATGCAGGCGGACGGTGCCGAGACGGTCGCGGCGGAATTCCGACTGCTGGCCGACTTCGAGCAAGGCCATGTCGAGATGATCGACGATCGCGGCCGGGCGATGCTCGGCCACGCCATCGGCACGGCGCCGATCCGCTGGGAATTGCCGTCGGGCTCCAGCGAGGCGGATCTCGTCACCTCTGCCTTCGGCCCGTATCAGGCGCTCGCCTTCGCCGTCAGGAACGAGGAGCTCGCCTTCGCCTTTTACGCCTATGTCGCGGCCGAAGCGACGAGCGAGCCGGTGCGGTTGTTGGCCGAGGATCTGGCGCGCGACGAACTGATGCATGCCGCCCATCTCAGGCGCTTCCGCCGCCGCGCCTTCCGCGCCGACCCGCCGACGGCGGTCGAGATCCCGGCCTCGCTCGACGAACTGGCCGCGATCTCCCGCCGCTGGCATGCCGCCGCCGCCGCCGCGCACCGGGTGCTGGTCCGTCTGCTCGAGGTCAACGGGGAAGCGGCCGATGCCGCCATTTTCCGTACCATCGCAGCGGAAGAAGCGGCCGCTGCCGACAGCGAGCCTGCTCCGGCCGTCGAGCCAATCCGCCATACCGTCGAGGGGCTGACGTTGATCGAGGCGGGATTCGAGCGCTTTTCGCTGATCGCCGAGCGCTCGGGCAACGAGGGCGTCGTCGCCGAGGCGCAGCGGCTGGCCGAAGTCATGGTCGATCGGCTGGCACGGGCCGGCGGCATCCGGCGCAATGCCCTGATCGCCGGCGCAACTGCCAATGCGCCAGACTTGCCGCCCGCTGCACCTCCGGACCCGGCGTGAAGTCGCACGGGGTGCCGCCGGACTTCCATCATCAGGATGGGAGCATGGCACCGTCTGCCGCCGCCTCCTGCCGACTGCAGCGGGTTTGAGCCTCCGGCAGCCAACCAATGAAAAGGCCGAAATCATGGGCAGTGAACCGCAGCTTTCCGTCGAACGCACTGCCGCCCGGCAGCGCAACTGGACCGGCGCGGCGCTGTGGAGCCGCGGCTTCCGCCCGTTTTTCCTGGCTGCCGGCCTGTGGGCGCTGGCGGCCATCGCCGTCTGGCCGTTCGTCTTCACCGGCGCCATTGCCCTGCCGACGCAATTCTCCGCCATCGACTGGCACGTGCACGAGATGCTGTTCGGCTACGGCCCAGCCGTCATCGCCGGGTTCCTGCTGACCGCCGTGCCGAATTGGACCGGCCGGCTGCCGGTGGCCGGCTATCCCTTGATGGCGCTCGCCGCCGTCTGGGCGATCGGCCGGATCGCGGTGCTGGTATCCGCCGACATCGGCTGGGTCGCGGCGGCGATCGCCGATTGCGCCTTTCTCGTCGGGCTTGCTGCACTCATCGCCCGCGAGGTCGTGTCGGGAAACAACGGCCGCAACCTGAAGGTCGTCGGCGTCATCCTGGTGCTTGCCGGCGCCAATGTCGGCTTCCATGTCGAGGCGCATGTGTTCGGCACGGCGACAATTGCCGTCCGCGCCGGGCTGGCCGGCATCGTCTTCCTCGTGTTGCTGATCGGCGGCCGCATCGTGCCGAGCTTCACCCACAATTGGCTGGCGCGGCAGAGCGTCGTCGCGCGGCCGGTGCCCTTTGGCCGTGCCGACGGTGTGGTCATGGTCATCTCCGGTCTGGCTCTGGTGCTGTGGATCCTGGCGGCCTATCGCTTCGTCGCCGGACCGATGCTGATCCTGGCCGGTATCGGCAATCTCTGGCGGCTGTCGCGTTGGCAGGGGCTGAGGACGTTTGCCGACCGGCTCGTCCTGGTGCTGCACGCCGGCTTCCTGCTTGCCGCACTCGGGTTTCTGTTTGCCGGCGTCGAGACGCTCCGGCCCGATCTGGTCACGCAGGCCGCGGCGGCGCACGTCTGGGCCATCGGAGGCATCGGCACGATGACGCTCGCCATGGTGACGCGGGTGACGCTCGGACACTCGGGACGCGCCCTCGTTGCTTCGCCCGGAACGCAGGCCATCTATGCCGCGGTGATCGTCGCCGCGGTCGCACGTGTCGCCATGGAATTCCTGCCGGACTATCTGCTGCCGCTGCTCTATCTCGCGGCGTTCGCCTGGGTCGCCGCCTTTGCGGGCTATCTGTGGATCTATGCCCCGATCCTGGCCGGCCGGGCGAACCGATAGGATCGCTCGCCTCGACGGCATCGCTGCTGTCGCCTCCGGCGGACGGCAGGCGTCGCACCGTCCGCATCCACCCCACAACTACGCCGCCCAATCGGTGAACGACGGACCCGCTCCGGCCTTGCTTTGGCTTGGCCGTCGTCGCAGGATGCCGCGGCGCAACCCACCCGCATGATCGAGCCTTGCTGTCGTCGACGGTCGGGCGCGCCAATGCAAGAGGCTCCGGTGAGGAACGAGTTGAGGAATGCTGCAGGAGAATTCGATCGTAGCGTTCAAGAGCCGAACTCCACGCGGGCGCGCGTCGCCTGGTACTATTTCGTTGGCGGACTGACCCAGCAGGACATCGCGCGCAAGCTCAACTTGACGCGCCTGCGCGTCAACCAGATCGTCGGCCAGCTTCGCGCCGAAGGTTTGGTGCGAACGGAGATAAAGCTTCCGATCATCGAGTGCGTGCAGTTCGAGGATCGGCTGCAGAACAAGTACGGGCTTTTGTCCGCGCGCGTCGTGCCGCACCTCGACGACGAGCATGAACAGCAGCGCGCCATCGGCGAGGCCGCTGGTGAAGTGCTGGACTCGATGCTTGCCGACGGGATGGGCCTCGGCGTCGGCTGGGGGCGGACGCTGGCCTCGGCGCTGCCGCGGATGACTCCCAGGCGTTTCGAGAAATCCTGGGTCGCCACGCTGATGGGAGGGCTGACGCGGGGTCTGGGGACGACGACCTTCGAACTCGCGACAGCGTTTGCCAACGTGCTCGGATCCGAGTGCTACTACCTGACGGCTCCGATCTATTTCCCGACGGAGAGCAGTCGTCTGCTGCTCGAAAGCCATTATGGCATTGCCGAAGTTCTCAGCCGCATTCGGACGGCTGATATTGCATTGGTCTCCTGCGGCGATCTTTCCAGCCGGTCGCAGCTTGTCGCCACTCAGGCGATTTCGGAGAATCTGGATGCGCTGAAGGAACTGGGAGCTGTCGGCGATCTGCTCGGGCTGTTTGTCGACGACAACGGCCGGCCGGTATCGCACCCGCTCAATCAGCGCCTGATGGCCATGCAACCGGAGCATCTGAAGACGCTGCCGGAATCGATATTGGCTTCGGGAGGGGTCCACAAGGTCGCGATCATCAGGGCGATATTGCGCGCAGGCTACGTCAAGCGCCTGGTCACCGACGAGCGCTGCGCCGAACTGCTGTTGCGGACATCCGGGTGAGCTAGATGTTGGACGTCGTCATCGCGGTCGATGTGGGGTCGCGCCAGGTTCGGGCCGGCCTGTTCGATATGGCTGGCGTTACGCCGTTCACCGTCAGCGAACCGATCACCTTGGTACAGCTGAGCGACGTGACGGCAACCTATCGGATGCACGAGATCTGGACTGTCGTTTGCAGCGTCGTGCGGCGATGTGCCGAGGAGGCCGGGCGCTGTGGCGCCCGGGTGATCGGTCTGGCCTTCGATGCGACGTCTTCGCTCTACGTCGACCGGGGCGGCGCTTCGCTCGGCGAAGGCGAAGGCGACGTCTTCTGCTGGATGGATCATCGGGCCCAGGCCGAAGCTCTCGAGATCGACGCCACCGGCCACGCCTATCTGGACTATTTCGGCGGTTCCATTTCGCCCGAGATTCACCTGCCGAAGATTCTCTGGCTGAAGCGCAACCGGCCGGATCTATTCGACGGATCCATTCGCTTCCGGGACGTTTGCGACGAACTGGCGCGACGGGCGACCGGAGCGGACGGCCACTCGATTTCGGCGCTGGTGTGCAAATGGCCGTATATCCCGCGCCGGGACGAACCCTGGTGCAAGGATCTTCTCCTGCGGCTTGGCCTCGGCGATGGCCACGATCCGGACTTCGTCTCGGCGCCGGCCCGGCCGCTGGCGTCGGTGCATGGCACGGTCTCGGCCACGGCGGCCGACCGGCTGGGGATTGCCGCAGGCGTGGTCGTTGCCGTCGGGGCGATCGACGCCGAGGCCGGCGTTCTCGGCAATCTGCGCCCGCACTTCGAGGATACCTTGACGCGCAGCCTGATCATGACCGGCGGGACCTCGACCAACTTCATGCTGTTTGCCGGAGAAAAGCGGTCCGTTCCCGGGGTGTGGGGGCCGTTTCTCGATGTCGTGTTCCCCGGCTATTGGATGCTTGAGGGCGGCCAGAGCCTGTCCGGTGGCGCACTCGATGCCATCTTCCGGCAGCATCCGGCCAGTCCGGGCGATGCGACGCCGGACAATCATCAGCGCGTCGTGCGCGACATCTTCGAACTGCTCGGCGGGGAGGGCAGGGCTCTCGGCGCGCAGAAGCATGTCGTTCCGGATTGGCTCGGCAATCGCTCCCCGCTCAACAACAGCCGGGTCCGGGCGATCATGAGCGGCATCGGCCAAGAGCTCGACTACTATTCATTGCTTGAAACCTACTATGCCACGGCTCGCGGCATCGCCTTGCAGATGCGCCACGTGATCGAGCATTTCCACCGGCACGGGCTCGCCATCGACATCGTGCACCTGTCGGGCGGGCACCGGCACAATCCGCTGCTCGTGCGCCTGTATGCCGACTGTTTTCATGGCGAGTTGGCGGTGACCGATGCGCCGGAACCGGTGTTGTTGGGGACGGCGATGATCGCGGCCGTCGCCGCCGGCCGCTACACCACGTTGCTGGATGCCGCCAGCCATATGTCGGCCAAGCGGACGATCATTGCGCGCGACGAGCGCCGCGCCGCCCGGCTCGATCTTGACTACAAGATCTATACGCAGCTGTTCGACGCCAGAAACGCGATCTTTGCCGCGTCTCTGAGCGTTTAGCTGCCGCTTCGTCCGGTCGGCATGGTGTCGCCGGGCTATTCCAGATTGGTATGGTTGGCGCGCATGGCCTCGGCGGTAACGCCGAGATGGTCGCGCAGCTTCAGGATCATGACCTCGAACAGGATGTACTGCGCCCCCTCGTAGAGCGAGCCCATCGGCAGCACGGAGGTCGCCGGACCGCGGTCATCCGCCATGGTCTGCGCCGGGATGGTCAGGGCCAGCGTCGCCGCCCTGGCGCAGAGGCCGTCCGGCTGCGCGGTGACGACCAGGGTGCGCGCGCCGGCGCGCGTCGCCACCCCCATCAATGCCTCGACCGTCGAAAAATGCCCCGGACCGGCCGAGACGATCAACAGGTCGCCGGCGCCGAGCGGCGGCGTCGTCATGTCGCCGACCATCGCAGCCTGGCGACCGAGGTGGAACAGCCGCATGCAGAACCCCTTGATCTGCAGGCCTTCGCGACCGACGCCATAGAGCGCGATCCGGTTGGCCCGCGCGATCTCATCGACGGCGCGCTCGACCGCCGCAGGGTCCAGATGGTCGAACACGCGCTCGAGATCGGCAAGTGCGGCGCGGTAGAGTGTCGTCATGATCTGCGCTCCGTCGAGAAGATCGGACGTCCGTACGCGGAACCGTCCCGTGCAAACGACCCTCCTCCTGCAGTCGGCGTCGGCGACGACGTCTGCAGCATGCGAACAGGTGTGGCCGACCGGATCTGGCTGGCCGCCGGGCGGACTCGGGCTCGACCGGTTGGCCGGTCGCGTCCTGCCGGCACCGCCATCACGACCCGGTCGCTTGTGCCGCTTCGTGGCTCGGCGCGGTCTGCCGCCGGATGGCAAGGGTGGTCAGCCGGCGGGCGACGATGCGCCGGAAGAAGAAATTCAACGCCATGAAGATGAGCAGCAGTCCGCCCCAGATCATCTTCTTGGCGTAGGGCGACAGGCTGGCGATGGTGAAGGCATTCTCCACGCATTGTAACAGCAGCACGGTCGGCAGCACGTTGAACAGCCGCCCGCGCCCGCCGTTGGGATCGATGCCGGCGAGCACAGCGACCAGGATCGCCTCCAACAGGAACGCATCGCCGAAGCCCACCTTCATGGAATTGAAGCGGGCGAGCATGATCAGGCCGCTGGCGGCCGCCAGCACGCCGCAGATGGCGTACGACAGGACGAGGGTGCGCTCGACGCGCAAACCGGTGAACAGCGCCGCGACCTTGTTTTCTCCATAGAGAAACAGGCTCTTGCCGAAGATGGACACCCGGACGTAGGCCGACAGCATCAGGAAGACCGCCAGCACCGCGCAGAAGGACAACGGCAGCACCCCGCCGAGCTTGGCCGACATGGCGCCGACGAAACCGCTCGGCATGCCGGTGATGCCGACGCCGCCCGTCAGGCCGCTGCCGAGACCGGCGAACAGCATCATCGAGCCGAGCGTCGTCAGCAGCGGCGGAATGCCGAACCGCACGATGACGAAGCCGTTGAACAGGCCCATCAGCAGACCCGCGCCGAGCGCCGCCACGACGGCGAGCGCCATCACGCCGGTCTGTCCGACGAGTTCGAGCAATGCCGGCGTCGTCATGATCTTGGCGGCGAGGATGCCGGCGAGGTCGGCCACCGCGATCACCGACAGGTCGATGCCGCCCGATACCATCGACAGGCCCATGGCGAGCGACAACAGCGCGAACTCTGGACTCTGCTGCAGCACCGAACCGAGGTTGGCCGGATTGAAGAAGGCCGAGCCGAGCCCGGCCGAGATCAGCACCAATACCGCCGCGATCATCGCATAGAGCACGAAGGCGCTGAGGCTTTCCTCGTCCAGCCGGCCCGGCATCCGTTTGCGCGCGCCTTTGGCGACAACCGGCAACGTCTCTCGTGGTTCGCCGCTCATCGTGCTGCTCCTGTCAGATGTTGTCGAAGTTCAGCTGACGCAAATTGCGCAACTTGGCGCGGTAGTGCGAAATCGAGGCGATGAACACCAGCGCAAACCCGATGAAGAACCGATTCCACGACGCCGACAGCCCGATGGTGACCAGCGTATTGTTGAGCAGCGTCACCAGGGTCATGCCTAGGAGAACGCCGGTGACCGATCCGGCCCCGCCGGTCAGCTTGGCGCCGCCGATCACCACGGCGGCGAGAACGAACAGTTCGTTGCCGACAAGCGTCACCGGATCGACCAGCCGGATGTCGGACACCATCATCAGGCCCATCAGCCCGGCCAGCGCGCCGGCATAGGAGTAGATCACCAGGTTGACCTTCAACAGATTGACGCCGCAGCGCAGCGCCGCCGTCGGATTGGAGCCGAGCGCATAGGTGGCGCGGCCGATGGCGGTGCGGTTGAGCAGCAACCAGGTCGAGATCGCGGCGATGACGAGCGGGATGACGAACACGGTCAGCCCGATATATCCGGGGCCGAGCGGCACCTCGAACAGCACGTCGGTGCCGAAATTGCGCAAGGAGATCGGCATGCGGCTGGCGGTGATCGGCTGCGCGCCGAGGAACACCATGAGCACGCCCTGGATCACGCCCTGCATGGCCAGCGTGGTGATCAGCGTCGGCAGCGAAAACAGGTAGATGATGAGGCCGTTAACCGCTCCGACCAGCGCGCCGACGCCGATGGCCACCACCAGGGCGAAGGTGAGGCTGTCGATGCCGAACCAGCGGCTGAGCGCGGTCGCGACGTAGGCCGACAGGATGGCGTTGGCGAGGAACGACACATCGATGCCGCCCGACACCATCACCACAAGTACGCCGAGCGCGACGACCGTCCAGGCGGCGCCGCTGCGAATGAGATCGAGCAGCGAGGCGAGCGACAGGAAATCCGGCGAGCGCAGCGCCACCATCACCACGTAGATGAGAATCAGCCCGGCCAGCAGCGAGATCCCGCCGCCGCGACCGCCGCCGCGACCGGTCAGCTGTGCCAGCAACCGCGACCGCCATCCTGCCGCATTGGGCTCCAGGCTTTCCTCATGCATCGGTTCCATGTCGCCCCTGCTTGGTTCGTGCGCTTGCGAGACGCAAGATCTTCGGTTCAAACCACCTGACGCAGCCGGCCGGAGAGCCGTTCGACCGTCAGGTCGGGACCGCTGAATTCTCCGGCAATCGCGCCGGCCTCGATCAGGAACACCCGGTTGCAGCTGATGACGAGTTCGTCGAGATCGTCGGAGATGACGATGACGCCGCGGCCCTGGCGGGCCAGTTCGCGCATGATGTCGTGGATTTCCATCTTCGAGCCGACGTCGATGCCGACCGTCGGATTGTCGAGGATCAGGATCCTGGGATCCGTTGCCAGCCATTTGGCCAGAACCACCTTCTGCTGGTTGCCGCCGGACAGGCTCTGCGCCGGCTCGTCGACCGACGGCGTCTTCACCCGCACCCGCTCGACCCAGCGTTCGGCTATGCGGCGTTCCGCCCCGCCGAACACCAGGCCGAACCGATCCTTCTGCCGCTCGTACACCGAGGAGGCGATGTTGGTCCGGATCGCCCGGCGCGCGAACAGCCCCTGGCTGTGCCGATCCTCCGACACCAGCACGATGCCGGCTTTCACCGCCTCGAGCGGCGAGCCAAAACGCACTTCCCGGCCGTCGAGCGCCAGCCTGCCGGCGTCCGGC
The DNA here is from genome assembly GCA_031291595.1 of Ancalomicrobiaceae bacterium. GTDB lineage: Bacteria > Pseudomonadota > Alphaproteobacteria > Rhizobiales > Ancalomicrobiaceae > CAIYYN01. Next base: position 17,105 of record JARLIU010000222.1, on the reverse strand, counting down.
GGATTGAGACCGAACAGCGATAGCGCGATCTCGGTGCGGCCGGCCCCGGTCAGGCCGGCAAAGCCGATGATCTCGCCGGGGCGCAGCGCGAAGGAAATATCGTGATACTGGCCGCCGCGCGACAGCCCTTCGACGCTCAACAGCGGCTTGGCCGTCACATCGAATTCGACCGGAGCCTTTTCGCCTTTGACCGCAATGCCGGTCATCAGCAGCCCCAGGCGCTCGATGGTCAGTTCCGCGGGTGCGTAGTCGCCGATCTTGCGGCCGTCGCGCAGCACGGCGAACCGGTCGGCCACCGCGAACAGCTCGTCGAGCTTGTGGCTGACGAACAGCACGGCGATGCCCTTCATCTTCAGGCGCCGCACCATATCCAGGAGGCGCGCAACGTCGCGGCTCGGCAGAGCCGTGGTCGGCTCGTCCATCACCAACAGCCGGCAATCCTGGGTGAGGGCCCGGGCGATGGCCGCCGTCTGGCGCGCGCCGATCGGCAGGTCGCCCAAGCGCGCATCCAGCGGCAGGCTGGCGCCGAGCTCCCGCAGGGCCTCGGCCGCGACTTTCCTGACCGCGCCCCAATCGACCCAGGCGCGATGGCGGGCCTGGATGACGTGAAAGGCGATGTTCTCCGCCACGCTCAGATCGGAAAACACCGAGAGATCCTGGTAGATGATCTCGATGCCGAGGCGCATGGAGTCCGCCGGCTTGAGCCGGTTGAACGCCCGTCCTTCCCAGATGATCTTGCCGCTGTCCGGCGCTTCCGCCCCGGCGATGCACTTCATCAGCGTCGATTTGCCCGAGCCGTTGGCCCCGGCGAGACAGAGTACCTCACCGGCCGCGATGGCCAGATCCACTCCATCCAAAGCCTGAGTGCCGATGTAGCGTTTGCTCAGGCCTTCGAGACGCAGCAGCTCCGCCATAGTCGCTCCTTCCACCTTCACCGGACTCGCGCAAGCCGGACGCAAACGGCCGCCCGCCGGCGTTGCCATGCCGGCGCAGTGCGGTCCGGCCGTCGCCCGGCCGGGCCGCAAGCTTCCGCAACGCGCAGTGTCGAACCCGTCGCGGCACGCTCAACCGGCCGCTCCGCCGCGGTTGGTGCCTAGAACTTGTAGTCCTTCCAGTTCTCCTTGGTGAGAACCAGCGTGGCGTTGCCGTAGATGACGCCATTCTCCAGCGTCACGTTGGCGTAGCCGGGCCGCTTCAGGTCGATGCCCGCGGCGATCGGCTCGCCCTTCAACAGCTTGTAGGCGACATAGGCCGCCACATAGCCGGCATCGGCCGGACGCCAGCACTGCGCTTCCTGCTCGGAACCCTCGTCGAGATAGATGCCGTTGATGCTCGGCAGGCCGAGGCCGACGACCTTGATATCCTTGCGGCGCAGCTTCTCCACCGCCAAGGCGGCCATGGAAGTGCCCGACACCGAGCAGCCGAACAAGCCCTTGAGATCGGGGTATTTCTTCAGCGTCTCGTTGATCTTGTCGAGGGCGGTCTTTTCGTCGTTGTTGTCCTCGATCGGTTCGGCCAGGACGAATTCGAGCTTCGGATAGGTCTTCTTGGCATGCTCGAAGCCGGCCTTGAACCACTGCATGTGGGTTTCCATGGTGAGGGCACCGACGATGCCGGCGTATTTGCCCTCGCCGCCCATGGCCTTGGCCAGGTTGTCGAACATCAGGGCGCCGAAATCTTCGTTCTTGAACGCCTCGACGTCGAAGTGGGAGACGCCCGCCAGGCTCTGCGCTTCGTGACTGATGACGGTGATGCCGGCCTTGCGCGCCTGCTCGAGCACCGGTCGGATCGACTGCGGATCGTTCGGCACGACAAGAATGGCGTCGACCCGCTTGGCGATCAGGCTCTCGACCATTTGCGCCTGTTTGGCCGGATCGCCGGTCTCGGGCGCGATCTGATAGGCGTTGACGCCGAAGTCCTTGCCGAACTGGTTGACGCCGACGCGCATGTCGTCGAACCAGGAAATGCCTTCCTGTTTCGCGCACATCACGATTTCGAGCTTCTTGTCCGATGCGGCCCCGAATGCCGCGCGACCGGCGACTCCGGCCGCCAGGATGCCGGCACCACCCGCGAGGACCGTTCTTCTCGTCAGCATGACTTTCCTCCCTTCCAAAAACAAAAGCATAATTCAGTTTACAAATGTATTTTCGCCGAATTCGCCCATGTCCGTCAACCGCCAAGAGTTGGGGACCGGCATGCACAGGCGTCATGCGCCGGTCGCTCGCCAGGGACCTGCGCCGAGCTTCGCGACGACGCGATGCATCGCCTCCCTTGGGTCGGGCTTCGCGACGACGCGATGCATCGCCCGCGAAAGCCGCTGCGGCGCCGAAGTCGTGTCAGTTTTGGCGAGCGCGATCTGCCGGGACCCGATCGTCGCGCGAGGGGGGCTGGGCGCTGGCGTGGGGGGGCGCGGCCGGCAAAGGTCGGACGACGAGCCGGTCCGGGACGGCGCGCGTGCGCAATGGCGCAGAACTCAGCCAGCTGTGGCGCAGATGGATTGAAGCAGGTCATTGGCGGCCGGCGCTCGACCTGCGCGGACGCTCGGCCAGCCGTCGTCGGGGCTCGGCCCCGCAGCCGACACGTTCGAAAGTCCGTCGCGATGTCTCAGACGACCACCTGCCACGGTTCGGCAACCAGATGGAAGCCGTTACCGTTGCGGACGACATGCGCGAAGCCCGGCAGATGCACGTGACCGCCGGTGACAAGCAGCCGCTCGGTGGCGACGTAGTCGAAGATCCGCTGCCGGTTCTCGTGCGCCAGACGCGCGTCGATGTCGTATTCGCTGGTGACTTGCGGACGCGGAACCTGGATCTCGGGCACGTGCACCGTGTCTCCCCAGATCACCAGCGTCTCGCCGCCGGACTCCAGCCGGTATCCGCTGTGGCCCGGCGTATGTCCGGGCAACGGCAGCTGGGTGATCCCCGGCGCGACGACCCCGCCGCTCACCGGCCGGAACTGCTCGCGATAGGCCTCCAGGACCATGTCGGCGGAGGCGAGATAGGGCGTGGCGGCCGGCGAACGCCCGTCGCGCAGCGATTTGTCGGACCAGAAGCCGATATCGTCTGCGTGCACGACGATCTCGGCCCGCGAAAAAATCGCTTCGCCGCCCGGTCCCATCAGTCCGCTCGAATGATCGGGGTGGATGTGGGTCAGCAGTACCGTGTCGAAATCCGCCGGCGAAAAGCCCGCGGCGCGCAAATTGTCGATCAGCCGGCCCATCGAATAGACGGTCGTCGATCCACCGCCGGCGTCGACGAGGATCGTGTTGGTTTCCGTCTCGATGACGAAGGCGTTCACGGTCAGGCGTGGCGCTCCGTCGCGAAACGCATCCCGCATCAGCGAGTGCATCTCGCAGATCTCGACGCCCCTGAGAATTTCGAACGGGATGTCGAGAAAGCCGTCGTTCACCGTGGTGACGACCGCTTCGCCGATCCGGCGCCGATAGAAACCTGGTGCCTGCGCATCAGTTGTCCCAGCCATGTTCGCCTCCTCCCCGACAGACTTGTGTTTGATCTTGACGTTACGGACAGTCTGCCTTGCCGCGGCGGCAAGAGGAAACGGTCAGATCGAGGAAAAATGCTATAGCTGTTATGCCGTCGCCCTTACAAGCCGCTGTGAAAGGCGTCTGCTAGCGTTGCGACATGATGCCGCCGCGTGCGCTCACAGGAATTCCGATAAAGCATCGGAGCGGGCACGGGGTTCGGGACAATTCCGACGCTCGAACAATAAGATGGAGCGCAGGCCCGGGTCCGTACGGGTGCCAGTCCGGCCGCCGTGCGGGACGGGAGTTCGACAGTCGAGGGAATTTCAGCTTGAGCCTGCCGGATCCGTTGCTTCGCTATAGTGTCGACGCCAAACCCGTGCACGACCTGCTGCGGCGCGCGCTGATCCAGCTTGCCGGGTTTCAGTTGAAGCGGCTGGTCGCCGATCGCCCCGGCCTTTGCAGCTATGAACCCGTCGAGGCGGCGCGTTCGGCGTTGAGCGAAGCGGCCGAATGCCTGCGGAGCCTGGGCTCGCCATCTGGCGCGGTGCATCATCGATCGCATCTGCAGGCAGCCGCGGCGGCGCTGCAGCGCGCGGTCGCCGCGGCATTGTCGCGCCACGACCGCGACGGCAGCGACCTCTTCCGCCACCTGGAAGACGCCGAGCGGCAAATGCGGTCGGTCAGCCGGGCGTTGCCGGGCTTCGGACCCGTCGACTTCGGCCAGGCGTGTTGCGCCGCGCATATGCGGCTACCGGACGCAAGCGCGCTGCAGTGCTCGGGCTAGCCAAGATTAATCAAGCAAGAATGAGGGGGGACGGCATGGGGGACTATTCGATCTGGGTGCTCGACTACGCCGCGGTGAAGACATTCCCGCAGAGCGTCATGCTCTACGGTCCGCAATACCATGGCGTTCGAAACCTGCCGTATGCCTACGTGCTGATCAAGGGGCGGGGCGAAGTCATGCTGGTCGATACCGGCTACGACCATCAGCAATACGGCAAATATCTCGCCGATCTCTACGGGGTGTCGAACTGGCATTCGCCGGCGGACGTGCTCGGCGAATGTGGTGTGACGCCGGAAGACATCACCCACGTCTTCATCACCCACGCGCATTTCGATCACATGGGCGGGCTCGACCTGTTCCCCAACGCGACCTTCTACATTCAAAAGCGAGAATTGGATAAGTGGATCTGGGCGTTGACGCTCGGGCCGGAATTCCGTTTTCTCGTCGGGGCGGCCGATCCGGCCGACATCATGAAGGCGACGCGTCTCGCCCGCGACGGCCGCATGGTGGTGGTCGACGGCGACCGGGAGGACGTCATTCCCGGCATCGACCTGCATCTGGCCGCCGACACCCACACCTACGGCTCGATGTACGTTACCGTGCGCAACGACGGTGCGCGCGACAGTGCCGACAGTTGGATCTTCGCCGGCGATCTCATCTATACCTACGACAATCTGACCGGCCTCGATACAAACGATCCTTATCTGGTGCCGATCGGTCTGGCCGTCGGCAGCCAATCCAATCTGTTGTTCGCCAGCGCCGAAATGCTGAAAGCCGTCGGCGGCGACCACAGGCGCGTGGTCCCGGTGCATGAGGATCGGCTGAAGGACACGTTTCCCTCGCGCGCCACCGCCAACGGGCTGCATGTGGTGGAATTGACGCTGGCCACGGGCGAACCGAGCCGGGTCGGCTGAGGCGCCCCGAGACCCGGGTTCGACGGCGGTCCCGATATTTCTGTTATGTCCGATCCGGCAATACCCTGATGGACGAACTCGGCTAAGGTCGCGGGAAATTCAGCAACCTGGTCTTCCATTCGAACCGAGGCGATGATGAGCGAGCGCATAGAGAAGCCTGTGATCGGGTTTATCGGACTTGGCCGGATGGGAGGGCCGATGAGCCGTCGGCTGATCGACGCCGGATCATCGCTCTGCGTGTTCGACACCAGTGCCGAAGCGCTTTCGACGCTGGAAGCAGCTGGAGCTGCGGTCGCTCAATCGCCGGACGACGTCGGCAACAGCGCCGACATCGTGTTCGTCAGTCTGCCCACGCCCGATATCGTCGAGAATGTGGTGCTGAACGGCGTCGGCCGCGGTTCGCGCGTCAAGATCGTCATCGATCTGTCGACCAGCGGCCCCGGCATGGCCGGCCGCGTCTCGCGCGGGCTCGAGCCGCGCGGCATCGCCTGGATCGACGCGCCGGTGTCCGGCGGCATTGCAGGCGCCAGGAACGGCACACTGGCGGTGATGGCGTCGGGTCCGCGCGACGCCTTCGAACGCACCGAGCCGCTGCTCGCCACCTTCGGCAAAGTGTTCTTCGTCGGCGAGAAGGCGGGCCTCGCCCAGGTCGCCAAGCTCGGCAACAATCTCTTGGCCGCCGCCGCCATGGTGGTGTCGTCCGAAGCGCTGGTGATGGGCGTCAAGGCCGGCATCGATCCCAAGGTCATGCTCGACATCATCAACGCCGGCAGCGGCCGCAACAGCGCCACGCAGGACAAGTTTCCGCGATCGATCCTCACCCGCACGTTCGATTTCGGCTTTGCCACCGGCCTTTCCTACAAGGACGTGCGGCTGTGCGTCGACGAGGCCGAGGCGCTCGGCGTGCCGATGGTTGCCGGCGCGGCGGTCCGGCAGATGCTGGCCGTGACCAACGCCCGGTTCGGCCCGACCTCGGATTTCACCTCGATCACCCGTGTGGTGGAGGAATGGGCCGGGGTCGAGGTTCGTGGCTGAGGTCGTCTGATCTCTTCAATCCGGCCAATGTCTTTGTTGTCCGCGGCGGCGGCATTCGGGAGAACGTCATGAATAAGGAAGTGTTCGATCGCGGTCTGGCCATTCGCAAGAAGGTGCTCGGCGCGGAATTCGTCGAGAAGTCGCTCGCCACGGCAGACGAATTCAACATGCCGATGCAGGAACTGACGACGGAATACTGCTGGGGCGCGGTATGGGGGCGGGAAGAGCTGCCGCACAAGATCCGCTCGATGTTGAACCTCGCCATGATCAGCTGCCTCAACCGGCCGCACGAACTGAAGATGCACGTGAAGGGAGCTCTCAGGAACGGCGTCACCAAGACCGAGATCCGCGAGATCTTCCTGCAGGTGGCGATCTACGCCGGCATTCCGGCAGGCGTCGATTCCTTCCGCATCGCGCGCGAGGCCTTCGCCGAGGTCGAGAAGGATGGCTGAGGTTCAGGCATCGCGCCAACGCGGAGTTGCGGAATGAACCGCTACCAGATGCTGATCGACGGCGAGTGGGTCGACGCCGCCGGCGGCGAGACCTTCCAGTCGGACAATCCCTTTCTCGGCGAGGCTTGGGCGCTGGTGCCCCGAGCCAATGCGTCGGACGTCGATCGAGCCGTTGCCGCAGCGCGCAAGGCATTCCGCAGCCCCTCCTGGGGCGGCATCAGCGCCACGGCGCGCGGCGCCTTGTTGCGCCGCCTCGCCGACCTGATCGCCGCAGAGGCTGAACGGCTCGCGGTGGTCGAGACCCGCGACAACGGCAAGCTGATCACCGAGATGCGGGCGCAACTGCGCTACATCCCGCAGTGGTTTTACTATTTCGGCGGGCTTGCCGACAAGATCGAAGGTCGGGTCATTCCGATCGACAAGCCGGGCATGGTGAATTTCACCCGCGAGGAGCCGCTTGGCGTCGTCGCCGCCATCACGCCGTGGAATTCGCCGTTGATGCTGGCGACGTGGAAGCTCGCTCCGGCCTTGGCCGCCGGCAACACGGTGGTGTGGAAGCCGTCGGAATTCTCGTCCGTTTCCGCGCTGGAATTCGGCCGACTGTTCGAGATGGCCGGCTTCCCGCCCGGCGTCGTCAACATCGTCACCGGCTTCGGCTCGGAAATCGGCGAGCGGCTGGTCACCCACCCGCAGGTCGCCAAGATCGCCTTCACCGGCGGCGACCGCACCGGGCAGAGCGTCTATGAACTGGCGGCCAAGTCGATCAAGCCGGTGACGCTGGAACTCGGCGGCAAGTCCGCCAACATCGTGTGCAAGGACGCGATCCTCGACAATGCCGTCAAGGGCGTGGTCTCCGGCATTTTCGCCGCCACCGGCCAGACCTGCATCGCCGGATCGCGGGCGCTGATCCACCGCTCGATCCACGACGAGTTCGTCGATCGTCTGGTGGCACTTGGCAAGACGGCGCGCATGGGCGATCCGCTGCTGGATTCCACCCAGGTCGGGCCGATCACCACACGCCCGCAATACGACAAGGTCCTGGACTACATCGAGATTGCCAAGGGCGAGGGCGCGGAGTGCATGCTCGGCGGCGGTGCGGCGACGCGGCCGGAATGCGGCGCGGGGTGGTTCGTCGAGCCGACGGTGTTCGCCGGAGTGACGCCGTCGATGCGCATCGCCCAGGAGGAGGTGTTCGGTCCGGTGCTGTCGGTTCTGGCGTTCGACGAGGTCGAGGAGGCCTTCGACATCGCCAACGACACCCAATATGGCCTGGCCGCCGGCATCTGGACGCAGGATATCGGCACGGCCTTCGCCGCGTCGCGACGCCTGGAGGCCGGCACGGTCTGGGTCAACACCTATCGCGCCACCAGCTACCTGTCGCCGTTCGGCGGCTACAAGCGCTCCGGCATCGGACGCGAAAGCGGTCTGACGGCGATCCGGGAATATCTGCAGGAAAAGAGCGTGTGGATCGACACGATCGGCGAAGTCGCCAATCCGTTTGTCCAGCGCTGACGAGCTTCGGACCTGGAAGCGGTTTCGCGACCAATCCGGTGCCCGAACGAAAGGATAGAGGCAAATCCGAGCTGACGGCGGCGCCGCAGCCGATCGATCTGGCCGGTTCAGCCGAGCCGGAACGCCCTGTTGCGTCGACCACCCTTGCGAGACACGTCCATGGTTGCTAACCTTCCATATTCTAACGGGAAAACAACGGACGCCCTCGGTCTGGCGCAGTCTTCCATGGATTTGAAGCAGCTCAGCTACTTTCTGGGGGTCGCCGAGTCAGGGAGTTTCTCGAAGGCGGCGGTGCGGTTGTCCGTGGCGCAGCCCATTCTCAGCCGACAGATCAAGCTGCTGGAATCCGAGCTCGGCGTCGAACTGCTGTACCGCAACGGCCGCGGCGTTGTGCTGTCCGAAGCCGGCAAGCTCTTGGAAAACTACGCTCAGAATGTCGTCAATCTCGTCGGCAAGGCGAAATCGGAAATCGGCTCGCTCAGGGCGGTGCCGCAAGGACGCGTCGCCATCGCCATGCCGCCGTCGATCGGCTGGGTGCTGACCGGTCCGCTGGTGCTGCGCTGCCGCGAGGCCTTCCCGGGCATCCTCTTACATCTGGCGGAAGGGTTCAGCGGCCACGTGGCGGAGTGGCTGTCGACGGGCCGCATCGATATCGGCATCGTCTACCAGGGGCCGCGACTGTCCAGCCTGGCGACGGAACCGCTGCTCTCCGACGAACTGATCCTGCTCGGAGCCGTCGACGATCCCGAGGGGCTCGGCGGCCACAGCGTCGACGCCAAGCGTTTGGCCGAACTGCCGATGATCCTGCCGGGGCGGCCGCACGGTCTCAGAGTGTTGCTCGACAACGAACTCGAACGGCTCGGAGTGACGGCCAACGTCGTGCTGGAGGTCGACGCCATGCCGTCGACGCTCAGTCTGGTCGAGCGCGGTCTCGGCTATACCGTGCTGTCCGAGGGCGCCGTGCGGCACCTCCTCAACGCCGGACGCATTCGCAGCTGGTCGCTCGCCAATCCGACCCTCAAGCGCGAACTGCTGCTGGCCACGTCCACGCAGCGTCCGATGAGCGTCGGCACAAGGCTGGTCGCGCGGCTGATCCGTGACGAGGTCCAGTCGCTGTTGCGCAGCGACCACCACCGCGTGCCGGAGCCGGCAGTGCCGGCAAGGTAACCCGCTCGCCCGATTTGGGTCGAAGGCGGGAACAACTCACAAAGCTCGAATTGGGAGGTGTCGATGTCCAGCGCTCTGTCGACCGCGCCAGCGGAACCGTCCAACAAACAGCAGATCCCGCTCGCTGCCCGGCTTGCCGCAGGGATCGTCGGCTTGTCTCAAGCCGATATCGCTGCCCAAGCCGGCGACAAGCTGAAGATCTGTCTCATCGACTTCTTCGCCTGTGCGTTCGAAGCGCATTCGCTGCCATGGGCGCGGCAGGCTGCCGCCTTGGCGTCTCCGGGTGCCGGCCCGTGCACGATCGTCGGAACCGCGATCGAGGCGCCGGCCGCCGACGCGGCCTTTGCCAACAGCGTTGCCGGGCACGGTCTGGTGCGGGAAGACATGCACACCGGCAGCGTCAGCCATCTCGGCATCGTCGTGTTGCCGCCGCTTCTGGCGCTGGCGCAGGGCGAGAAGGTGGACGGGCCGCGCTTCATCGCGGCGGCGATCGTCGGCTACGAAGTCGGCGGGCGCATCGGTCGGGCGCTGGTGACCCCGGAATTCGCCCGCTCGTTCCGGCCGACGGGATTTACCGGGCCCCTGGCCTCCGCCGCAGCCTGCAGCCATCTGCTGGGCCTCGGCGAGGACGAGACGGCGAGCGCGCTGTCGCTGGCGGCCAATATGGTCGGCGGACTGAACCAGTGGCCGCACACCGGTGCCGACGAGATGTTCTTCGAGGCGGGTCTGGCGGCGCGCAACGGCCTGACGGCGGCGCGACTGGCAAGCCTCGGGGCACATGGCTCGGCACGGGCGCTCGATGGCGAGGCCGGATTGCTGCCGGCCTATCGTCCCGACCGTGCAGCTCCCGACGTGCCGCTGTTCGACGGCGCTGCGGAAATCCTGTCGGTGTTCTTCAAGCCGGTCCCGGTGTGCAACTTCGCCCAGACGCCCTGCCTTGCGGCAATCGCCCTCGTCCGGGAACAGCGCATCGCGCCGGGCGAGATCCGTTCGGTCGAGGTCGGCGTCTCCCGCGCCGCGCAAGCCTACCCCGGCTGCGATCACGCCGGGCCATTCGCCCGCGTGCTGCAAGCCAAGATGAGCATTCAGTACGCGGTCGCGGCGGCGCTCCTCAACGGCTCGGTCGACGAAACCAGCTACCGGCGCCTGGACGAGGCTGCGCTGATGGCGCTTGCCGCCAAGGTGAAGGTCGAGGCGCGTTCGGAATTCACCGAAGCCTTTCCGGCCAGGCAGGGGGCCGAAGTGACGGTCCATTTGAGCGACGGGCGCGTCGTGTCGCGGACATTGCCGGATGTCGTCCCCGCCGATATCGGCCTCATCCGCCGGCGCTTCCATCTCGCCGCTGCGGCGACGATCGGTGCCGACGCGGCCAAGGCGCTCGAAGCGGCGGTCGACGATCTCGACCATTGCGACGACATCGGCGCCCTGATGCGCATGACGGCGGCGCCGCGCCATGGCTGAGGATGCGGGCCTTCCACTCTACGAGGCCTACGCCATCCGCTATGCGACGCGCGACGGCCGGCGACGGGACAACTTCATCGGTGGCGACCCGCACGACGGGCCGATGCCGATGGATTATTTCTGCTGGCTGGTCGTCGGCGGCGGCCGGCGTTTCGTCATCGATTGCGGTTTCACCGCGGAAGTCGCCGCGGCGCGCAACCGCACCTATCTGCGCAATCCGGTCGAGGCACTGGCGCTGTTCGGCATCGACGCCGCCGAGGTGGAAGACGTCATCCTGACGCATCTGCACTACGATCACGTCGGCAATTTCGACCGCTTCGCGCGAGCGCAATTCCATTTGCAGGAGCCCGAACTCGCCTATGCGACAGGCAAGTACATGCGGCACCCCTTCCTGTCGCATGCGTTCGAGGTCGAAGACGTCGTTGGTATGGTGCGGCTGAATTTTCGCGGGCGGGTGGTGTTCCACGCCGGTGACACCGAACTCGCACCCGGCCTGCGCCTGCATCTGGCAGGCGGCCATTCCGCCGGGCTGCAGTTCGTCAGCGTGCATACCGCCCGGGGCTGGGTCGTGCTGGCATCGGACGTCACGCATTACTACGAGAACATGGACAGCGGCCGGCCGTTCACCACGACGTTCCACGTCGGCGATACCCTGGAGGGCTATGCCAAATTGCGAGCCGCGGCACCCAGCCCCGACCACATCGTCCCGGGCCACGATCCGCTGGTCATGCAGCTGTATCCGCCGGCCCGCCCGGACCTCGAGGGCATCGCGGTGCGGCTCGATGTGTCACCCAAACCGCGCGGCTAAGTTGCGTAGGGCGCTCACAAGCCATTGGCGGAGGGCCACCGCCAGCCTGACTCTGCGCTTGGAACTGGAGCATTGCTCTTTCACAAGCTTATGCTGGCGGCTCCGACCTCTGACTGATCTCGCCACAATCGGTGTCATCCCGGCGAAAGCCGGGATCCATTGCCCCTTCCGCACGGCAGGACCGCCGGAAAGGGCTCTGTCTCTCCGCACCGACTTGCCCGCTGCGCCGGTATTGGATCCCGGCTTTCGCCGGGATGACACGGCAACTTGGCGGATGGATCGAATGGAAGGGCTGTTGGTCTCAGTCCTTGACCTCTACCCATTGCTTGCTCGCCGCGTCGTATTTGACCAGCGTCAGCTGCGCGGCATTGATGGTGATGTGATTCTTTTCGGTGAAGCCGAGGTCGCCGGTGATGCCCTTGAAGCCTTGCACCTTGTTGAAGCCCTTCTGCAGGTCGACGGGCTTGGTCGATTTCACCTCCTTGATCACCTGCGCCAGCATCATGATGCTGTCGTAGCTGGTCTCGGCGAAGGGCGTCGCCTCGACGTTGAACTTCTTCTGGTATTCTTCCCGGAACGCCGCCAGCTCCGGGCTCGGGTGGAGGTCGGAAGTGAGCACGGCGCTGATGGTGCCGTTGGCGATATCGCCGGCGAGCTTGGAGAACGTGTCGTCGGCATTGGTTTCGTCGTTGCCGAACACGGTCGCCTCATAGCCGACCGATTTGAGATCCTGCACGAACGCCGCCTGATCCTGCGGTGTCAGCCACACGTCGACGCACTTGATCCCGGCCGCCTTGATCGCATTGACTTCGGGCATCAAGCCGGTGGTGGCGCCGGTGGACCAGTTCTCGGTGATGGTGTGATCGATGGCGATCTTCTTGCCGGCCTTGTCGTAGGCGAGCTTGATGCCGTAGAGACCGCCCTGTCCGTAGGTCGACGGGTCGTGCAGCACGGCAAGTCCATCCGGACAATGCTTCAGCGCGTATTCGCCGATCTTCTCGCCCCAGGCGAACGTATTGAGGCCGAAGTCGAATACCCAGGGGTTGGGCGGGCTGGTCGGTCCCTCGGGATTGACCGTGAGACCGCCGTCGTCGACTACGCCGATCGTCGGGAACTTGTGGCGCATGGCCAATTGCGCGGTCACCGGCCCGGTGTCAGGCGAGCCGGCAATGGCGATGGCGCCAGCGGCGATGAGCTTCTCGTACAGCTGGCCCGAGATGGTTGCCGATGCGTCGTCGTTGTGGGCGTCGAGCTTCAGCGGATGGCCCTCGACGCCGCCGGCGGCGTTGACCTTGTCGACGGCCATCTGGGCGCCGTTGACGGTGGCGATGCCGGTCGAGCCGTAGGCCCCCGTCGTGCCGGCGATCAGGCCGACGAGATACGGCTCGGTCCCGGCCGCGTAGGTCTCGGTCACGAGGCCCGAAAGCGCCGTTGCAGCGAGTGCGACAGTAGTCGCGATGACGGTCTTCATTGGATCGCGTTCCTCCCTAAGACTATCGATTGGCTCAAAGCGATCTTCCAAGAGCTGTTGGTTCGCCTGGTTGAAAAGGCCGCTCGGCTTCTGAAGTTGCTCGCTCAGTTCGAGGACCTTGTCAAAGCGTCCGCAAGCGCCGGCGCGTTGCCGGCGACAGCCCGGTTTGACCATCCTTTGCCATGCCGGAACAGCAGGTTCGACAGCCTGGGTCGGCCTGCCGCCGGACCGGCTTGGCAGCCGCTAGGCCTATGACAAAACACGTATATCCGGCGGGCTGACCGGGGCGCCCTCTGCGCGGTTTCGCGGTGCCACGCGCGGCTCTCAGCAGCTGTGTCGCAGCGCCCCGAACTGCTTCCCTGGCCGCCTGTGTCGCTGTTCTAATAGCTGTTATGTCGGCGGCGGCGGCCTCCAATTCGCTATACTTCATATAGCTGTTATGCCGCACTAATCGGCTATTGCCGGTCCCCGGCTTCCGACTACGTTTCCGTCAATGAACGTAGGCCAGAGGGAGGGACACGGGACGTGATGCAGTTTCTGGTCAGCGGTGTGGCAATCGGGTCGATCTACGGCCTCATCGGGATGGCGCTCGCCATTACGTTCTACGTCACCCGCATCATCAATTTCGCTGAGGGGCAGTTGATGATGGTGACGGCCATGGTAACGGCCGAGCTGTTCGCTTCCGGTTGGCCGACATGGGCTGCCGCCGGGGTCGGGCTGGCCTGTTCGTGCATCATCGGGCTCCTCTCCTATCTCATCGCCGTCAGGCCGATTCTCGCCGCCAATCGGCTCGGCTTCGGCTGGCTGGTCAGCACGCTGGGTTTCGCCGTGATCGTCGAAAACGCCGCGGCCTATATCTGGGGTCCGACGTCGCAGGCATTTCCGCCCATGCTGCGGGACGTCTCCTTGCACGTCTTCGATGCGGTCCTGACCGGCCAACAGCTGCTGGCGATCGTCACGGCCGCCGTTCTCACGCTCGGCTTCGAACTGGTGCGCCGCAACACGCTGTTCGGCAAGTTGGGCATGGCGACCGCAACCGATCCCGAAATGGCTTCGGCGATCGGCATCAACACCACGCTGGTCGCCCTCGTCGCGTTCGCGGTGTCGGCATTGTTCGCCGGGATCGCCGGTCTGCTGATCGGGCCGAGCACCTTCGCCAATCCCTATCTCGGCCACACCTTCGGCACCTACGGCTTCATTGCCATGATGATCGGCGGCGGCACGGAGAAGCCCATCTCCGCCATGTTCGGCGGACTGTTGCTCGGCATTTGTGCCGAGGGTGCCAATGCGATGATCAATTCGCAGGCCTCCGACTGGTTCCCCTTCGCGGTGCTGGCCGTTATTCTGCTGATTTCGCCGAAAGGTCTGTTCAACGCGGGGGCGCTGCTCCGACCAGGCCGGATCTTGCGCCGCTCCGGCGAAAACACCAGGAGCGCCGGATGAGTCTAGAGCGCAGTCTGGCTCCAGGGGAAACCCCAATGTCGTCAAGCACGTCCGGGCGACCGGTTCGCATGCGGTTGCAAGTCTGGGGCATCCTCCTCGGCGTTGCGGCCTACGTCGCGGCGACCGCTGCCGTGGCCGAGGCCGATCTCGGCGTGCAAAGCCTGGTGCTGGTAGCGGCGGTGTTCGGCATTCTCGCCATCAGCCTCGATCTCGTCGCCGGCATGCTCGGCCTCTATTCGCTCGGCCAGGGCGGCTTCTTCGCCATCGGCGCCTATCTCACCACCATCGTCGTCAACCAGCTGGATTGGAACGTCTTCGCCCTGCTGCCGATCGTGCTCGCCGTCAGCGGGGCAGCCGGGATGGCGGTCGGCGCCATCTCGCTCAGGGTCAGCGGCTTGTATTTCGCCATCACCACCTTCATCTTCACGCTGGTACTGACGGTGCTGGCGACCGATCTGCAGATCACCGGCGGACTGCAGGGCTTGCTCGGCCCGGCCTTCCCCGCGTTTCCGGCGGGCTTCGAACCGCTGGGCACGCCCATCGTCTGGTGCGTGATGCTGGCGCTGTTCCTCTGCACCGCGCTGGTGTGGAACATCCGCCAATCGCCGCTCTATCCGGTGCTGCTGTCGATCCGCGACGCCGAGCACTTCGCGGAGGCGGCCGGCGTGCGGACGTCGCTGGCGAAAGTCGCCGTGTTCGGCCTGTCCGCCATGATGGCCGGCGGCGCCGGATGGCTGTTTTCCTTTCTCGGCGTGGTGTCGCCCGGTCAGTTCGACTGGGCGGTGTCGCTGAACATTCTGGTGATGGTGCTGATCGGCGGCATCAATACCACGCTTGGTCCGGTGATCGGCGCGGCCTTCGTCTCGATGTTCCCGAGTGTCGTCAATATCAACCCGTGGCTGCAGGAGATGATCTACGGCGCCCTGTCGATTCTCGCCGTCACGATGTTTCCCGAAGGCATCGTCGGCATCGTGAAGCGCCGCTTCGCCGGTCGCCGGAAAGCGTCGCGCCAGGCCGATCCCCGGGAGGAGGACGCCTTCGTCGCTACCGCGCAGAATGGCGCCGACGCGGCCATCTTTGCTCCCTCGGTGCAGCGGGAGGGCTGGCAAGCCGACGCCGCGCCAGGCCCCATCGTCGAATGTCGCGGCATCGAGTTCAACTACGGTACCGGACTGCGCGTGCTGCGCGGCGTCGATCTCGCAGTGCAGCGTGGTCACATTCACGGCCTGATCGGTCCGAACGGGTCGGGCAAGAGCACGCTCGCCAACGTCATCGCCGGCCGTCTGCAGCCCCTGGCGGGCGCGGTTGTGGTCAAGGGCGAGAGGGTCGACGGACTGCCACCGAGCTACCGCGCCAAACTCGGCATGCGCCGCACGTTCCAGGCGGCGGAACTGGTGCGCGAACTGTCGACCAGCGAAAATGTGCTGGTCGGCCTGTTCGATCGCGTGCCGCGGATCGCCGAGCGCGCCGCGATCTGGCCATTGCTGCCGTCGGCACAGCGCGACGGCGCCTGGATGCGGCACAGAGCGCGGAAAACCCTCGGCATGGTCGGCGCTTCCGCCTGGGCCGACAGCAGCATCGGCGACGTTCCGCACGGCATCGAGCAGCTGACCCAGTTGGCGTCGGTCTGCGTGGCGGGTCCGGACATCATCATCCTCGACGAACCGGCAACCGGCCTGTCGGCGGGCGAAGTCGACCATCTCGCCCGCATCCTCAGCCATCTCAAGACGCAGGGCGTCACGATGATCATCATCGAGCATCAGACGCGCTTCCTGTTTCCCCTGTGCGATCGGGTCACGGTGTTGAACGCCGGCGAAGTCATCTTGACGGGATCGGCCGACGAAGTCCGTGCGCATCCCGTCGTCAGACAGGTGTACCTGGGCGAATGACCGACATGACCAGCCCCGCTCTGCAAATCTCCGCGCTGTCCGCCGGCTACGGACGCTTCGACGTCATCCACGATATCGGCATGACGGTCGGCAAGGGGGAAGCCGTTGCGCTGTTGGGGCCGAACGGTGCCGGCAAGACCACGGTGCTCAACGCCATCATGGGCCTCGTCAAGCAGCGGCGCGGCTCGATCCGGGTGCGCGGTGTCGACGTCTCGGCGTTTCCGCCGCATCGCATCGCCAGAGGGCTTGCGGCGATCGCCCCGGAAGGCCGCCGCCTGTTCTCCGACCTGTCGGTCGAGGACAACCTCCGGCTCGGCGCCTTGCACCTGCGTCGGGACCGGCCGCGGGTCGATCGACTGCTGGCATCGGTCTACGGCCTGTTCCCCAAGCTGTTGGAATATCGCAAGCGGCGGTCGACGTCGCTGAGCGGCGGCGAGCAGCAGATGGTCGCCATCGGCCGCATGCTGATGAGCGATCCCGAAATCATGCTGCTCGACGAACCTTCGATCGCGCTGTCGCCGGTCGCCGTCGACCTTGTCGCCAAGGCACTGTTGGAGCTCAGGCAACGTGGCGCGTCGCTGCTGCTGGTCGAGCAGCGGATCGATGTGGCGGTCAGGGTCTGCGACCGGCTCTATGTCATGACGAACGGCGAGATCGTCGATGAGATGAGTCCCGACGTGGTCAG
>JARLIU010000221.1 GCA_031291595.1 Ancalomicrobiaceae bacterium | reverse complement strand
GCGCCCGGCGACCGGGTGGATGGCGTATTTCACCTCGACGCCGGCATGCTTCAGCTTGTCCGCCATCTCGCGCACCGCGTGCTGCGCCTGCGCCACCGCCATGCCGTAGCCCGGCACGATGATGACCTTCTCGGCGTTCTTCATGATGAAGGCGGCATCGTCGGCCGAGCCCAGCTTGACCGGCCGGCTCTCCGTGTGGCCGCCCGCCGGCCCGGCCGTCTCGCCGCCGAAGCCGCCGAGGATGTCCGAGATGAACGAGCGGTTCATGGCCCTGCACATGATGTACGACAGGATAGCACCCGACGAGCCGACCAGTGCGCCGGTGATGATCAATGCGGTGTTCGACAGAGTGAAGCCGATGCCGGCCGCTGCCCAGCCCGAATAGGAGTTGAGCATCGAGATCACCACCGGCATGTCGGCACCGCCGATCGGCACGATGATGAGGACGCCGAGCACCAGCGAGACCGCAACGATCAGCCAGAACACGATCTGGCTGGCAGTGATGACCAACAGAGCGATGAGGATGATGAGCGCCGCCGCCAGCGCCAGGTTGATCATGTGCCGCGCCGGCAGGATGATCGGCTTGCCGCTCATGTTGCCGTTGAGCTTCAGGAAGGCGATCACCGAGCCGGTAAAGGTGACGGCGCCGATGGCGACGCCGATCGACATCTCGATGAGCGCCTGGCCGTGGATGTTGCCGGGGTCGCCGATGCCGAAGGCGGCGGGCGCGTTCAGTGCGGCAGCCGCCACGAACACGGCGGCGAGACCGACGAGCGAGTGGAAGAAGGCGACGAGCTGCGGCATCGCCGTCATGTGGATGCGCCGCGCGGTGATGGCGCCGGCGCCGCCACCGATGGCCAGCGCGATGAGGATCGTCACGTAGGACGACACCGAAGGCTTGATCAGCGCCAGCGTCGTCACAATGGCGATCGCCATGCCGATGACGCCGTAGATGTTGCCCTGACGCGACGAGGCCGGGCTCGACAGTCCCCTGAGCGCCAGGATGAACAGGACGCCGGAGACCAGATAGAGGAGTGCAGTGATATTCGCCGACATGTCGCTCTCCTCAATTCTTCTTCTTGTACATGGCGAGCATGCGGGCGGTGACGAGGAAGCCGCCGAAGATGTTCACCGAGGCGAGCACCAGCGCCACGAAGCCGAAGCCCGAGGCGAGCGAGGAGCCGAAGCCGGTCGCCTGGACGCCGACCGCAAGCAGCGCGCCGACGACGATGACCGACGAGATGGCGTTGGTCACCGACATCAGCGGCGTGTGCAGCGCCGGAGTGACCGACCACACGACGTAGTAGCCGACGAAAATTGCCAACACGAAGATCGAGAATTGGAAGACGAAGGGGTCGATCGCTGCGGCGCCGGTGACATGCGCCACCCCGGTGGAGAGCTGGTCGAAGATCGATTGCGTCTTCTGGGCGGCATCGGTTGCCTGATGAGCGGCAGCCAGCGCGGTATCGTTCAGGGCCTTGACCTGATCCAGCGCTTCTGCGGCAGTGAGACTAGCCATTGGGACTCTCCTCAGTTCTGGAGCGCGGGATGAACGATGGCGCCGTCCTTGGTGACGAGCGTCGCCTTGACCAACTCGTCGTCCCAATTGACGGCGAGCTGCTTCTCCTTCTTGTCGACCAGTGTCTCGACAAAGGCGTAGAGGTTCTTGGCGTAGAGCAGCGAGGCCGATGCGGCGATGCGGCCGGCCACGTTCAGATGGCCGACGATCTTCACGCCGCCGACCTGCGCGACTTCGCCGGCGACCGCACCCTCGACGTTGCCGCCGCGTTCGACCGCCAGATCGATCAGCACGGAGCCGGGCTTCATCGAGGCCACCATCTCGGCCGAAACCAGCTTCGGCGCCGGACGGCCCGGGATGAGCGCGGTGGTGACGACGATATCCTGCTTCTTGATGTGCTCGGCGACCAGCGCGGCCTGCTTGGCCTGGTACTCCGCCGACATCGGCTTGGCGTAACCCGCCGCCGTCTCGGCCTGCTTGAATTCCTCGTCCTCGACGGCGACGAACTTGGCGCCGAGCGAGGCGACCTGCTCCTTCGCCGCCGGGCGCACGTCGGTTGCGGTGACGATGGCGCCCAAGCGCCGCGCCGTGGCGATGGCCTGCAGGCCGGCAACGCCGGCGCCCATGATGAAGACCTTCGCCGCCGACACCGTGCCGGCTGCCGTCATCATCATCGGAAAGGCGCGATCATATTCGGAGGCGGCATCGATCACCGCCTGGTAGCCGGCGAGATTCGCCTGGCTCGACAGCACGTCCATGACCTGCGCCCGCGTGATGCGCGGCATGAACTCCATGGCGAAGGCCGAGACGTTCTTCTCGGCGATCGCCTGGATGGCGTCCTTGTGGCCATGCGGATCGAGCATGCCGATGACCAGGGCGCCGGCAGGCGCAAGGCCCGCCTGTTCGCCGGTCGGACGCCGCACCGTCAGCACGATGTCGGCACCGGCCGAGGCAGCGGCCGCGTCGGCGACGATGGTCGCCCCGGCCGCTTCGTAGTCCGCGTCGGTGATCCGAGATTTGAGACCGGCGCCTGCCTCAACGGCGACGTCGAAGCCCAGTGCCTTGAATTTTTTGACGGTATCGGGTGTGGCGGCGACGCGCCCTTCGCCGGGCTCGCGTTCCAATGGAACGGCTATCTTCATCTACGACCCCCATTCGCGGCCGAGCGAGGTGCGGCCGCAGTCCAATCGCCCAGCTACGGGCTTTACGACGCTTCGATGCGGCAAATATTGATCCTGATCAACGGCCAGGCCCGGCCGGCCGAACAGGAATGGACGGTCCGGCCGCCTAACGCCAGACCCCGGGTGAGGCCTTCGGGGTTCGCGTCACTGCGGCCGAAGCAGCAACCGTGCTTGGAATTCAACTCGCCGGCATCAATGGACGAGGAAGTGCGCCATCAGGATGAGCAGGGCCGCAACCGCGATGCTTCCCCATTTCACCAGCCCGACGAAGAACTTGTAAGTGGTCTCGTGTTCGGAGTAGTCCATCGTCCCGCCGTGATGCGCCATATCCTGCTCTGCCATTGCTGCTCCTCCCGCGACCGCGGCTCGGGGCTGAGACCCGGGCGGCGGTCGTCGCACCGATTGATCGAACGCGTTCGCGGACGACCGCCGCGCTCCGGGGCGCGTCTCTACGTATTCATCCGCAGGTTCTCGTTATAGCAGAGCATCCTGACACGGCAATGTCGATGAATGTCCGGCGTCTGGTCAGAGGCCCGGCGGGCGGATGCCGGGCAGGCCCGACTTTTGCCTCCGCGACCGGCCGACTGGCCCGAGTCCGGAGCGGTCATGCTGGCCGGACCTCGAAGCCGGCGTCCGCCAACATCTCGGCTTGGCGCGCGGCGAGCGCGTCACGATCGAACCCCTCGATGAATTCTTCGAACAGCCGGTGAAAGTTGAGTTCGGCGTCCAGGTGCAGGAACACCGCGCCGAGCCCGATCGCCGCTCGATCCATGAACAGGAATTCGGCCGGCGGAGTGACCGTGCCGTGGCGCGACAGCCCGTCGGCGACCTGCGCCGCCTCCCTGCGGCCGAATTGCGCCGTCGTCACGCCCTCGGCCAGGCGCCGTTTCCGGTCATCGATCAGCGGCCCATAGAGGAATTTCGCCCAGATATCGAGCGTATCGATCATTTCGGGCGTCAGCCCCCTGAAGCCCCAGGCCGCGTAGGCCGCCTCGATGCGGGCGCGGTCGCCGTTGAGATGGCCGCGATAGTGCTCGATCACGCCGGCGACGAAATCCGGCGGGAACACCCGGATGCAGCCGAAATCCAAGAGGTTGATGCCCGCCGGGCGACCGTCGACGTCATAGGCGGCGTAGTTGCCCAGATGCGGATCGCCGTGGATGATGCCGTAGCGACAGAACGGTTTCCACCAGGCGCGGAACATCACTTCTGCCAGATGATCGCGGACATGCTGCTCGGCGGACTTGAAGGCCAGCAGGCCCCGTCCTTCGAGCCAACCCATGCTGAGGAGGCGGCCGGTGGAGAGGTCCTCGACCGGTTCGGGCACGCGGATCGCGGCTTCGTCGGCGAGCATGGCGCGATAGAGCCGCATGTGCTTCAATTCGCGGGCATAATCGAGTTCCTCGCGCAGGCGGTCGGCGATCTCGGCGCGCAAATTGCGCGTATCGATCTGCGGCCGCAGGCGCCCGACGAGCGAGAACAGCACGTTCAATTGGCCAAGATCGGCTTCGACCGCCGAGGCCATGTCGGGATACTGCAGCTTGACCGCTAACGGCCGGCCGTCGGGACCGATGGCGCGATGCACCTGACCCAACGAGGCGGCATGCGCCGGCTCGAAGTCGAAGCTTGAAAAGCGTGCCTGCCAGTCCGGCCCGAGTTCGGCCGCCATCCGCCGTTTGACGAACACCCGGCCCATCGGCGGAGCATGCGCCTGCAATTTGACGAATTCGGTCGCCCACTCGGCTGGGATGATGTCGGGGATGGTGGCGAGCATCTGCGCCACCTTCATCAGCGGTCCCTTGAGACTGCCGAGCGTGGCGGCGAGCAGTTGCCCTTCGCGGGCCGTATCGCCTTCGCCGAACAGGCGCGCGCCGGCGATGCGCGCCGCCGTCGTGCCCACACCCGCCCCGACCCGGGCATAGCGCGAAACGCGCGAGGAGAGGCGATTGGCTTCGATATCGGACATGGCGCTCCGCATGGTTAGCCGGCTTCATGTTTCAGGGCTCCGGCCGTCAGGTTTCAGGCAGGCGATCGCGGATCCAGCGGGCGAGACTTTCCTCTGAAACGTCGCCAACTGCCAAGCCGATCATGATCTGCGTTGCTTCCGGCTGCGGCGGGGCAAAGCGGACACCGTTAAGGCGCAGAAACAGCATCATGGCAACGAATGCCGCGCGTTTATTGCCGTCGACAAACGGGTGGTTGCGCGCAATGCCATAGGCATAAGCGGCCGCCAGCGTTGGCAGATCCGCCCCTTCATAATCCCATTTGTTCCGCGCCCGGCCGAGCGCGCTTTCGAGCATCCCCTGATCGCGTATGCCCGACGGTCCGCCGAAGCGAGCCAATTGCTTCTCGTGCAGTGCCAGGACCTCGGCCAACGTCAGCCACCGGGCCCCGTACCCTGCTTGCTGCTGGTCAGCAAACTCGCCAAGCAACGGGCTACCAATCATTTGGCCAATTCCTTCAGCGTGTCGCGGTAGTCGTCCATGATGTCGTCGACGAGCCTCATGCTCGCTTCGAAATCCGGATCATAGGGCGTCAGCCGGATCGCGCCGTCGCCGGCGGACACGGCGTAGAGCTCCATGCCGGGCTTCAGCCCCAAGGCTGTCATCAGCTCCTTCGGCAGGATGATGCCGCTGGAATTGCCGATCTTCTTGATCTCGAGCTTCATGGCGCCGGCTCCTCGCGTTATACAAAACGTACAACAAGCATAGCACCCCACCCCGTTATACACAACGTACAACACCAGATAGCCGCGGCCAGCATGCGAGGCTCGCCCCTGCCGCGATGTCATCCCGGCGAAAGCCGGGATCCAATGCCCCAGCAACGCGAAAAAACACAACCGCGACCAGGCCAGCGTCGCAACCTAATCCCACAATGAAACAATAGTGGATCCCGGCTTTCGCCGGGATGACACCGCAGCTTTATCTCCAGGTACATCACACGGTGGCGCCACTATTCGACCCGTTCGCTTCACTCCAGCGCCTCCAGCTCGTCGATCATCCGCTCGATGACGCCGAGGCCGAGCGACCAGAAATTCGGGTCGGTGGCATCGAGCCCGAAGGGGGCGAGCAACTCGGTGTGGTGCTTGGTGCCGCCGGCCGACAACAGCGCGAAATACTTCTCCTGGAACCCCTCGGCCGCCTGCTCGTAACGGGCATAAAGCGAATTCACCAGACAGTCGCCAAAGGCATAGGCATAGACATAGAACGGCGAATGCACGAAGTGGCCGATGTAGGTCCAGAACGTCTCGTAGCCGGGCGAGAAACGAATTGCCGGACCGAGGCTTTCGCTCTGCACCTCGAGCCAAATCTGGCCGAGCCGTTCTGCCGTCAATTCGCCCGCCGCCCGCTCGGTGTGCACCTTGCGCTCGAACGTATAGAAGGCGATCTGGCGCACCACCGTGTTGAGCATATCCTCGACCTTGGCGGCGAGCATCGATTTCTTCTCCGCCGGGGTCTTGGCCTCGGCCAACAGCGAGCGGAAGGTCAGCATCTCGCCGAACACCGATGCCGTCTCGGCCAGCGTCAGCGGCGTCGGCGCCATCAAGGCGCCGTTCGGGGCGGCCAGCACCTGATGCACGCCATGGCCGAGCTCATGCGCCAGCGTCATCACGTCGCGGGTCTTGCCCTGGTAGTTGACCAGCACATAGGGGTGGGCGGACGGCACGGTCGGATGGGCAAAGGCTCCCGGCGCCTTGCCGGGCCGCGTCGGCGCGTCGATCCAGCCGTGATCGAAGAACCGGCCGGCAATCTCGGCCATCTCGGGCGAGAAGCGGCCATAGGCCGACAGCACCTTGTCGCGGGCCTCACCCCAGGGAATCACGCGGTGATCGTCCTTCGGCAAGGGCGCGTTGCGGTCCCAGTGCTCCAGCACCTCCTTGCCCAACCACTTGGCCTTCAGGCCATAATAGCGGTGCGACAGTCGCGGGAAGGCGGCGCGGACGGCAGCGACCAGCGCCTCCACCACCTCGCGCTCGACCCGGTTGGCCAGATGCCGGCTGTCGGCGACGTCGGCGAAGCCACGCCAGCGGTCGGAAATCTCCTTGTCCTTGGCGAGCACGTTGGTAACGAGCGTCAGCGTCCTGAGGTTCGCCTTGAAGGTCTCGGCCAGCGCCTCGGCGCCGGCCTTGCGCTTGGCCTCGTCGGGGTCCTGCAACAGGTTCAGCGTCGCTTCGAGCGCCAGTTCGTCGGAACCGACCTTGAAGCGCATGGCCGCCAGCGTCTCGTCGAACAGCCGGTTCCAGGCGACGGCGCCGGTCTGCGACTTTTCGTGAAACAGCCGCTCGATCTCGTCGGCGAGTTGGTAGGGCTTGTCCTTGCGGATGTCGGCGAACCAAGGGGCGTAGCGCCGCAAGCCGTCGTCGGCCTTGACCAGCACGTCGAGCGCCGCGTCGTCGAGCCGGTTGAGTTCCAATTCGAAGAAGATCAGATGCGTGGAGGCTTCGGTGAGCCTGCTCTGCACGTCGCCATAGAATTTCGAAAACGCCGGATCGGCAGTGTCGCCGGCATAGACCAGCCCGGCGTAGGAACCGATGCGACCCATCAGGTCGCCGAGCGCCTCGTAGTCGCGGACGAACGCCAGAAACCCGGCCGCATCGCCCTCGGCCACGATCCCTGCCAATCTGCCCTTGGCTGCCGCCTCGAAGGCGACCGAGCGATCCAGCGCGCGCCGCAGATCGGCGGCGAGCTCGGGCGCGTCGAGGCCCGAATAGAGGTCGGCTAGGTTCCATTCCGGCAGGGTGCCGAGTTGGGGTTCGGCGGCGGGATCGGCGGGCGACTGCAACGGATTCATCAATGGTGACCTCGAAGGCATCAGCAAACGATCGTCTACATATGGATCGGCGGGAGCCGCACGGAAAGTGCCTAGGGCCCGCCGAGTCGGCCACCGATGCAACACTTTACGCTTGCCTCCCAAAATGCCTGAAGCGGGACGGCCCGTTAGCGACTGCTTAACGTTTGCCGGGCGAAAGTCGCCCCAGAACGAAACATCCGCTTCGCGAGTTGAACACCACTGATGGCCGATCGCATTCTCATCGTCGACGACGATCCGATCCAGCGCCGCCTCCTGGAGGAATCCTTGAAGCGCCTGGGGCACGCCACCATGACGGCTGCCGGCGGCCAGGAGGCGCTGACGATTCTGAGCGGCCCGAACGGTCCGGAGATCGCCCTCATGGTGCTTGATCTCGTCATGCCCGACCTCGACGGCATGGGCGTGCTCGGCAAACTGTCGGAAATGGGTACGAGCCTGCCGGTGATCGTGCAGACGAGCCACGGCGGCATCGACGTCGTCGTGTCGGCCATGCGCGCCGGCGCGGTCGACTTCATCGTCAAGCCGGTGTCCTACGAGCGGCTGCAGGTGTCGATCCAGACGGCGCTGCGCGTTGCCTCACTAGAAAGTGAAGTCACCCGCATCAGGCGTTCGACCACCGGTACGCTCACCTTTGCCGACCTGGCGACCAAGAGCCCGGCGATGGCCCGCGTCATCCGTCTCGGCGAGCGCGCCGCCAGCTCCAACATTCCCATTCTCGTGGAAGGTGAATCGGGCGTCGGCAAGGAACTCATCGCGCGTGCAATCCAAGGTTCGTCCGACCGCCGCTCCAAGCCGTTCGTCACGGTGAATTGCGGTGCCATCCCCGAGAACCTGGTCGAGTCCATCCTGTTCGGGCACGAGAAGGGAGCGTTCACCGGCGCGGTCGACCGCCACATCGGCAAATTCCAGGAAGCGCACGGCGGCACGCTGTTCCTGGACGAAGTCGGCGAGCTTGCACCGGACATTCAGGTGAAATTGTTGCGGGCCGTCCAGGAAGGCGAGATCGATCCGGTCGGCGCCCGGCGGCCGATCAAGGTGGATTTCCGCCTGATCTCCGCGACCAACCGCAGCCTGCTCGATCTGACCAAAGATGGTCATTTCCGCGAAGATCTGTATTATCGGGTCAATGTCTTCCCGATCTGGATCCCGCCACTGCGCGAGCGCAAGGAAGACATCCCTGAACTGGTACAGCACTTCATCGCGCGGTTCTCGGCCGAAGAGAAGAAACGCCGGCTGATTGGAGCGACGGCCGAGGTACTTCAACTTCTGCAAGCCTATGATTGGCCCGGAAACATCCGGCAGCTCGAGAATGCCGTGTTCCGCGCCGTGGTATTGAACGACGGAACATACCTGACGATCGACGATTTCCCGCAGATCAGCGCCCAGGTCGGGGCGCTGCCGAAGCTGGCGAATGCCCCGCTCCTCGCCGCCGAGCGGATGCCTGCGGGCGCCGCCGCGCCCGTCCGCGCGCGACAACCGGAACTGGCAGCAGTCCCGATGTCGGCCGGCAACGGTGTCGGCCCGATGTCGCAATGGTCGCCGTCGGCTGGGGCGTTTGCCGCCGGATCGGGTCCGGCGCCGTTCGGCTTTCTGCGCTCGCTCGACGAGAAGGGTCACGTCCGGACACTATCGGCGATTGAGGAGGAGATGATCCGGATTGCCATCGAACATTACGCTGGCCGCATGTCCGAGGTGGCAAGACGGCTTGGCATCGGCCGCTCGACCCTCTATCGCAAGCTCAAGGAATATGGTTTGGATGACACACTGGATTTTGAAGTGGCCAGCTAGCGCTTAGTTTTTGGTGTGCCGGCCAAGATTTGTAAGTATTAGCGTCTAAGATCCATTCTGGCTAAGAGTTGCGACGGGAGCCTTCCGCCATGTCTAAACGCCTGTGGTCGTCGGTTCTGTGCGGCACCGCACTGATCGCCATCAGCGTCGCGCGCGCATCTGCTGACGACGTGCCTGCCCCGGCGGTAACGCCGCCCATCAGTGCGACAGCGGTAACGCCGCCGGTCGACGCAACAGCGGCAACGCCGCTCAGCGGCGAGACGGCTGCCGGCCCGCGCGTGCTGCCCGAGCCGTCGAATGTGCGCGATGTGGCCGAACCGGCCGGCGCCGCGGTCCCGGCGGAGTCGTCGATCCAATCGGCGAAGGCGCCAGACGAAGCGCCGGCTGCCGGCCAGCAGATGCTCGCCGATACGCCTCCAGGCGTTGGCCCGACCGGCGAGGCGGTGACGCCCGCAGCGGTGAACCCCGATGCGGTTAAGGCCGAGACCCCGGCCGCGCCGCAACCCGAAACAGCCGCTATTGCCCCTGCTCCGACTCTTGCTCCGGCGCCAGACGTTGCTGCCGCGCCCGCGCCGCAGCCGACCGAGGCGAAGACCGACGAGGCGCAGCCCGCCACGACGCCCGATATCGCCAAGATCGAGCCGCAACCGGATGCCTCGGCGCCCGCGTCCACCGCCGTGGCACCCACGGATGTGGTCAAGGTCGAACTGCCGGCGGCGAGCACCAAGCCGGCCGAGATGCCGAGCGTCGCTGCCGCTCCGGCCCCTGTGGTCGCACCCGCGCCCGCTCCAGTGGTCGCTGCCGCTCCGGCCGCACTCCCGGCAGCCGAGCCGGCACTCGTCGCCAGGACTTCTGCCCCGATCGCCGTGGCGACCGCGCCGACAGCCGAGCCGGCTGCGACGGCTGCGCCCGCTCCTGCCAGCTCTGACCCGGTGGTTGCCGTGGCCCCGGCCGAACCGGCCGCCGCGCCGCCGCCGCCGGTCGCACCGGTGTATCTCGGCGTCGCCGCCAGCGATCTTTCCGCCGGCTTGCAGGCCGCGATCGATGCCCGCCTGGCCCAGAAGCCGGTCGAGGACCGCCACGCCGCCTTCGACGAAAAGAAGGAATGGGCGGCGATCTCGGCGTTCTATGCCGAGCGCGCCTACGCGCCGCTGTTCGTCGACGGCAAGGGCCTCGCCGCCCATGGGCTCGAGGCCATCGATCGGTTGGGTCGCGCCGCCGAGGATGGGTTGGAAGTCACCGATTATCCCGTGCCGACGCTTGGCGACGGACCGCAGGCGGAGGATCTCGCCAAGGCCGAATTGCAGCTGATCGAGTCCTCGCTGAAATACGCCCGTCAGGCTGAAGCCGGCCGTTTCGATCCGATCCGCCTGTCGGAACTGGTGACCGCCAAGCCGCCGGTGCCAAAGCCGGAAGACATCCTGAAGACGCTCGCCGCCGCCTCCGACATCTCGGCGGCGCTCGAAGCGTTCAACCCGCCGCACGAAGGCTACAAGCGCCTGAAGGCCAAGCTCGCCGAACTCGGACCGCAGAAGCCGGCCACGCCGATTGCCCGCGTGCCCGCCGGCCCGCTGATCCGCCCCGGCGACAAGGATGCCCGCATCGCGCTGCTGCGCGACCGGCTCGGCGTTACCGGAACCCCGACCGCGACCGATGCCGATCTGTATGATCCGGCCCTCGTCCAGGCGGTGAAGACCTTCCAGAAGGCCAAGGGCCTCAACGCCTCCGGCCTCGTCGGTCCGCTGACGGTCAATGCCGTCAACGAGGCGGCCAACGGTACCGATTCCAAGGCTGCCGACATCATCGCCAACATGGAACGCTGGCGCTGGCTGCCGCGCGATCTCGGCAGCGTCTACGTCATGGTCAATGTGCCGGACTTCTCGCTGACGGTGGTCAACGACGGGGTCGTCACCCATCGCGCCCGCGTCATCGTCGGCCGGGTGCAGAACCAGACGCCGATCTTCTCGCAGACGATGACGCACATCATCGTCAATCCCTACTGGAATGTGCCGATCTCCATCGTCAAGAAGGAATACATCGGCAAGGCGGCGGAGACGCAGGGCGCGTCGCTGACGCGCGGCAACTTCGAGGTCGAAGTCGGCAACAGGGTGGTCGATCCGACCGCGGTCGACTGGACGACGGTCAATCCCGCGCAGATCCACCTGCGCCAGCGGCCCGGCGACGGCAATGCCCTCGGCAACATCAAGTTCATGTTCCCGAACCAGCATTCGGTCTACATCCACGACACCTCGTCGCGCGGCCTGTTCCAGCAGTCCTACCGGTCGCTGTCGCATGGCTGCGTGCGCGTGCAGGAGCCGTTCTCGTTTGCCGACGCGCTGCTCGCCGAAGAGCCGACCGCCATCACCGGCGCCAAGCTGAAATCGATGATCGGCGGCGGCGAAAAGTACCTGTGGCTGAAGCGGCCGATCCCGGTGCACATCGCCTATTTCACCTATTTTGTCGACGATGCCGGCGTGCTGCAGGTCCGCCCCGACCTCTACGGCCACAACGCCAAGGTCAAGCAGATCCTCGGGTTGTAAGTTCGGTTCGCCCGAACGGGACACGCGACGGCGGATGAACCGGCTGCCGGCCGGGCAGGGGGGATTCGATGACGCAACGCGTCCATCGAACGCCTAGCAGCGCTGATTCAGCTGCGACATGTCCGCATGTGACGGCATCGCGCTCTGGCGGACGCTCCGCGGCGCCGGAACTCCGCGGCATCGACGCTTGACTCCGGTCGCAACGAACAACGGTTGGGATGAACCTGATCCCGACCGGAGCCAGCCGTTTATTAAAGTTAACAATACCGCGTCCGGCCGAAACACCTCAATCCGATAGGCCTCATGCCTGAAAACACTTAGATTTCCCTAATTTTGCCGCATTCGATGCCACACACAGCAAAAATGTGTGTAGCTTTTGCTTTTTTTATCGAGGTGTCATCTTTTCAGCACACAGGCTTCTAGGGTAAAAGCTTCCTTAACCAGTCCGAGCGAACGTGAGGGCCTTGGGGGATGGGACATGCCGGGCCGGATGGCCTTGCCGAAAGTCGAGGTCGTCCTTGGGTGTAGAGCGTTTGACAGTGTTCGCCATGAGTCGAACCAGTAGTCGTCGCCTTGGCGAAACCGATACGCACGCCCCATCTCGGGCGGCAACATCGCGATCTGTCACGCCCCGATCCGGCAAGTGCGGCTGGCTGGCCGCCGTCTCGTTCGTCGCGGCGCTGCTGCTCGCGCCCGTCGTCGTCGCCGCGCCCGCCCTGGCCGATACGCGGGCCCTGTACATCCATCACACCCATACCGGCGAGACGGCGACCATCGTGTTCAAGCGCGACGGCGTCTACGACCAGGAGGGGTTGAAGAAGCTCAACTACATCCTGCGCGACTGGCGCAAGAACGAAGTCATCAAGATGGACCCGGCGTTGTTCGACCTCATCTGGGAGGTCTATCGCGAATCCGGCACCACCGGTCCGATCGAGGTCGTCTGCGGCTATCGCACGTCCGGCACCAACAACATGCTGCGCTCCCGCTCGCGCGGCGTTGCCAAATTCAGCCAGCACACGCTCGGCAAGGCGCTCGACTTCTATCTCCCGGGCGTGAACCTGGAACGCCTGCGCGAAATCGGCATGAAGGAGCAGAACGGCGGCGTCGGTTTCTATCCGACCTCCGGCTCGCCGTTCGTGCACATGGATACCGGCAACGTGCGTGCCTGGCCGCGCATGTCGCGCGAACAGCTGGTGCGGCTGTTCCCGAACGGCAAGACGATGCATCTGCCGGCCGACGGCGGACCGTTGCCGCACTACCAGGACGCCGTAGCCGAATACCAGCATCGCCATTCCGGGCAGACGCAGATCGCCGGCATCGGCCAGCCAGACGCCCGCCCGGGCGACGTCGTGAGGCCCGCGGGCAACATTTTCGCCTCGCTGTTCGGTGGGCCGAAGCGGGCGGAAGAAGACGACGAGGAGACCGCGGCGCCGGCGCCGCAGGCCACCGTTCCGGTCAAGCCCGCGGTGCAGGCCCGCATTCCCGCCGCTGCCCCGGCTGCCGCTCCGGCGCCGAAACCGGTGATCGCCTCGTACGCCCCGCGGCTGGCACCGCATCCCGCCGAGGAACAGCCGGCCGGACCGCAAGCCGCACCCGTCGTGCTCGCCAGTCTGCCCAACCCGCCGACGGCCCGCGATCTGCCGCAGCGTGAGCCGGAATCCGCTCCCGGCGCCATCCAGCCGCGTGGCTGGACGACCGGTCCCCAACCCGCATCGCTGCAACCGGCGGCGCAGCCAGCTGCCGTCCTGCCGTCGCGGTTCGCCGCCAAGCCGTTTGCCGTGCCGCTGCCGGCCGAAAAGCCGCTGTTCGCCAGCGTGCCGACACCGCGGCCGAAGCCGATGACCACTGTGGCCTCGATCGATCCGCACGGCAGCATCGACGATGCTTTCTCGGCCTTGACCGGAACGCCCAGGGACGACATTTCCGCCGTCATCCTCGGCTATGCCCCGGTCAGCGCGCTTCCCGACCCGCCGGCTGGTGACCCGCGCTCGGTAACCTCCGTCAGCCGCGACCGCTCGACCGGCGTCAGAATGGCGTCGCTTTCGCCCGGCGAATCGCAGGCGGTCATGCCGCCCGCGACCCTCAATGCCGGGCGCTCGCTTGCTGCCGCGCCGATGCCCGCTCCAGCCGCCGCGCCGAAGGGCGATCGCGCCGATCCGATGACGCGACTGGTGTCGCACGTGTCCGACCAGATCGAGGCCGGCCTGCTCGATGCTGCCGGCGCCGACCGTGCCCGCACGATGTCGAAGTTGCAGCACCCAGACCAGGACAGCGTGCCGCAGCTGATCGTCAAGCCGGCGCAGGTGCTGGACATCGGCTTCTCCGCCGCCCCGATCGCCGGCAGTCCCGGCCGCTTCACCGGCCCGGCCGTGGTCGCGCTGGCGGTCGTGCCGGTGCGATAGGCCGGTCGGCCGCGACAGGCGAAGACAGCACGTCTGCCAAGGCAAAGATATCTGGCCCGACCGCCGACCAGGACCGGCGCGGCGACGTCGAACTCCGGGGTGAGAGGGTCGCATCGCGTGAACCGAAAGCCGGTTCGCACTGGCCGGGGCGAAGTGTCAGATCGCGTCGAAGGCGATGACGCTGGCCGCGTTGTGCAGCCGATGATAGCGCAGCGCCCGTTCGGCACTCGTCGTGGTGATCTGGCTATATTCGCGCATCATCGCATCCGCATGCGAAATCGGCAGCTTGAGCTTTTCGCAGCGCAGCTGCGACAGCGCGGCATAATCCTCGGCGCTGATCCGGAGCGAGCGACAGACGAGGCCAATGCCGACGGCATTCACCTTGTGCAGCACGTTCGAGACGTAGGATTCCTTCAGCAGCGCCAGATCGGCGAGAAATACCGAGATGTCGGTCAGGCGCCGCGCCGCGGTCAGCTGGCGCAGGCCCGCTTCGAGCGACGTGCGGCCGAAGCGGATGTCCGACACCAGGGCCCGGACTTCGGCGCGCGATCGCGTCTGCTCCGGGCGCGGCGTGTCGATCAGGCTCATGACCTCGGCCACGATGTCGTCGTCCGAGATCTCCGGCTTGAGCGCCAGCACGCGCTCCAGCCGCTGGCGTGCCTGCGGACTGGAGAACGGCATCAGGCTTTCCGCGACGGTGTGCGGCAGGTCGGGGCGGCTGGACAAGGCGTCCGACAGGCCGGGCATCGATTTCGCCTTGAACGCCAGCCGGGCGAAGCTGTCCGGCGACAGCCGGGCGCCGGGATTGGCGGCGACGCTGGCGTGCACCCCCATGTTGCCGCGCACCACGATGACGTCGCTGACCAGCGTCGGCAGTTCCTTGCGGCGGGAAATGGCGAGCAGATGATCCTGGCCCATCGTCGAGGCCAGCCCGATCAGATCGGATGCGGTCAGCACCGGCGACTGTTCGAGCACCGGCGCGGCGACCACGGCCTGATCGCCGGCGAGCTTCAGGGCCAGATCGCGCGGCGTCCGCTCGATCGAAGCGACCAGCTGCGACACGACCAGACGATCGGCCAACGCTTCCCGGTCGAGCAGCCGGCCGATGACATCGCCGAACAGCTCCAGTTCGCGCTCCGAATAGACGTCGGCACGACCGGCAAACAGTCGGGCGACGGCAAGCAGCACATCACGCCGATTCCCGGACGCGGTTTGCCTGACAAGTTCGACCAGCGAGGATTCCGGCATGAGCAGCGTGGCGTCCGAAGTGTGCCAAAGCGAATTCAGCCGAGGTTAAGCACGCGGACCCTAAGAAAGTGACAAAATGATCTGCGCAATACCCCACATGGCCGCCGCTGCTGCAACGAGCGCCGACAATTTCCGATCATTTTTGCAGATTATTCCGCCGAGCCGCCCGGCGACAGGATCATGCCGAGCGCGGCAAGGTAGAGATCAAGCAGCGCCTCCTGCTCTTCCCGCTCGGACTTATCCTGCTTGCGGATCTTGATCACCTGCTTCAGGATCTTTGTATCGTAGCCATTCGCCTTGGCTTCGGCGTAGACATCCTTGATATCGTCGGCAATCGACTGCTTCTCTTCTTCTAGGCGCTCGATGCGCTCCACGAACTGCTTCAACTGATCGGCAGTGACGCCGGCCGGACCTTCCATGGGACTGCGCTCCAGAAATCCACAAACGACGCGATGCCCGCCGTCCGCTTGCGGCAGGGCAAATGGGGTAGGCGATCAAGACTCATCCGACCCGCGGGGTCAAGGCATCTGTCCGGCGCGACCGGCCGGTTTCCCCCACAGAAATCCATTGCCGCCGGCGCATGGGCAACAGGGCCGGGCGAAACGGGCCACGGGCGAGGGGCGAAGCGCCCGGGCGATGCGTGCCGTGCGCCGTCAGTGCTGCGGCTTCACCGTCTCGAAGGCGGTGAGTTGATCGGCACTCGCCGCGCGCTGGTGCCTGGTCTTCCAGTCCTCGTACGGCATGCCGTAGACGACCTGGCGGCTGTCGGCCTTGCTCACCGGCAGTTGCCGCGCCTCCGCCGCCTCGAGATACCAATTGGCGAGGCAGTTGCGGCAGAAGCCGGCAAGATTCATCAAATCGATGTTCTGCACGTCGCTGCGCTGGTCGAGATGCGCCAGCAGCCGCCGGAACACCGCCGCCTCCAACTCGAGGCGGGTCTTGTCGTCGAGTTCGCTCATGTCTCAGCTCCCGAGCGCCGGCACCGGTCCGGTGCGCGATCCATACATCCTGATGTCGTGCATCTCTGTGTCTCCGGCAAGCTCGCCGAGCATCGGCGCCAGCCGTTCGGTCCATTCCGCGATGCCGGCATCGTCCGCCAGCAGATCCTGCCGGATCTCGATGATCGCATGCGCCAGACCCCGGCTGGTGGCATGGCGGAACATCGTGTCGCCGCTGAGGGCGCCGCCGTAGGGCTCGTTGTCGCCGACGACCAGGGCGGGATCGGCTGCGAGCCGCGCCAGCAGCGCCTGCGGCAGCCGCGGATCGTTGTCCCACAGGATGCCGCAATGCCACGGCCGCGGCCAGCCGCGCCACACCGGGGTGAAACTGTGCAGCGAGACGAGGATCGGCGGCTGCCGGTCGACGAAGCCGGCATCGATCGCCGCCTCGATCGCGTTGCTGTACGGCTGCCAGAAGCGTTTGAGCCGGCACGCCCGCTCCTGCGGCCCGACGCCGGCGTTGCCGGGCACCACCGCGCCGTCGGAAATCCGCATGATCAGCGTCGGATCATCGTCGCCGCGGTTGGGGTCGATCAGCAGCCGCGAGAAGCCGGCAAGCACCGCCGGACAGCCGAGCCGTGCGGCCAGCGCCTCCGTCAGCGGCCCGACGCCGATGTCATAGGCGATATGGCGGGCGAGTTCGGCTGGCGGCAGTCCGAGCGTGCCATAGTCGGCCGGCAGCGCGTTTGAGGCATGGTCGGCAACGATGAGCAGGCCGCTCGCCGTAGCCCCGTCAATCCGCCGGAACGGCTGGAATTGGGCCTCCTGTGGTGCGGACGGTCGGGGGGATGGGTCGGCGGTCGACGGTTGGCTCAACGGCGGCGTCTCGGTCAATTGGCACGGGCTATGGGCTGGAACGGAATATCGATTGTGGGCCGGTTCGCCGGCGCCGGTCAACAGGGAGGACCTGCAGCAACCGCGAAGCCATGCGGCTGGCCGGACCGCGCCGGCGGCAGAGGCGCGTCAGCGGGCTGGGGGCGGTTTTCGGCCGACAGGCCAATGAACGCGCGAGCCGCGCGCCCGACGCGCGTCTTGCCACCGGCACCGGGGCTTTGACCACGCGCCCGGACGCGATAGGAGTGGGCCCGTTGCAGGCTGATCCGCTTCCCCGCCGCTCCGAGACCGCCCGATGACCGAGACATTGCCGAAGACATCCCGGCTCTACGACCGGGCCGAGATGATGGCGCTCGGCGCGCTGGTCCTCGGCGCCATGACCATGGGCATCTCGCCGGTGTTCGTGCGCGAGGCGGACGTCGGCCCGTTCACCAGCGCCTTCTACCGGGTGTTCCTGGCGCTGCCGGCGCTCTGGCTGTGGGTGCGGCTCGAAGCGCGGCGGCCGGATGCCAAGCCCGATCCGGGGTGGACGCGGGCGATCCTGCTCTCCGGCGTGTTCTTCGCCGGCGACCTGTTCTTCTGGCATCTGGCGATCCTCAACACCACCATGGCCGATGCCACGCTGTTGGCGACGCTGGCGCCGGTGTGGGTAGCGCTGTTCTCCGGCCTGTTCATCGGCGAGCCGGTGGCGGCGGCGACGGTTGCCGGTCTGGCGCTGTGTCTGGCCGGCGGCGGCATGCTGGTGGGCGCCTCCTGGCTCGGCGCGCCGGGCCGGCTGCTGGGTGACCTTTACGGGCTGGCGACCTCGGTGTTCTTCGGCCTGTATTTCCTTACCGTACGGGTGGCGCGGCGGCAGGCGGGCGGCGGCGTCATCTTGTTCCGCTCGACGCTGATCACCGCGATCGTGCTGGGCGCCGTCGCGCTGCTGAGCGAGCACGTGCTCGTTCCCGTCACCCTGTTCGGCTTTGCCGCACTGGTGGCGCTTGCCTTCGTCAGCCACCTCGGCGGCCAGGGGCTGCTCGCCTATGCGCTCGGCCACCTGTCGGCGGCCTTCTCCTCGCTCGTCATTTTCCTCGAAGCGCTGTTCGCCGCCTTCTTCGGCTGGCTGATCTTCCACGAGACGCTGACCGTCTGGCAATTCACCGGCGGCGCTGCCATCCTGGCCGGCATCTGGATCGCGCGGCCGCGCAGTTGATGGGGCCGAATCCCGACGACCAACGGCAATCTGGCTCCGGCAGCGTCCGCTCCGGCTGCCGCTTGCCCATTTGCTGCCGCAATCGTGAAGCGACTGTACCGGGGAAATTGACGTTTTCCGCTGCCAACATTGACAGCGGCACCGCGAAAGGACAACTCTGTCGCTGTCCAGACGGGCCGCACCTCGACAGACCGGTAAGATCTGAACCGAAAACAATGATGTCGACCCCTCAGCTCGAACACCGCATCAGCACCGCGTCCCGCAGCTCTGTTACAGGGTTGATGCCGTCTGCCGCCCTGGCGCTCGGCATGCTCGCGAGTGTCTGTTTCGTCTCGCCCGCCTCGGCCGACCTCAGGATCTGCAACAAGACCTCGAGCCGCATCGGCATTGCCGTCGGCTACAAGAACAGCGAAGCCTGGACCTCGGAAGGCTGGTGGAACCTGCCCGCCGCCTCCTGCGAGACGCTGCTCGCCGGCACCCTGGTCTCCCGCTACTACTATCTCTATGCCATAGACTACGACCGCGGCGGCGAATGGAGCGGTCGCTCATTCATGTGCACTCAAGAAAAAACATTTACGATCAAAGGTATAGAAGATTGCATCAAGCGCGGTTTCGAGCGCACCGGGTTTTTCGAGATCGATACCGGCGATCAGCATAACTGGACCGTGCAATTGACCGAACCGGGACGAGCTGGCATCGGCCAGAACAACTGACCTTGCGTCGCCGAAATCCGCCAAATCCAAATCGTCGCACAATTTTCGCTGTCGCTACGACGCCGACGCGGATAAATAGGGGCTGCTTCCTTAGGGCATTTCCCGATCGGACAGTCCTGTCTGATCGATCGAGGCGATGCTCCAGATCCAATGGCTTGAGCATGTTCCATTCAGATCGGCAGCGATCTGAATGGAACATGCTCCAGGAGATCGAATATGCGGCGTAACAGACGCGTCAAAATCCTTGCTACGCTTGGCCCCGCTTCGGGCGATGCAGACATGATCGAGAAACTGTACCGTGCCGGCGCGGACGTGTTTCGCATCAACATGAGCCATACCAACCATCAGCGGCTCGCCGAACTCGTGTCTCTCATTCGCGGCGTCGAAGCCAAGGTCGAGCGCCCGATCGCCATCCTTGCCGACCTGCAGGGGCCGAAATTGCGCGTCGGCACCTTCGCCGACGGCCCGGCGGAACTGGAAATCGGTCAATCCTTCATCCTCGACGGCAATCCGGCAGCGGGCGATTCCCATCGCGTGCACCTGCCGCATCCGGAAATCCTGGAATCGGTTCAGCCCGGCCATCGGCTGTTGCTCGACGACGGCAAGATGCGCCTGCGCTGCACGGCGAAGCCGGAGCCACAGACGATCGTCACCGAAGTCGAGGTGGCCGGCCGGCTGTCCGATCGCAAGGGCGTCAGCCTGCCCGACACCGAACTGCCGATCGGCGCCCTGACCGAGAAAGATCGCGCCGACCTCGTCGCCGCGCTCGCCCAATCGGTCGACTGGATCGCCTTGTCCTTCGTGCAGCGCCCGGACGACATCGACGAGGTGCGCGCCGTCGCCGGCAATAGCGTCGGCATTCTCGCCAAGATCGAGAAGCCGCAGGCGATCGATCGCCTGCCCGAGATCATTGCCAGGGCCGACGCGCTGATGGTGGCGCGTGGCGACCACGGCGTCGAAATTCCGCCCGAACGGGTTCCTGGCCTGCAGAAGCAGATGATCCGGCTCTGCCGTCGCGTCGGCAAGCCCGTCGTCGTCGCCACCCAGATGCTGGAGAGCATGATCGTCGCCCCGGTGCCGACCCGCGCCGAGGTCTCCGACGTGTCGACCGCCGTGTTCGAAGGCGCCGACGCCGTCATGCTGTCGGCCGAATCGGCCGCCGGCAAATATCCGGTCGAGGCCGTGGCGATGATGAATTCCATCGCCGAGGAGGTCGAGCGCGATCCCGACTATCCGAGCCTCGTCCAACGCTACCGCGCCGACATCGAGCCGACCTCCGGCGGCGCCATTGCCGCCGCCGCCCGCCAGATCACCGAGACCTTGAACCTTGCTGCCATCGTCTGCTTCACCAAGGGCGGGACCACCGGCCGGCGTGTGGCGCGCGAACGCCCGATGTCGCAGCTGATCGGCCTGTCGCCCGATCTGACCATGGCCCGCCGCATGTGCCTGTTGTGGGGCATGCACCCGGTCGTCATCTCGGAAGACGCCCGTGACGTCGACGACATGGTGGAGAAGGCG
Organism: Ancalomicrobiaceae bacterium; assembly: GCA_031291595.1. GTDB lineage: Bacteria > Pseudomonadota > Alphaproteobacteria > Rhizobiales > Ancalomicrobiaceae > CAIYYN01. The sequence continues at coordinate 61,502 of JARLIU010000221.1, read as the reverse complement.
ACCAAAGTGGCGCGCGATGAAGGCTTCGCCAGCGAGGGTCAGAAGATCATCATCTCGGCCGGCGTCCCGTTCGGCTTCACCGGCACGACCAACATGCTGCGCATCGCGCAGGTCCCGGCGCCCGGCGCCGCCGAGTGATCGTCCGCTGAGCGTTCACGACCGCGGCCGGGCGAGATGGCATCCCCGGCCGCGGTCGCGTTTCAGCCCGCCTGGGTAATCCGAATTTGAGTTAATCGTCCGGGCGAGCGGATATCAACGCGCCGCCAGTTGATGGAGGCGCGAGCGCTCTGCCAGATCCTCGATCGCTGCAGCGACCACCGCCGCGTGGGTGAACTGCGGCATATGGCCGGTGTCATCGATCCGGATGATGCGCGCGCCACGGATCTGCCGTGCCAGCGCTTCGGCGTGCACGCTGGGCAACACGACGGTGTCGCTCTCGCCCGAGACGATCACCGTCGGCGACGTGATCTCGGCGTAACGCGGTGCGAAGGCCGTGACATTGTCCTTCAAGTCGACCACGTCCTCGGCGTTGGCGGCGAATTCGTCCGGGCGCAGCACCAGCGCGATGCCGGCCCGTTCGATGTAGCCCGGTGGCACCGCCGCCGGAGCGAAGACGCTTGTCACCGACGCTGCCATCATCCATTCGCCGACCGGCACGACGAAGGTCCGGAGGAACAGCGGCCCGATCACCGGCTTCCTCACCAGCCGATAGTACCATTCGACCCCGCCCGGCCACGGATGGGTCGCCGGCGTGATCAGCATCAGCCCGGCGACGGCTGCTGGATGCTGCACGGCGTAGGCGGCCGCAACTGCCGCGCCCCAGGAATGGCCGACGACGATGGCCCGGCCGACGCCCAGTTGCGCGGCGAGCCGATAGATCACCTCGGCCTGCGCAGCCGGTGCCGACATCGGTTCAGCGCCGCGGGTCGAATAGCCGTGGCCGGGCCTGTCGACGAACAGCAGACGGTAGCGACCGGAGAAGCGGCTGGCGAAAGCCAGCATTGGATCGCGGAGGTTGCCGCTGGCGCCGTGGACGAACAGAACCGCCGGCGCATCCGCATCCTCGGCCGGGATCTCGACATAGTGCAGCGTGAGTCCGCCGACGCGGGCGTATCTGCCGACGGGTGGGTAGCGGGCCTCGATGCGCTGGGTTTCGATCGCCGTGTAGAGCGCGCAAGCAGCTGTCAGCGCCCCCACGCCCGCAATCACCGCAATGACCACCCACATGCCGATTCCGATCCGCCGCCGCACCAACGATCGACCCATTCGCCCTCAGAGATCCCGTCCGTTGAGGACCATGTCGAGTTCGTGCAGCTTCTTAAGCACATCGGAATTGAGCGGATAGATGTCGAGCACCTTTTTCAGCACCTCGCTGGCGTGTTTCTCGTCGCCGAGTTGGTCGAGGATGCTGGCCAGCCCGATCAGCGCGGTGTCGTGGTGCGGTTCGAGCCGCAGCACGACCTCCAGATCGGCGAGTGCGTGCGCGTAGTCCTTGCGCTGGAAATACACCGCGGCGCGCCGGTTCCAGCCCTCCGCGTAGTCGGGCTTCATCACGATGATCGTGTCGAGCAGGTCGAGCGCCAGGGGCAGATCCTCGTGCGCCACCGCCGACATGGCGCGGAACATCAAGAGATCGACCGTATCGCTGCCCGATTCCAGCCGCATCGCGTCGATGAGCGTATGGACGAATTCCGCGTCTTGTTCCGTCTTGGCGTTCTTCAGCTCGACGAGGAGATCATCGAGATTCGGTGCCGGCGGCTGCGCCGCCTCGGGCTTCGGCTCATCCGGGGTCGGCTGCGCGGGCGACTTCAGTTTCGGCGCCTTGCCTATCGGCGGATTGGCTGGGCCGGGCTCGGCGATGGCGGCGCCGCGCGCCGCTGCCGGTGCGGCACCCATGGCAAAACGCTCCGTCGGACCGGCTAGGGTCAGGCAGAGCGCCAGGAACAGCTTCAAGCAAAATCGAACCGATGGCATGGCCGCATCATAGCGGCACCTGCCTCCGCGTCAAAGCCAACACCCATCACGCCGGCGCGAGCGGCGGCGTGACCCGGAGCCGTCAGCCCTGGCGCGCCTTGTAGCGCGGATTGGTCTTGTTGATGATGTAGACACGGCCCTTGCGGCGCACCAGACGATTGTCACGATGGCGCGTCCTCAGCGTCTTCAACGAATTCTTGATCTTCATGACTTCTCACCGATTGCCTGATTGTCGCGACCCGGCCGCCCGAGCGAACGTTCCGTCCGCCGGTTCGCCCCGCCCGCTCATCGCCCGTCGCCGGACGAACTTGACCGTTGGAACCCCTAAAACGACAGAGAGCGCGGCCGCTTCCCGCGCTCTGTCGCATTCGGGCGCGGACCATATTGAGACCCGGCCCACCTGTCAATGTCCGGCGGTTCGCGGGCGCCAAGCATACCGCGAAAATCCGCGGCTGTGGACCGCCGGATCGAAGCGGCAGCGCAGACCGCACGCCGATGCTCCTCCGCATTGTGCCGGCTTGAAAGGTCTAGCGCCCTGGGCGTCACGCGCCAGACGGCCCTGGAACGGTTTGGCTGAGGCCGCCTCGCTCGAGCGGGCACCCGTTTGCGCCAGCGCCGCAATGGTGCAGACTGCCGGTCGGCGGGGGCGCGGCCGGGCGCGACAGGTCGCGAAAGATCGGCAGCCGACGCCTAGCCAACACGGCTCCGTGCGAGGCGAATGATGCGCGAGACCGGATCGAACCGGCCGTCAGCCCATCGGTGGCTGGGTCGCCGGCCACGTCGGCGGCCGGACCACCGTCCGAACAGACTGCCGGTCAGCGTCCGCTCGCCCGGCGCGCCGATCCGCGCCATCCTGGCGCTGTTTCTGGTCGGCGCCCTGCCGCCGCTCGCCGCCGCGCCCGCGTCGGCCGCCAATTCGCCGCCGCAACCGCCAATCTGGACAGACGTACCGACCCGCATCGAGCATCAGAACGACCACCGCGAGCGCATAGAGACAGACACCGGGGCGGACGAGCGCATGATTCTCATCGCCGATCGCCCGATCCGCATCCGCCCGGATGGCAGTTTCTCCGCCGACGGTCTGCAGGTGCGCATCTACGGCATCGAACTGCCGCCGCGCGATCGTGTCTGCGAGTTGCCGTCGGGAGGACGCTGGGCTTGCGGGGTGCGTGCCAACGCTTTCTTCATCTCCAGGCTTGCCGGCCGTCCGCTCACCTGCCGCCGTCGCAGCGCCGCCGGGGCCGACGTCATGCTCGCGGACTGTTCGGTCGGCGACAAGGATCTCGCCCGCCTGATGGTCGGCGAGGGTTGGGCCGCGGCGGACGCGCTCGCCAATGCCGAGTTGAAGGCGATCGAAGCCGCAGCCCGCGCCAAGGGCCTCGGCCTGTGGCGGCAGACGCTGCCCGACTTCTAGTGGTCCAACTCCGACATTTGCGCCCCACCAGCCGCACGTGCTTGAGCGAATGTCGAATTCGCTCCGCTCGGCAGCCGTGCCGCATTGCCGCGGCCGTTTGCGGGCGACGCCGCGACAAGGTGCGCGTTGCCGGGCCCGGGCCGGAATGTGACACATGACCGTCATCGAACCACCGTAGGGCAGGAGCCTTGAGGCCGCCGATCGCCTGCAACCGGCCGGCAGCTCATGCCTCTATTGGTTCAACGGCAGTCTACCCATCTGCAACCGGCGAGGTTCGGCTCAGTGTCTGAGATCACGGTCGCCAATCTGACGAAGGCCTTCGGGCCGCATAAGGCGGTCGACGGCGTCAGCTTCACCGTGTCCTCGGGCGAATTCGTCGTACTGCTCGGTCCGTCGGGCTGCGGCAAGTCGACGACGTTGCGGCTGATCGCCGGACTGGAACCGCCGAGCGCCGGCTCGATTTCCATCCACGGCCATGACGTCACGCGGCTCGGGCCGTCGCAGCGGCAGATCTCGATGGTGTTCCAATCCTATGCGGTGTTCCCGCATCTGGACGTCGCCCGCAACATCACCTTCGGGCTGGAAGTGCGCGGCGTCTCCAAGGCCGAACGGCAGCAGCGGCTCGCCCGTGTCGCCGATATCGTCGGCCTGACGCCGTACCTCGCGCGCAAGCCCGGCCAACTCTCCGGCGGCCAGCGCCAGCGGGTGGCGCTGGCCCGCGCCATCATCTCCGAGCGGCCGGTCTGCCTGATGGACGAGCCGCTATCGAACCTCGATGCCAAACTCCGCCACGAGATGCGCGTCGAGATCCGCGAGCTGCAGCAGCGGCTTGGCATGACCATGCTCTATGTGACGCACGACCAGATCGAGGCCATGACCATGGCCGATCGCGTCATCCTGATGAAAGACGGCCGCATCGAGCAGGATGGCACGCCGGCCGACCTGTACGAGCGGCCGCGGACCATGTTTGCCGCCCGCTTCGTCGGCCTGCCGCCGATGAACTTCATCCCGGCGCCGGACGAGAGCGGCACCGTCGGCATCCGTGCGGAAGATCTCAAGCTGACCTCCGGCGCCGGCCGACTGTCCGGCAGTGTCGCCGGTATCGAATATCTCGGCGCCGATACGCTCGTCTCGGTCGAGTGGCAGGGCCTTTCGCTCATCGCTCGCGTTGCCGGCGCGTCTTTGCTGAAGCGCGGCGAGACCGTTGGCCTTAGCTGGGACGATGCCGCCGAGCACCATTTCGACATCCGCGAGCAGCGTCGCCCCGTTGCGCGCCAATTTGAACACGTCTGAACCAACCGGCCAGACGTCCGCCGATCGCATCTCATTCTCGAAGGGAGAACCGGATGACCTGCCTGACCGCATCTCGTCGCCTGTTTGTCGGCGCCCTCGGCGCGTTCTGCGCCCTGGGGCTGTCGACAGGCGTTGCCCGCGCCGACGTCGAGATCCGCTTTTTCTATCCGATCGCCGTCAATGGCCCGCTGACCAAGATCATCGACGGCTATGCCCAGGAGTTCGAAGCATCGCACCCCGGCATCAAGGTCAAGCCGATCTACACCGGCGACTACGTCCAGACCGTCGCCAAGGCATTGACGGCCGTGAAGGGGGGCGATGCGCCGGAATGCGCCATCATGCTCGCCGCCGATCTTTACACGCTGACCGATGAAGACGTGGTCGTGCCGATCGAAGATCTGGCCACTACGCCCGAGGACAAGGCTTGGCTCAACGGCTTCTATCCGGCCTACCTCGAGAACGCCCGGGTGAACGGCAAGATCGTCGCCGCGCCATTCCAGCGCTCGACCCCGGTGCTCTACTGGAACAAGGCCGCGTTCAAGGCCGCCGGCCTCGATCCCGACAAGGCTCCGGCCAACTGGGCCGAGATGATGGACTTCGCCAAGAAGCTGACCAAGAAGGACGCTTCCGGCAACGTCAGCCAGTGGGGCATCCAGATCCCGACCAACGGCAATGGCGCCTGGCTGTGGACGGGCCTCACCACCGCCAACGACGTCAAGCTGATCAACGCCGAAGGCAACAAGACCTTCTTCAACGATCCGAAGGCGGTCGAGGCGCTGGACTATCTGGTCGGCCTGTCGACGGCCGGCGTGCAGCCGAAGGGCCTGACCGACTGGGGGGCGACACCCAAGGACTTCCTCGAAGGCAAGATCGCCATGATGTGGCACACCACCGGGTCGCTGACCAACGTGCGCAGCAATGCCAAGTTCCCGTTCGGCGTCGGCTTCCTGCCGGCCAAGGCGCATTGGGGCGCTCCGACCGGCGGCGGTAATTTCTACATCTTCAAGGGCCTCTCGCCGGAGAAGCAGAAGGCCACCTTCGAGTTCGTCAAGTTCATGACGACGCCGGAGCGTGCCGCCGACTGGTCGATCAAGACCGGCTATGTCGCACCGTCGCCGGCCGCCTGGGAAACCAAGGCGATGAAGGACTATGTGGCTGAGGTGCCGCAGGCCGCCGTTGCCCGCGACCAGCTGCAATACGCCGTCTCCGAAGTGACCGCCCACGACAACCAGCGCGTCACCAAGGCGCTGAACGATGCCATCGGCGCCGCCATGACCGGCTCCAAGACGCCGAAGGCCGCGCTCGATGACGCGCAGAAGGAAGCCGACCGGATTCTCAAGGACTATCGCTGAACGCTCCTGAGGAAGGCAACGTTCCATACCGGTACCCCCCTCATCGGCCCTTCGGGCACCTTCTCTCACGAGGGGAGAAGGCGCAGGAGCAGCGAGATCGAGCGGTTCCGATAGATCGTGATCGAGCCCCATCCCCCTCCCCCCTTGTGGGGGAGGGTGCCCGACGGGCGGGAGAGGGGGACGACTGCACATAGGATCCCGGAGCAACGACGCGCCCATGCACGGCCGCTTCACCACTCTTCACGCCTGGCTGCTGGCACTGCCGGCCATGGTGTTGCTCGTCTTGTTCACGCATTACCCGATCGTCGTCACGCTTTTCGACAGTTTCATGTCGACGCCGAAGAAGCACCGGCCGTCGCACTTCGTCGGCCTCGACAATTACGCCGCCATGGCCGGCGATCCGGTGTTCTGGAAGGCGCTCACCAACAACCTGATCTATGCCGGCGCCACCATCCCCATCTCGATCGCGCTGGCGCTGTTGATGGCGCTGATCGTCAATGGCCGCATTCCCGGCCGGCCGCTGATGCGCATGGCGTTCTTCACCCCGACCGTGCTGCCGATGGTGGCGGTCGCCAATATCTGGCTGTTCTTCTTCAACCCCAACTACGGTGCCATCGATCAGCTGCTGCAACTGGTCGGGCTGACGGCGCCGAATTTCCTCGGCCAGCAGCAAACCGCGCTGTGGTGCGTCATCGTCGTCGCCATCTGGAAGGAAGCCGGCTTCTTCATGATCTTCTATCTGGCGGCGCTGCAGACTATTCCGCCCGATCTGGTCGAGGCGGCGGCAATCGAAGGCGCCGGCCGCTGGCAGATCCTCAGACGCGTCGTGCTGCCGCTGTTGATGCCGACGACGCTGTTCGTCCTCATCAACGCCGTGATCAATGCCTTCCGCACCGTCGACCACATCTTCGTGTTGACCGGCGGCGGGCCGGACAATGCCACCAACGTGCTGCTCTACCAAATCTATCTGGTCGGCTTTTCGTTCTGGGACCAGGGCTATGCCGCGGCGCTGACGATGGTGCTGCTTGCCGGCCTCGGCGCCGCCGCGCTTTTGCAATTCTTCTTCCTCGACCGGCGGGTGCACTATCGATGACCGACGCTGCCGCCACGCTCCCACTTCCGGCCGAGAACCGCATCGGTGCCATCGTCGAGACGCTCGGCGCCTGGCTGCTCGGAGTGTTGTGGATTTCGCCGTTGCTGTATGCGCTGTGGGCCGCCTTCCACCCGGCCGCCTATTCCGCGCATTTCGACCTGACGGCGCCGCTGACGCTGGAAAACTTCGTCAAGGCCTGGAATGCGGCGCCCTTTGCCCGCTATTTCCTCAACACGGTGTTGCTCGTCAGCATGGTGCTCGTCGGGCAGTTCGTGCTGGCGACGCTCGCCGCCTTCGCCTTCGCCCGCTATGCGTTTTTCGGCCGCGACGTGCTGTTCGGCCTGGTGCTGGTGCAGCTTCTCATCTCGCCCGATATGCTGCTGGTCGCCAATTACAACACCATGCACATGCTGGGGCTCGTCGACAGCATTGCCGCCATGGCGCTGCCGTACATGGCCTCGGCCTTCGGCATCTTCCTCCTGCGCCAGACGTTCAAGCAGGTGCCGCAGGAATTGGACGATGCCGCCCGCATCGAGGGCTGCTCGGCGCTCGGCGTCTTGTGGCGCGTCTATATGCCGCTCGCCCGTCCCGTCTACCTCGCCTACGGCCTCGTCTCGGTCAGCTACCACTGGAACAACTTCCTCTGGCCGCTGATCATCACCAATTCGGTCGAGACCCGCCCTGTCACCGTCGGGCTGCAGGTGTTCGCCACGCCCGACCAGGGCGTCGACTGGTCGATCATCACCGCCGCGACGCTGATGACCTCCGGGCCGCTGCTCGTCGGCTTCCTGATCTTCCAGCGGCAGTTCGTGCAGTCGTTCATGCGGGCAGGGATCAGGTAGATCCGGTTATCCTTGCCCGGATTACCCCTCTCCCGCCCTTCGGGCACCCTCCCCCACCAGGGGGGAGGGCGAAGGAACCGCGAGTTTGGACTTTCGTGGTAGTCGAGATGGTGCCCCATCCCCCTCCCCCCTTGTGGGGGAGGGTGCCCGAAGGGCGGGAGAGGGGTATCGCGACAACGAAACCCAATTGCCCAACTGCCGACTGCCTGCATTGCGCAAGCGGACCCTCTTGAGCAATCTCGCTTTCAGTCTCACTTAAAATCGCTTCCGCCATTCATTGCCAACGAACCCGTCGCGTCCTACATTGCCGACATGCGGCTGGATGAATGGCTCTATCGACGCAACGAAACCCGTTCGGGCTTTGCCCGGCGCGTCGGACTGTCGCCGGCCGCCATCACGCAGCTCTGCAACGACGGCGGCGCTTGGATCAGCCGGGAGACGGCGGAACGCATCATTGCGGCCACCGACGGCGAAGTGACGCCCAACGATTTTCTCGGCCTTGTCTCCGAGGCCGCAACGACCAAGGACGACGCCATGTCGCAATCGAGAGTAGCTGAGGCCATCAGAGCCTTCGAGCGCGGGGAAATCGTCGTCGTCACCGACGACGACGATCGCGAGAATGAGGGCGACCTGATCATGGCAGCGGTCCACGCCACGCCGGAAAAGCTGGCGTTCTTCGTTCGTTATACCTCTGGCATCGTCTGCACGCCGATCACCCGCGAGCACGCCCGCCATCTGGCGCTGACGCCGATGGTGGCGTCGAACGACGCGCCGTTGCAGACCGCCTTCACCGTGTCGATCGACTATCGCCACGGGCTGACCACCGGCATTTCGGCAGAAGAGCGCTGCCAGACGGTCAGGGCGCTGACCAATCCGAACGTCGGCTCGACCGACTTCGTCCGCCCCGGACATGTCTTCCCGCTGATCGCCCGCGACGGCGGCGTGCTGACCCGCTCCGGCCACACCGAGGCCGCCATCGACCTCTGCCGGCTGGCCGGCCTGCCGCAGATCGGCGTCCTCTCCGAGCTCGTCAACGACAACGGCACCGTGAAGCGTGGCCCCGACGTCGCAGCCTTTGCCGCCGAGCATGGCTTGCCGAGCGTCTCCATCGCCGAACTGATCGCCTATCGCCAGCGCAACGAGCGGCTGATCAACCGCGTCGACGAATTCGACGTGGCGACCGCCGGCGGCCGCGCCAGGGCTGTCGTCTATGCTTCGCCCTTCGATCCGATGCACCACCTCGCCGTGGTGTTCGGCGACATTCGCGACGGCCGCGACGTGCCGGTGCGGCTGCATCTCGAAAGCGTCGTGTCCGACGTCTTCGGCACCGAGCCGCCGATCCAGAAGTTGGTGGAGCGCTTCGGCAAGACGGGACGCGGCGTCATCGTCTACCTGCGCGAGGGATCGGTCGGCGTGACGTCGTCGAGCCTCAGGCCCAAGTCGGACGGCGCGGAGGGAAGCATCAGCCCGGAATCGCTCGCCTCGGCCGAAGGCGAGGCGCATTCGTCGGCGAGTGTCCGGTCCGAGAACTGGCGTGAGATCGGCCTCGGCGCGCAGATCCTCAAGGAACTTGGGGTCGGCTCGATCAAGCTCATCTCGTCGAAGCCGCGCCGCTACATCGGCCTCGAGGGTTTTGGCATCGAGATCACCTCGACCGAGTCGCTGTAATATAGGACCGGGCAATCCGGCGGAGCTCGGTACAGCGCCGCCGTCAATGGCGAGCGTGAGCAGAAGCAATCCACAAGGCCACTGGGCGTTTCGGTTGCCTTATTCTAGATTGCTTCGCTTCGCGCGCGCAATGACGTCTGGGCTGGGCGGCAAATCGTGCGCTGTTGCCAAATAATTTGCCGGCTAATACGCCGGCAAATTACTCTTCCAAGGCCGAAGTCTCATAAGTCCGGGTCGGCTCAGATGATAGGTACGACCATGCCGCGCTGCACGCCCGGGCGAACCGCAAGGACGGCCATCCAGCGCTTGACGTTCGGCAGATCGGCGTCGGCATAGCCGAGCTCGTCAGCGATGCCGCCGAGCGACGACGCCACCCACGGGTAGGTCATCATGTCGGCGATCGAATAGTCGCCGGCCAAGCAGTCGACCTCGGCGAGACGCCGGTCGAGCACGCCGAGGAGCCGCTTCGTCTCGTTGACATAACGGGTGATGCCGTAGGGCACCCGCTCCGGCGCATAGTTGACGAAATGGTTGGCCTGGCCGAACATCGGGCCGACGCCACCCATCTGCCAGTTGAGCCACTCCAACACCCGGTAGCGGGCATGCCCTGAAGCCGGCAGGAATTTGCCGGTCTTTTCCGCCAGGTAGGTCAGGATGGCGCCGGATTCGAACAGCGACAGTGGCCCGCCGACGGCATCGTGGTCGACAATTGCCGGGATGCGGTTGTTCGGCGCCACTTTCAGGAAAGCCGGGTCGAACTGTTCTCCCTTGCCGATATTGATCGTCTTCACCTCGTAGGCGAGTTCCATCTCTTCCAGCGCGACGGAAACCTTGCGGCCGTTCGGCGTGGACCAAGTATACAACGTGATCATCGGAGCAGTCCTTTGCGACGGAGGGATTTGGAGGCAATTGTCTGCGCGGCGTGATGGAAGGGCAGGGCGCGCGTCGACACCGGCCTCGCGTCGGTCTCCGCCGGGTCCGTCGCCCACGCACATAAGAGTTCACGTTTATTGTACAAGACCGCCCGATCAACCGGGGACCGCTCGATGGCGGCCACGGCATTTTGCGAACGCGCAGCCGGCTATAGCGCCGGCCGACCAGTCGGAATCGGACTGGCGCTCTATCTTTTTGTTTGAGCATCGGAATCAGCCCGGAACCGGTTCCCACTTCCGGTTCCGATGCTCTGGCATGCCGTTGCATCCTGTCCGGCATCCCAAATCGCCTCGCCATCGAACGCGGCCACGGCGGCATCGCCCGACCGTGGGGGCGGCGCCGGGGCCGGCGCGTCGTCGGCTCGTCGCCACGCCAGCGCTGCGTCCAGGCAGGACAGCCGCCCGCTCCGCGGCATGGACAGCGGCCGGCACCATCGGCGAAAGTAGCGCCCAGCTCACCACGCTCCAGGAGTTTTTGGATCATGTCTTTCGACCGGTCGACCGAAGCCGATGGCAGCCCGCGCCGCAGTCTTTTTCCGCCGATCGAACCCTATGCCTCGGGCTATCTCGACACCGGCGACGGTCACGCCATCTACTGGGAGCGCGTCGGCACGCCGGGGGCGACGCCGGCCGTGTTCCTGCACGGTGGACCCGGTGCCGGGTCCGGCCCGGACCATCGTCGCCTGTTCGATCCCGCGCGCTACGACGTGACGATCTTCGACCAGCGCGGCTGCGGCCGCTCCCGCCCGCACGCCTCGCTCGACACCAATACCACCTGGCACCTCGTCGCCGACATCGAACGCTTGCGGCGCATGGCGGGCGCGGACAAGTGGCTGGTGTTCGGCGGCTCCTGGGGCTCGACCCTGGCTCTGGCCTACGCCGAGACCCACCCGGAACACGTCTCCGCGCTGATCCTGCGCGGCATCTTCACGCTGCGCCGCTTCGAACTGGAGTGGTATTACCAAAAAGGCGCCTCGTGGTTCTTCCCCGAGAAGTGGCGGGGGTTCGTCGATGCCATCCCTGCTCCCGAACGGGGCGACATGATGTCCGCCTATAACCGCCGGCTTACCGCGGTCGAGGACGCCACGCGGCTGCCCGCGGCACTCGCCTGGAGCTTGTGGGAAGGCGAGACGATCACGCTGCTGCCCGATGCCGGTTTCTCGGCGGTGCATGGCGATGCGCATTTCGCCCAAGCCTTCGCCCGCATCGAGAACCACTATTTCGTGCACGGTGGTTGGCTGGAGGAGGGGCAGTTGTTGCGCGACGCCGTCAGATTGAACGGCATCCCCGGCGTCATCGTCCAAGGCCGCTACGACATGGCCTGCCCGCCGGTCTCCGCCTACGACCTGTCGCGCATCTGGACCGATGCCGAGCTGCAGATGGTCGAGGATGCCGGCCACGCCTTTTCCGAGCCCGGCATCTGTCACCGGCTGATCGAGGCGACCGACCGGTTTGCCGCTGGCTGACGCCGCCGCGGGAGTTCGTCGTGTCCGGCAACGGCGTGGCCATCGAGCCGATGCCGATCGAGGGGCTGCATTTTCCTCTCGCCGATCCATTCGCGGCCATTCCCCGGCATTTGAACGACTTCAGCAACACTATGTAAAGCTTGACGCCATTTAGGCAGTTTCGGCACCCCGTCGCACACCGATCATTATCGATAAGCCGCTAGTCTCGCCAACAGCCAAGAACTGGAGGCGTCTATGCGCAGGTTCGTCCTCACAATCACTATCGTCGCGGCCGCTATGCTTGTTGGTCCGCCGGCATCCGCCCATTTCAGCCAAGTCTTCGGGCAGCTCAAGGTCGATCTGGCGCTGACCGCCGGCCCGCTCATGCTCGATCGTTCCGCCTGCGAGGGCCATATCGTCGACCGCCTCGCACCGGAGTGGACCGGCATCGACGTGTAGGGACTGTAACGGATCACGCGATACATCAAAGCGCGGCGATCGGTCACGGTTGAAGACTTGCCGACACAACCACGCGCTGCTACGCCAAAAGTTGAGTTTCCGTTAAGTCTTTCCGGCTAGCCTGTAGGCTACCGGTGTCGAGCGCGCGGTGCGCGTCGGCGCGTACCGAGGGGCCCGCATGATGCTGTTGACCGCGGCAATCTCATTCCTGGCAGGCTCGCTCATCGGGCTGCGCTTCAACGTCAAGGCAGTGGCGCTCACTGCGATGGCGGCCATCGTGTTCTTCGCCGCCGAGGCCCTGGCTGGTCAGGCCAGCGTCGCATCCGCCGCGATCACCGCCGGCATCGCCGTGATGCTGCTGCAGGTCGGCTATTTCTCGTCATTGGCGCTCGCCGCCATGGGCTATGTTCCGGCGATTGCGCCCCACGTCGGCGCCGACAAGCCGGCTGCGACGACGACCGCCCGGCGCCAGCGCTCCAACAGCTGACGCCGTACCCGGCGCCCCCGAACCGCCCGCAACCGCAAGCCGTCGCGCATCGGCCCGTCCGAAACCGAGCCGCCTGAAACCTCAGGCGGCCTGGACTTTCTGATAGTCCTTGATGTCGGAGAACGACAGCATCGTCCAGCGATCCTCCTCGTATTTCAGCGAGAACGCCGACGTCGCCAGATAGACCGGATCGCCGTCGAGATCATGCGCCATGGCGGAGGTATCGCGCCGGGCAAACTCGTCGAGCTTTGCCGGCTCATCCGTCGCCACCCAGCGGCAGACCGAAAAACGGCTGACCTCGAAGTCGATCTCCAGCCCGTATTCGACCTTCATCCGCTCTTTCAACACGTCGAGCTGCAACGAGCCGACGACGCCGACGATCGGCTGCGAGCCGTCGAACGGCTGGAACACCTGCACGACACCCTCTTCGGCCATCTGCTGCAAGGCTTCTTTCAGCTTCTTCGCCTTCATCGCGTCGGCAACGCGCACCCGGCGCAGGATCTCCGGGGCGAACGACGGCACGCCGCGAAACACGATATCCTCACCCTCGGTCAGCGTGTCGCCGATACGAAGCGTGCCGTGGTTGGGAACGCCGACGATATCGCCGGCAAACGCCTCGTCGGCGATCGAGCGGTCCTGGGCGAAGAAGAACTGCGGCGCCGTCAGCCCGATGGTCTTGCCGGTGCGGACCAGCTTCACCCGCATGCCGCGCGACAGCTTGCCCGAACAGACGCGCATGAAGGCGATGCGATCGCGGTGGTTCGGGTCCATGTTCGCCTGGATCTTGAACACGAAGCCGGTCATCTTCGGCTCGTCGGCCTTGACCACGCGAGAATCCGCCTGCTGCTCGCGCGGGGATGGCGCCAGGCGCCCGAGCGCATCGATCAGGTCCTTGACGCCCATGTCTTTGAGGGCGGAGCCGAAATACACCGGCGTCAGGTGGCCTTCGAGGAATGATTGGCGGATGAACGGCCGCGCCGCTCCTTGCGCCAGCATCAGTTCTTCCTGGAATTGCGCGTAATCGTGCGGCGGCAACAGCGCCTCGATGCGACTGTCCTCAGGCCCGTTGACGGCGATCCGCTCCTCGGTGTCCTTCAGCCGGATGGTGTTGCTGTCGAGATCGTAGCAGCCGGCGAACGCCCGGCCGCGGCCGATCGGCCAGGTCATCGGCACGGTATCAAGCGCCAAGGCCTTCTCGATGTCGTCCAACAGATCGAACGGGTCCATCGCCTCGCGGTCGAGCTTGTTGACGAAGGTGACGATCGGGATGTCACGCAGGCGGCAGACCTCGACCAGCTTCAGGGTGCGGGATTCGACGCCCTTGGCCGCATCGAGCACCATCACCGCGGCATCGACCGCCGTCAGCGTGCGATAGGTGTCCTCGGAGAAGTCCTCGTGGCCGGGCGTATCGAGGAGATTGTAGACGCAGTCGCCGTATTCGAACGTCATGACGGAGGTCACGACGGAAATGCCGCGCTCGCGTTCGATCCCCATCCAGTCCGAGCGGGTCTGCCGCCGATCGCCCTTGGCCCTGACCTGGCCGGCGAGCTGGATGGCGCCGCCGAACAACAGCAGCTTTTCGGTAAGCGTCGTCTTGCCGGCGTCCGGATGCGAGATGATCGCGAAGGTGCGGCGGCGGGAGACGGGATCGACGGCGGGCAGGGACATGGGTACGGCTGGGTCTCGGGAACGGGAAAGGCCAGCCCATCGGGCGGCTGCCCGTAGATACGGCTGTGGCCGGCATTGTCAATGACGCACGCGCTACCGCGCCGCCGAATGCTCCATGCGGCTCGTCGACTCGTCCGGCTCGAGGCCCTGCCAGCGGTCGGAGCCGCCGAGCCGCCAGAATTTGCCGGTTGCCGGGTGCGGATCGTCCGGCGCGAGGTCGCCACGGGCGAGGAGATAGATGTCGTTCGCCCGTCCGGCCTGGCGGTAGTCGGCGATCAGTTTGGCGAGCGCCGGCGACTGGCGCGCCCATTCCAGCCAGTCGAAGCCGCCGCGATCGACGACGATGAAATCGGGGTGCGAGCGGCGGATATCGCCGGCGAGCAGCGCGCGATCGTAGTCGACCCAGGCCTTCATGCGCTCGACGCCGGCGGCATCGAGATCGTGATGATCGATGCGATAGGTGGCGTATTGGGTGATCCACTGGCTCGCCACCGTGCCGACGAACGTGCCATCCACCATGCGGATCAACGGGTTGGTCAGCCCAAGGTCGTCGGAGATGATGGCGATCGAGGGATGTTGCGCGATCCTCTCGATCTGTTCGGCGAGCGGCAGCGAATCCCACTGCCGGCCTTCAAGCCAGTCGGTGAGCGGCTGCGCGCCGAGAACGAAGCCGGCGATCGCCGCCAGCCGCGCGCTGAGGCCGAGCCGGCCCCTGAGCCGGGTGACGTCCGCCTCGTAGGCACCGCCGATTGCCTCCTCGAACAGCAGCAGCGTCGCCAGCGCCACTCCCGGATAGAGGTGGTAGGCCCAGCCCTTCGATTGGTCGATGTAGGAGAGGTAATAGCCGAATGAGGCGATGAGCGGCACGATCAATCGCGGTTCGGCGGTCTTGCGGCCTTTCAGCATCACCAGCGCCGCCACCATCAGGTAGTAGGCGATGGCACCGTCGCCGCCGGCGATATCGAGGAAGTCGTAGCGCACGGCCCGATAGGTATCCATCAGCACCGGCATCATATTGGTGAAATAGGCCGGGAAGACCAATCCGACGACCACGACATAGGCGGCGACCACGACGACGCCGACCCAATGTTCCAGCCGGAACGCCAGTTTCAGCGACCGCGTCATCGCCACGCCCCAGCCGACGGCAAGCAGAATGGGAAAGGCCATCTCCGGCTTGATGGTCACGGCCAATCCCTCGCCGAGGCCGGCGACCAGTGCCGTGACAAAGCCGATCGGCTTGCCCTTCAGCCTGAGGACCAGGATGGCCAGTGTCGGCAACGTCGTGAGCAGCGCAATGTGCTCGCGTTCGGAAAAGCAGCCGAGTGCCAGCACGCCAAAAGCGAAGATGGCGAGAAGCCGATAGCGGCCAAGATGCCGGATCTCGCCGGCCGCATACAGCATCCGGCTGGTCCAGCCGACAGACAGCGTCATCAGCGCCAGCGTCAGCCAGATCTGCACCAGTTCGGGGCTGAGCCCGGTTGCATGGGCGACGATCAGCGTCGGCATGTAGAGGAGGACCGACATCGGCGGATTGGTTTCCATGATGTCGGTATAGAGGTGCTGGCCGGCGAACATCTTCTCGCCGATGACGAACAGCCAGCTGACGTCGGTGACGCTCGGCTCGTACCACTGCAGCAGAAAGGCGGCGACGTAGAGCCCGACCAGCGTCACGAGATACAGCACCCGCGCGCTAGTCGACGACAATTCGCTCCTCAGAGACGTGGTCCGATCCGCCATGCGCGGCGACACCTCCCTTGGCGGTGCTTCTCGGCGGACGCGCACGAAACACCAGCCGCTCCATGCCGAGAAAGCTCAGTAGCGGCACAGCCAGAGAAACAAACACTATCGCCACGAGCGGTGGCAAGCCCGCCAGATCGGTCATGATCAGCGGTGATAAAAATGCCACGCTCCAACCGATGATCTGCACGCCGGCGAAGCGCGGCACTTCATGGGCGATCGGTTGCCTGGAGCGGAAGGTGAAGTGCCGATGCGACAGGAAGGAGAATACCGCGGCGACCAGATAGGCGCCGATCGAGGCGACCGAGGCCGGCATGTGGGTCAGCATCGTCAATCCGATGGCGAAGCCGAAATACAGCCCCGTCGCCGTCACGCCGACGACGCCGTAGCGCACCAGCTTCCACGGCACGATCGCAATGGCGGCGCGGAAACCGCGGTCGAGCGCCGCGCCGGTACGCTTCGCAACCGTCATGGAATGACCTTCCCATGCGCCGGTTCGGGCGCGTTGCCCTGTGCGAAGCCGATCCGCCGGCCGACGATATAGAGCGGTCGTCGCTTCACCTCGGTATGGATGCGGCCGACGTAGATGCCGACGATGCCGAGCATCAACAGATTGATGCCGGAGAGGAAGGAGACGACGACGACGATCGACGCCCAGCCGGCAACGAGATCCGAGCGGATCAGCGCTAAGACCAGCACATAGATGCCATAAAGCACCGCGGCGAGCGAGATCAGCGATCCCAGCCACAGGGCCAGCCGCAACGGGAAGTCGGAAAAGCCGACGACGCCGTTGGCGGCGAGCCGCAGCATCTTCCAGAATGGGTATTTGGTCTCGCCGGCAGCACGCGCGGCGCGATGGAACGGCACCGCCGTCTGGCGGAACCCCATCCAGCCGAACATGCCGCGCACGAAACGGTCGCGTTCCGGCATGGCGAGGAACGTGTCGAGCGCCACCCGGTCGACCAGGCGGAAGTCGCCGACGTTCTCCGGAATGTCCACAGTCGCCAGCCGCCGCATCACCCAGTAGAACAGGTGCGCCGTGGCGAGCTTGAACGCCGTCTCGCCATCGCGGCTCAAGCGCTGCGCATAGACGATCTCGTAGCCCTCCTTCCACTTCGCCACGAGTTGCAGCGCCACTTCCGGCGGATCCTGCAGGTCCGCGTCCATGACGATGGTGGCCTGACCCACGGCCGCCTCCATGCCGGCGGTGATGGCGATCTGGTGGCCGAAGTTGCGGGACAACGCGATCAAGCGGAAATTGGGCGAGGACTTCACCTTCTCCACGATCAGCCGGGCGCTGTTGTCGCGGCTGCCGTCGTCGACGAGGATGACCTCCGTCGTCCCGTCGAGCTCGGCGACCAGCTGGTCGAGCCGCTCGAACAACAGCGGCAGCACGGCTTCCTCATTGTAGATGGGGACGATGAGGCTGTAAGTGGCGGCATCAAAAGGCAGCGATACGTCGGACAAGTCCAGGCCTCCGGTCGCGGGTTCGGGCCGGATCGGGGCGAGCCGGCAATCAAGCTCTAGCGCATGTTGGGGTCTGGCGAAATCGCACGACGGCCACGCTTTGCAATGACACGAAGTTAACCGCGGTTTTGGGCGCGATCGCGGCCACTTTACGGCGCCTCGCCGGCTGCAGCCACGGGTGTGGCCGGTCCGTGCAGCAGGTCGCGGCGCACGAGCAGGTCGACGCCGTCGACGTCCGCCGTCTTGGCATAGCCGGCCATCAGCTCCGCCATCCCTGGCGTCGTCTTGACCGTCTCGTCCCAGTCGTAGCCGAGCCGATCCGCCAGGATTACGTCGGGCTGTCCGATCCGGATGTCGCGGGCGATGGTGGCGTGATCTTTGGCGATCCACTCGGCCATGCGCGCCCGCGTCGCCGCGTCGGTCTCGGGCTGCAGGCTGCGGAACAATGCCGCGTCGCTGATCCACTGGCTGCAGTAGGTGCCTACCCATGTACCGCCAACGGCTCGCGTCAGCGGATGCCCGATCGAAAGATAGAAGCTGACCGCCAGGACTTTGGGGTGCGGGCCGAGCCTTTCGATCGCGGCGACGAGCGGCAGCGTCGTTCGGTTGGCGAAGGTGAAATACGACATCGAGGCGATGAGCCCGGCCAATCCGAGCCCGCCGGCGGCAAGTCCCGCAAGCCGGCCACCGCCCGGCCCGGCCAGAACGGTCTGCAGCCGCGGCATGGCTTCGGCGTAGAACAGCATGAAGGCGACCGCGGCCGCCGGAAACAGGTGATAGTGCCAGCCCTTGCCCTGCTCGAAAAACGCGAACAGGAACCCCAGCGACGCCAGGAACGGCACGACAATCCGCGGGCTTCGGCGCTCCTCTCCGGCAAGCAGCAGGGTGGATACTCCGATCCCTACCACCATCAGCATCTGCGGATGCAGCGCCAGTTCGAACAGCGGACGTCGGGCCAGCCGATAGGTATCGTTGACGACAGGCAGCACGTCGCTGAAGTAGCGTGGAAAGGCAACGACCACCAGAGCCGCGTAACCGGCAACGACGGCGACCGCCACGAGATGCTCGATGGCGAACAGCGAGCGGGCCGACCGCAACCGGATCGCCACGGCGACCGCCGGTCCGATCACGGCGACGGCGAAATGCGGCTTGATCGTCGCGGCAAGTCCGGCGGCAAGCCCGGCAACGAGCGCCAGCGGCAGATCGACGCTCCGCCGTTCCGCACGGGCAACGAGAACGGCAAGCGACGGCAGCAGCGCGATGACGGCGAGATGCTCGCGCTGGGCAAACACCATGGTCGGCAGGATCGCCAGCGCCAGCATGCCGGCAACGAGAAACCGTTCGACCATGTCCGCTCGACCCGTCCGCCGCATGATCAGGGCGGAGATCCACAGCGACGTCGCGATGGCGGCGAAGGTGATGGCAATCTGGTTCCATTCGGCCCGGATGCCGGTCAGATGCTCGATCAGCACCGCCGGCATGTAGAGAAACACCGACATCGGCGGATTGGTCTCGACGATGTCGACATAGAGCCGCTGCCCCGCCAGACTCTTCTCCGCCAGCTCGATCAACCAGCTGACGTCGGCGACAGTCGGGGACACTGCCTGACCGGCCACGCCGACAGCCAGCAGCACCGCCAGCAAAAGGAGCGTCGAGCGCGAGACGAGGGCAGGAGGCGATCCGGTGTTGGGCAAGGCGAGTCTCGGCGTTGATGGTGGAAGGCGCTCAATTGCGATGCGTCAGACTACCCTCGGCCCCGCCAGCCCGGACCGAGGCTTGCGAACGTCTCATCCGCCAGGAAGCCGCCCGAACATCCGCCGACCTTGGGGGCGCTAATGCCCGGACGCGGCGGGGAGTACCTCGCCAAGGTCGTCGCGCGCCCATAGTTCGACGCCGAGATAGTCGAAGCGCCGCCGATAGCCGGACAGGAACGCCGCCAATTCGTCGAATGAATTGAACCAGGCCGGCAGCACCAGGTCGTCGCGTTCGACCAGCACGATGTCGGGCTTGCCCCGAGCGATGTCGTTGGCCGCGCGTGCGCGGTCGGCATCGATCAGCGCCGACAGCCGGCGGGCCTCCGGCTCGTCCGGATGCAGGCCGAGCTTGTACAGTGCTCCGATCGTCATCCACTGGTTCGGCACCGACCCGACCCAGCTGCCGTCGACATCGCGTGTCAGCGGGTGGCCGACCCAGATGTGCGGACTGATGGAGAGGATGCGCGGATGCAGCGAAATGTTGCGGATCGGTGCCATCAGTCCGGTCATCGGCTTGGAGAAGCCAAGGAACGACAGCGTCGCGAAGGCCAGCCCGACGGCGACGGCGATGAAGCCGAAGGCGGCGAGCGGCCGGCCGGAGCGGTCGGTCGTCACGGAAAAACGCCGGTTGGCAAGCGTCAGCCCCTGGTCGGCGAGCGCCGGCACGGCAGCCGCAACCGCCGGATAATAGTGGTAGGCAAAGCCCTTGGCCTGCACGACGGCGAACGCCACGCCGCCGAACGCCGCGGCAAGGCTGATGGCGATCGCCGGGCGTCGCTCGCGGCCACCGAGCGCCCACAGTCCGACGACGGCGAGCGCCGTCCAGCCGAGCTGCGGAACGGCGAGAACGGCGATCACCGGTTCGCGCACTGGCTGGTAGAGGTCGAAGACCAGCGGCACCATGCTGGCGCCATAGGCCGGAAACAGCGTGACCACTATTGCGGCGTAGGCGACGGCGCCGGCGGCCACAATCCAATATTCGGGCAGAAACAGTGCGGCAAAGCTGCGCCGGCTGCGCGCCACCACCAGCGCCGGCAGCAGGATCATCAGGGCGAATTGCGGCTTCAGACTGAGCGCCAGACAGCCGCCGACGCCGGCGACGACGACCGCCCATCGTTGCGGTACCGCCGCTTCCGCCCGCTGCACCATGAGGGCCCACAGCGGCACGAGGCCTATGATGGCGAAATGCTCACGTTCGGCGAAGATCGACATCGGCAGCACCAGGAGCGCAAAGCCGAGCACCAGTCGCGTCTGACTGGGATTGGCCACGGCGGTGGAGCGCAGCAGCACGCGGAGCGCCAGTTCGATTGCGGCGAGCGCGAGACCGACCGTCATGACCGCGACCAATGGTTCCGGCGGACAGCCGATCAGCCGAGCCAGCGCGACCGACGGCATCAGCATCAGCACGGCGGCCGGAGGATTGGATTCGAGGATGTCGACATAGGGCTTGGCACCGTCGAACCATCGGTCGGCGACGGTCAGCAGCCAGCTGGTGTCGCCGTTGATGCCCTCAACCCATTGGAACGCCAGTACGAACAGTGCCAGTACCAGGAGCGCGCGCACCCCTGCGGACCGATCGGGCGCCGCCGATGGCGCCGCCGCATCCGGCGCGCCCATCTCGGTCTCGGTCTGTTGCGTGACATTTCCGACACGCGAACGGATTTCCATCGCTCCCTCGTCTCCTCTCTGCCCGATGATCGCAGATCCGCTCTAATTTTCGCTTACGGCGCAGATGACGGAATGGGGTCGGGGTGGCCGCCATTCGTTCGACGGGCGGCGGGCCGCAATTGATCGGCGGGCGCGAGCAGGGGCGGAACGAGGGAGCCATGGCGTCACGCGTCGTGATCGGTATCGACTGGGGCTCGAGCGAGTTTCGCGCCTATCGTTTCGCAGCCGACGGCAGTATCGCCGACGTGCGGACGAGCAACCGCGGCACCAGGTCGATCGCCCAGGGAAGCGACCGCGACGCCGCCTTCGAGGCAGCGCTCGTCGCAGAACTTGGCGACTGGCTGGCCGAAGGGCCGGATGTCGTGCTCTCCGGCATGGTGTGCAGCCGCAACGGCTGGGTGGAGACGCCGTACATGCAGGTGCCGGTCCGCGAGGATGATCTGTCGCGCGGTGTCGTCAGTCGCGACTTCGGCGCAGCCCGGCTTGGCTTTCTTCCCGGCGTCGCCATGAGCCGGCCGGTGGCCGACGTCATGCGCGGCGAGGAGGTGGAGGTGTTCGGCGCCAACCTCGGGCCTCGCCCCGCACTGGTCGTCCTGCCCGGCACCCATTCGAAATGGGCGCATGTGAGCGACGGCCGCATCGAGAGCTTCGCCACCATTATCACCGGCGAGCTGTTCGAGCTGTTGCGCCACAAGTCGCTGATCGGCGAGCTTGCCGATGGCGACGAGTTCAACGAGTTGGCGTTCCTGTCCGGCGTCGACGAGGCGCTCGACGATCTGGCCGAATCGGGCGGCCTCGTCCGCCGCCTGTTCGGTGCCCGGGCCGGAGTGCTGGTGGGCGGACACCCGGCGGTTGACGTCTCGTCCTATCTGTCGGGGCTGTTGATCGGCAACGAGATCCACGAGGCCGACCGCATGTTCGGCGCGGTCGATCGCGCGGTCGTCGTCGGCACGCCGCTCGTCACCGAACGCTACGATCTGGCGCTGAAGCGCGCCGGCATCATCACCTCGATCGCCGCGCCGGACGCCGCCGCCCGCGGCCTCTGGCGCATCGCCAGCCGGCTCCGCGTGACCCGCTGATCCCTGACCACCTTCAGGCCTGGCGCTTGCGCGAACTCGTCGGCAGGCCGCCCTTGCGCGATGTTTCGCTGGCGAACTGCGATTCGCCGGCGGCGTTGATCAGTGCCCTGCGGTATTCGTCGCGCTCGTCGTGCACCGAGGCGATCACCGGTCCCATCGGCACGCCGAGACCGACGAGCGCCGCTTCCGACAGTTGCAGGCTCGCCTCGATGGTTTCCGGTACCGCATCGGTGACGCCGATCTCGTACAGATGGCGGGCGTGGCTGGAATCGCGGGCGCGCGCCACGATGACGATGTCGGTGCGCATCGCCCGGACCGCCTTGACGATCTGTTCGACGATCAACGGCGCATCGACGGTGACGATGACGGCGGCGACGGTGTCGATGCCGCAGGTCTTCATGAACGGGACGGTGGTGATGTCGCCGAAATAGACCGGCTTGCCCTTGCGCCGGGCGAGCGACACCGTCGCAGCACTGCGATCGACGGCGATATAGCTGAGTTCGTGCCGTTCCAGCATGCGGCCGACCAATTCGCCGACGCGGCCGTAGCCGACGACGAGCGCCTTTACCGTGCCGTCCGACGGCGGGACGATGAGGGTCGCCGGATCCGGCGGCACGATCTTTTCCACCCGCGACGACAGCTTGCGGCCGAGATAGTCGAAGCCCGGGATCGCCGCCATGGACAGGGCGACGATGGCGAGGATCGGCGCGGCGACCTCGGTCGGGACGAGCCCGGCATTGCCGGCCAACCCGATGACGATGAAGGCGAATTCGCCGCCTGGGCCGATGAGGAGCGCGCTCTTGATGGCGGCCGGCCAGGCGATGCCGAACAGTCGGGCGAGCAACAGCGCGATCGCTGCCTTGATCAGGACCAGTCCGATGCTGGCGCCGAGGATCAGCAACGGCGCGCCGGCGACCGACAGCGCATCGAACCCCATGCCGACGGAGAAGAAGAACACGCCGAGCAGCAGCCCCTTGAACGGACCGATCGTCGCCTCGATGGCACGGCGATAGGCTGTTTCGGCGAGCAGCGACCCGGCGACGAAGCCGCCGAGTGCCATGGAGAGGCCGGCCGAGGCGGCCGCCACCGCCGCTCCGACCGAGACGAGCAGGATCGCCGCCATGAACAATTCGGCGCTCTCGGTGTCGGCGACGATGCGGAACAACGGCTTCAGCAGCAGCCGGCCGACCAGCACGATGCCGCCGATCGCCACCGCGCCTTTGGCCAGTGCCATGAGCAGGCCCGAGGTGACGGAATCGCCGCCATGCCCCAGCGTCTCGACGATGAACAGGATCGGCACCACCGCCAGGTCCTGGGCGATGAGGATGGCGAAGGTGACGCGACCGGTTGTGGTCGGCAGCCGCTTCTGCCCGGCGAGCATGTCGACAATGATCGCGGTTGACGAAAGCGCCAGGCAGGTACCGACAACCAGCGCCGCACTTGGCTTCAGCCCGAATTCGGCCGCGATGCCGCCGATCGACAGCGCCGATACGGCGACCTGCGCCAGGCCGAGCCCGAACACCAGCCGGCGCATGGTCAGAAGGCGGCTGAGCGACAGTTCCAGCCCGACGACGAACATCAGGAATACCACGCCGAATTCGGCGAGGCCGGCGATCTGATCGCTCTGGTGCAGCGTCACGTAGGCAAGCGGTTCCCAGCTGTCGGCCAGACGCCCCAGGCCGAAAGGGCCGAGCACCGCGACGGCCGCCAGGAAGCCGAGCACCGGGCTGACGTTCAACCGATGCACCGAGGGAACGACGACCCCAGCCGTGGCCAAGAAGACCAGCATGTCCTTGTAGCCGGAGAAATCGCTCAACCCCGCCATCCCTTACCTCTCTCGGCTGCCGGCTCGACCGCTGCGGGCGGACGACGACTGTCGGGCGCCAGTGTGCGGGATTGCCGGCGCCTCCGAAAGAGGCGACTTGGCGGCGGGCGGCACGCATGCAGCAACGACAGGGATGGACGAAGACGCGGCCCGCGCCGGGTCAGGTTTGGCACGCGGCGTCGAGCGCCGCTGGCAGCTCGGCCGCCGGCACGTCGAGTTCGCTGTCGAGCCCGCAGCCGATGCGGATGGTGCGATCGAGCGGCGCGACGCCGGGCATGCGCACGAACACGTCGCGGGCGAGAAGCCCATCGAGCAGCCGTCGGGCGAAGGCGCCGTCGCGGCCGGTATCGACCGCAACGAAGTTGGTTGCCGACGGGAGGACGGCGAGCCCGTGCGTGCCGACGATCGCCCCGATGCGGTCCCGCGCCGCCGCGACTGCCGAGCGGATGCGCGGCAGATGGCCGGCATCGCCGAGGCTCGCCAGGGCGCCGGCCTGGGCGACCAGATTGACGCCGTAGTGGTTGCGGATCTTTTCGAATTCCCGCATGACGCCGGCCGGCCCGAGCGCATAGCCGATGCGTGCGCCCGCCATGCCGAACGCCTTGGAGAAGGTGCGGAAACGGATGACGCGGCTGCTCTCGATATCGATCCGCGGCTCCAGGCTCGCGTCCATGAAATCGACGTAGGCCTCGTCAAGGCAAACGAGCGCACGCTCCGGCACCGCAGCCGCCATGGCCTCGATGTCGGCCGCCGGCCACCAGGTGCCCATCGGATTGTCGGGATTGGCAAGATAGATCAGTGCCGCGCCGCATTGGCGCGCCGCATCGAGCAGCCCGCGCCAGTCTTCGCGATCATGCGCGTAGGGCACGCGGACGAGGTCGCCGCCGAAGCCGGCGACATGGAAGTTGAAGGTCGGGTAGGCGCCGAGGGAGGTCACGACCTTCGTTCCCGGCGCAACCACCAGCCGCACGGCGAGCCCCAGCAGCCCGTCGATCCCCTCGCCGACGACGACGTTGTCGAGACGGACGCCGTGCCGCGCGGCGATTGCCTCGCGCAATTCATGGTTTTCCGGATCGGCGTATTTCCAGATGTCGGCCGCAGCCCGACGCATCGCCTCGATCGCCAGGGGCGACGGCCCGAAGCCGTTCTCGTTGGCGCCGATGCGGGCCCTGAACCGTCGGCCGCGTGCCCGCTCCTGCGTTTCGGGACCGACGAACGGCACGCTGGCCGGCAAATGGGCAACGAGATCGGTGAAGCGGGGCGACATCGGATCGTCTCTGTGGGACCGGGAGGAACTGTTTCGATAGCGCATCCGGCTCCATCCGTCATCCGATGCTCGCGGCCGGCTGCCCGTCGCCAGCCGTCGTCATTTCGGCAGATTGAGTTCGCCGCCGCAATCGCGATGCCCGGCGGTGACGCAGCGCTGCAGCTTGTCGTATGCGCTGAAACGGTCGATCACCCAGACCATGGTGATGATGAGCGCCGCGACGAACAGCCCGGTGACCCATAGCGGCACGCCGCCCTCCTGGCTTTTCCGCCTGCGGCGCCGGTCCGGTCCCCTGTCGCTCATCGCTCCCCCTCGCACGCGCCCAATATGCCAGCCTGGCGGGCTTGGCTGCCGGTCGGGCTGGTGCGGGTCGCTGTTTAGCACTCTGTCCCGCTTGAGGCGAACACATCGGCGCATCCGCCGATCCCGGCCTATTCGGCGATCTGCTTACTCCCGCTGCGACGCACTCGCCCGTCCGCCATGCGAAATTCACAATACGATCTGCCGGTTTTTCGACGAAGGGCACACTCAGCCCCCACATTTGTCGGGCCCATCCCAGTGCGATGCATTTTTCGCATGCCTCGTTCACATTTTCGGGGAGGCCAAACTAACATTTCAGCTTGATTTGCTGCGCTGCGAATTTATATTGGTGGGCATGGCGCTGCTGTTCAGCGCGCCATAGCCCTCCTTGGGCGTTTCCTCCCTAGACTTGGGCCGCTGGCAACCGTCAGCGGTCTTTTTTTTGGCCGAACGCCTGCCGGGCATCCGGCAGACGCGTACGCGGCCGCGGGCTATGCGCCCTTTGCCCTATTCCCCGGCAAAGCGCGCATCTTCGAGCCCGGTCACGCCGGGCCGAACCGCGAACAGGCTGCCGGCGAGCGGTTCCTCCGCCAGCCGCACCGCGTCGAGTCCGATCCGTGCCGACGTGAGGTAGAGCACGTCCTGCTCCGGTCCGCCGAAGGCCGGACAGGTCGGCCGGCTGACCGGCAGCGCGATCTTGCGGTCGATGCGGCCTTCCGGCGTATAGCGGGTGACGCAGGACCCGTCCCATTCGGCGTTCCACAGGCAGCCGTCGGCATCGACGCAGGACCCGTCCGGATAACTGCCGCTGGTCTGGGCAAACACCCGCCGGTTCGACGGCTCGCCGGTGGTGACATCGTAGTCGAACACCCAAATAGTGCGCGTCGGGGAATCGGCAAAATACATGCGGTCGCCTTCCGGCGAAAACGCGATGGAATTGGTCACGATGACGCCGCCGAACAACTTCCTCGGCGCGCGCATGCCGTCCCACGACCACACCGCGCCGATCGGCTGGGTCTCGCCATTGCCCTCGTCCATCGTGCCGAATACCAGCCGGCCGGCGCGATCAAGCTTGCCGTCGTTGAGCCGGGTGGCGGGGATGTCGTCCTCGACGGGCACAAACTCGGAGCCGACCCCGGAGCGCGGATCGTAGCGCCTGACGCCGCCGACGAAACCGGCGGCAATCCTGCCGCCGGCGAGCGGCGCGAAACAGGCGAGCCGCTCCGGCAATGCGCGGCTGAGAGCTTCGCCACTGGCCGGTTCATAGCTCCACAGCGCCTTGCCGTGGATGTCGGTCCACAGCACCTGCTCTGCCACGCCGTCCCAGACGATGCCCTCGCCGAGCAGGTTCCGCGCCTCGACGACCGTATAGACCTTGGCGCTCATCCGCCCCTCCCCAATTCGTGTGAATTCGGGTTCGGAAGGTGCCAGCCCGCGCCTGCAAGAGCAAGCGCACCCCCGCCCCGGCATGCAATCCGGCCGGCATGCGATCCGCAGCGCTGGCCGACATCGCCGACTTGTGGTCGCCCCCTTGTAAAAGCTCTAAAAGATAGCAATTGAGCAGCGCCGAGCCGCTCTGTAGAAACGAGCAGGACCGCCGTTCCACTCCCGTAGTCCCGATGGCAGGACCTTTACTCCTGCCGATTGGAGCCAACAATGACGAGATTTGCGCGATTGGCACCTGCAGGTGCCGGCCGGACGATTGTTCCGCAGCCTCGCGGCCGCCGCTTCCAACTGTCTGCTGCTCTGTCCTGGCCGTTGGTCTTGCGTAATTCCACTCGGATTGCTGCCTTGGTGTTGGGCCTGGCTGCCACGGGCCTGATGCCGTCGGGCGCGCGTGCCGAGGACAAGCTGGCGCTGACGCTGAAGGATCACGTCTTCATCCCGGCCGAGCTGACCGTGCCCGCGGGCAAAGCCTTCAGCATCGAGGTGACGAACGAGGACGCTACCGCCGAGGAATTCGACAGCGACGATTTGCATGTCGAGAAGGTGATCGCCGCCAAATCGAGCGGCACGATCCATATCAAACCGCTAAAGCCAGGCTCCTATAAATTCGATGGCGAATACCACGATGCGACCGCCAAGGGCGTTTTGATCGCCAAGTAAGGGGCAGGGGAATGCTCGGAACCCTCATCATCGTCTTTCGCGAAGTCATCGAGGCGGGCCTCGTCGTCGGCATCGTTCTGTCGGTGACGCGGGGGCTCGCCGGCCGCATGCCCTGGATCCTCGGCGGCATCTTCCTGGGCGTTGCCGGCGCACTGCTGCTGGCGATCTTTGCCGGCACGCTCGCCGCGGCGCTCGAAGGCATCGGCCAGGAGTTGTTCAACGCCGCGGTGCTGACCACTGCGGTGCTGATGCTGACCTGGCATAACGTCTGGATGGCCCGGCACGGCCGCGAGATCGCCGCCGAGATCCAGACGGTCGGCAAGGATGTGGCGCGAGGCTCGCGCTCGCTCGCCGCGCTTGCCGTCGTTGTCGGCATCGCGGTGTTGCGCGAAGGCTCGGAGGTGGTTCTGTTCCTCTACGGCGTGGCGCTGTCCGGACACGACACGGTGGCGGCGCAGATCACCGGCGGCTTCCTCGGTCTGGCGCTCGGCGCCGGCTTGAGCGCCTTCACCTATCTCGGCCTCGTGGCGATCCCGACGCGCTACCTGTTCGCCGTCACCGGTATGCTGATCACTTTCCTCGCCGCCGGCATGGCCGCCCAGGCCGTGGCCTTCCTCGAGCAGGCAGACGTCATCACGCTGATGACCGACACGGTGTGGGATACGTCCTGGCTGCTGACCGATTCATCCATTGCCGGTCGCGTGCTGCACACGCTCATCGGTTACGTCGACCGGCCGACCGGCATGGAGGTCGTCGCCTATGTTGCGGTGTTGGCGGCCATGACGCTGATCTCGCGGGCTTTCGCCCATCGCCCCACCGGGAGCAAGCTGTCGGCCACCGCCGCGCAATAGGCCGGCGGCCGGGCAGCGGGCCAGCCCGCCAACATGTGCCGCACGGGGCCCCTGGAAAACCGAAGGCCGCCTCGGGGTTGCCCGGGCGGGCTGTCTCATGTCCGGGGTTTCGGGAGCTGGCGGTGCTCACACCCGCTCGATGCGGACGCGGGTGACGCCGCGGGCGATGAAATCGAGTTCGACAGCCGCATTGCGCGACACGTCGAGGATGCGACCGCGCACGAACGGGCCCCGATCATTGATGCGAACTACGACGCTCTTGCCGTTGAGCAGATTGGTGACCTTCACCCAGGTCCCGATGGGTAGCGTCCGGTGCGCCGCCGTCATGGCATGCATGTTGAACCGTTCGCCGCTGGCGGTCTGGCTGCCGTGATGCTCCTGCCCGTAGAAGGAGGCGTAGCCTTCCATCGCCGTGGCGGGGGGCGCCGGATGATTGTGCTTGGCGGGTCGGACGTTTGAATGGCGCGGGCCGTGCGCCATGGCGTCGCCGGCGTCAATCGTCATCAGCCCGAGGCCGATGCCCGCAATGAGCGCACAACGCGCCTGCAGCGCGCGCAGACCGGTGATTTGTTCGAACGATATGGGCCTACCTCCGTTTGGGATCGCGGCCGGGCCGGATCATCCTCCATGCGACTGATCACGGGGACGTTGGCGCCCGCGAGGGTGGTTGCTGGCGTCGCCCGTCGTCGTGCGATCGGGGATTGATTTCCCACCGATCGGCACAAGTGCGCCGGGCCCTAAACAGTTGCCGGCAAAACATGTTGGAAAAGCGACGTGGCGTTGCCGCTGCGCTCGACCGGGCGCAAACGACTGAAATGCTGATTCTTTCGGGAAAACCCCTATTGCGATTTCGGCCGGCGTTAAGCCGCGGCTAACCCCAATTTGGGCGGCAATGCGGCAGATTTCCTGGGCTTTTGGTCCCGTCCGCCTGCTCGCGCCGGCCGCCTGCCGCTGCCGGCGATGCCTTGGGACCGGCTTCGTCCGGCGTCTCGGTGTCACGACCCCGCGCCCGTACGGTGGGGCCGATCTTTGCCCAAACCGCTTGACGGACCGCCCGTCTCGGGGCATCTGCTTGCCACCGCGCCGAGGCACCGGGCGAGGCGATCGCCGCTTTTCGCCGGATTCGCCGCTCTGCCTTCGTCAGGGCCCGTAGCTCAATGGTTAGAGCTGGCCGCTCATAACGGTCTGGTTGCTGGTTCGAGTCCGGCCGGGCCCACCAAAATTTATCTTAAACACCAATGTGTTATGATTTCGTCTTGCCGCTCTTGCGGGCCGTCTCCAACGAAACAACCAATTTTTCGCCTGCGGCATGCCGGTAGCCAATCACCTTCGCAGGTGCAGCAAGATAGTCCGGATGGTGGTGCCCGTAGTTCTTTTCCACCATCTCGGGCGACATGCCGACGAAACCGGCGGCGTCCCAAATGCTCACGCCGAGCTGCATCAGCCAGGTCACGGCGGTATGCCGAAGGGTGTGCGGTGTGACGTGCTTTCCGAGCTTGGCAAGCGTCGCCGCGCGCCCGAATCCGGTCTTCACGCTGGCAACCGGCTTGCCGGCCCATTCCACGAAATAGGGCGAATCCTCTCTGCCATCTGCGGCAGTGGCATCCAGCCTGGCCCATCGGCGCATATGGGCAAGCAGGCGCGGCGGAATCGGCGCGGGCGGCTGCTTCTTCTTGGTCTCGGCCTTTCCTTCGGCGAGGCGATAAAAGATGCCGCGCTCGAGGTCGACCCATGATCGCCCCTGCCCTCGCGATGCGCTCGCCGAAGCAATCGCGCCGGCGCGCGTGCCTGTGTAGAGCCCGAGCAGGATGAACCGCGCGATATGGCGGAGCGGATATTTCCGCGTGACCGTCGGTTCGCCGAGGCGGCCGCCGCGATGGATGGTCTGAACTTCCTTGGTTCGCCAGCAAGCCCAGAGGAGCGCCGCGGCTTCGTCCCGAGTCAACCAGCGCGTCCGAGAGGGTCCTTTTTCCGGCAGCGGAACGGCGACCACGCCGCGATGCAGGCCTTCGGACTGGTGGTGATTGATCGCCGCGCGAAGGTCTTCAAGATCGCGCCTGGCGCCCCCGGGGGAGCCGCGCTCGGCCACATATGAGCGGCACAGCTGTCCGTTGACCTCGGCGAGCATCTTGGAGCCGAAGAATTCGTTCAGGCGGTTGATGCGCCCCTTGAAGCGCTTTAGGGCTGTGGCGTCTCCGCTCGGCCGGCAATCGTCGATATAGATCGAAAGGACGTCGGCGATTCTGGTTTCGTGGAGCGCCCGTTCTATGCGTTGGGGCTCGTGCTTTGCGGTGATATGCCGCTGCAACGCTAGCTCAGCTCGGCCAATTTCGCCCTCAGCGCATCCCGTGGGATACTGCCGTCCGCCGTCGACGATGATCCAGAGTGCATTGGAGATCCGCCGGCCGTCCCGGTCGAACCGTTCTGGCCGCAGCCAGAGACGCGCTCCTTTGGATTTACGCGGCATTGTCGCCTCATGTCGTCGATCGCGGCGAGCGTAGTGTAGTCCTTGCCGGCGACGCGTTCCACGACGAGCCTGCCAGCGTCGCGCTCCCGTCGCAAGCCGGATACCGTCATCGTGCCA
Organism: Ancalomicrobiaceae bacterium; assembly: GCA_031291595.1. Classification (GTDB taxonomy): domain Bacteria; phylum Pseudomonadota; class Alphaproteobacteria; order Rhizobiales; family Ancalomicrobiaceae; genus CAIYYN01. The sequence goes on along the minus strand of JARLIU010000221.1, from coordinate 30,237 downwards.
TCCGGAAACGCAATCTGAGCCGCGAGCGCCAAACGGATCGGTTGATCGCGGTGGATCGAATTCGGATGAGGAATGACGTTCCGGCCTTTCACGGCTGCGTCCCTCGCATGTCGTCGATCTCTTCCATCGACGCTCGGCGGCGACCCGCCGAAACGAGCCGCCGGGCAATGCGCCGACATTCCTTGTCCCATGCAGCCCCGAATGCCGGATCCGGAGTCGAATCGGGCCTGTCGGCGTGAAAGATGACGGCGGCCCAATATTTCCGGATCAGCCGACGGGCCTCGCGACGCGTCATGGCTCAGTCCCCTTTCGGTGGCGGCAGAAACTTCGGCATCTCGCCACGTTCATAGGCGAGTGCGAGCGGCTCCCTGATCGCTTGGCCGACTGTCAATCCGTCCGGCAAGACGACGTGGGCCAAGAACTCTTCCTCGAACGTCACTATGCCTTCGGCGATCGCCGCAACCTTGGCCTTGACGAGCAGGCCAAGCGCTCGCCAGCGGCGCCGGCATTCGGTCTCATAAGCGTCTTGGGAAGATCCCGACGTCCGAACGTGCCCGGTCTCCGTCAACTTGAATGCCTTATCGGTCGGATCCGGCATTTCGAGCGTGAGGCGGATTTGCCGCCCCTTCGCGCGGAACATGATGAAGGCAGTTCGCCCCTCGTAACCCGACACAAAGGCATCGGCTCTGAAACGGCGAAGGGTCTCTTCGATCTCGATGCGGGTCTTTTCGACCGGAACTGTGGTGCCTTCGGCATAGCGCGCCATAGCTCACACCTCATCGACAAGTTCGAGCTGCTCGGGCGCGAAGATATGCAGGCAATTCTTCACGTCCGGCGCCGTGCACTGAACAACCACGCGCATAGGCCCGGTCGGATCTCCGTTCTCATCGAGGATCCGAAAGACCGACGAGATGCGCCCGGGAAACCGATAGCCGGTCCGCTTTCGGACGCGGTCTTTGATTTGCAACGCGCGGCTTCGATCGGTCACGGCTCACTCCATCATCCAGAGGCAATTCGCGGTCTGGCAGGCCATGTGAAGATGATTGCGCGGGCCGACGAGGCTTGCTTCCAGGCGGCCGCCGCACTTCGGGCAGTGAGTCCAGCCGACGCGCTTGCCGAGCTTCAGGAGGCGAGCCTTGAACTTCGCGCCGGTCTCAGTCGTGAGCCGAATCTGATCATAGAAGGCCTCTCCGAATGGCTTTCGTTCTTCGGTCATGGCTCACCTCAGCCAAACGGTGCCGATGACGATCAGACCGCAGATCGATGCTCCAATGAGCATTCCGGCGATGATCGCGTTCAAGAGGGCGGCAGGATCTGACTTAGGCGCGCCGACGACCTGAACCGGCTCGGCTTGCATGATGGCGTTCATCGGGTGGCCTCAAAAAGTGATCGTGGTGTTCGGGATCTGACCGGCGATGATCGCCTTGACGATCGCCTTCGCTGCCGGTTCGGAGACTTCGCCGACGGCCATGATGGCTTCCTTCACCGCGCGCATGGTCGATCCGCGGTGTTCGATATCGGCGGCCCTGGCCTCAGCCTCGATGCGCTCGCGTTCGGCCTTTTCGTGCTGTTCGCGCATCTGGCGTTCGAGCTCGGCCTTCTCGGCATTGGCTTTCGCCAAGGCTTCGGCGGCGATCCGATCACGTTCGGCCTGCTCGACCCGCGCCTTGCGCTGTTCTTCCGCAATTGCTTCGACGCGCGCCTTTTCCGCAGCGTCGGCGATGCGCTTGCGTTCCGCTTCCTCGGCCAATTCCTTCGCTTTGGCTTCGGCGACCCGACGAAGTTCGATGGCCTCTTCGTCGGCCTTTGCCTTGGCTTCCGCTGCAATGCGTTCGCGTTCAGCGATTTCGCGGGCTTCGGCTTCGGCCCGGAGTTTGGCCAACTCGGCGCGGTCGGCCTCATCCCGCTTGATCCGCTCGAGCGCGTTGGTGAGGTTTGCGCGGGACGTCTCAACCATCGAGCGAACGGCCCATTCGTCGTCAAGGAACACGTCGGGCATGATCTTGATTGAGTCGAGATCATCGATTGCGGCGGCAATCGACATCGATGTCGCATTGGCGAGAATGATGCCCAGTGTCGTGATTTTGGTCTTGATCCCGAGAACCAGAGCAAGCCGCAACTCTTCTGACTTTTCCCAATCGGTCAGCGGTTTGCGCGCCTTCGTCGCAAGAGCTTCGAGGTCATCGCGGATGAACTTGCGCTCGGCATTGATGACGTCGACCTGCTTCCGCATGTCCTCAGTCAGCTTCTTGCCGGCGTCGTCGATGGCGGTCTTCGCCTTCGTGACGCGGAAGGCCAACGAGGCGATTGCCTTGCGGCCCTTATCCGTCGTCAAATCCGGAATGTGCGCGTCGACTTCCTTTTCCAGTTCAGTCTTGAACCGGCTGAAGATTTCGCGCGAGGTCAACGCCTTCGCCGGCTCGGCGATGATGAGCGCGGTGACCGGCGCCTCGATGGTTTGTGCGTGAGCGTTCATTGACCATCCCCAAAATCAGGCGTGAAAATCAGGCCGCGAGCGTGAGCGCAGCTTCGTTGACGGCAGCCATGACCGCCCATTCGATTGCTTCATCGGCGAGAAACCGCACCTCTTCGGTCAGGCGGTCGCTGCCGCGCGCCGTATTGGCGCAGCGGGTGGAGACCTCCGCCATGTGGCGTTCGAAGGCGATCTCCTGACGGGTGATGTCGGATTTCGTCGCCATGGCTCAGGCCACGCCCTGCAGCTTCATGCTGCGATAGTCGCGCTCGGCCGCCTCAAGCTGGCCGATGACGTCGTCGGCCTCGTACATCTCGACGAAGCGGATGATGCTGGCGTTCGAGGGATGCCGGGCATCCGACGATGACGGCCCTTTAGCTCTACCGAGCGCTGGCGCCTCTGGATGAGGATCGGCTTGGGGCATCTCAGGATGTCCCCGGCCGCCTTCTGGTCGATGACGCTGCCGGAATTCTTCGCAGCGATGGACGGGCATCTTGAAGCGAATGGCGTCAAGCGCGGCTCGCGCGGCGGCGCGCCGTCGAAGGACGAGGCCGACGAGCTCTTCGCGCTCCCGGTGAAAGAGGTATCCCCGCATGTCTGATGTCGGCGGCGCCGCAAACGGCATCACCTACACCTTCAGGGCCGATGTCTCGGATCTGAAGGCGAACGTCCGCTCGGCGCAAGATGAACTTCGTAAGACCGGCATGGCGGCGCAGGAAGGCGCCACCCAAATGGCCAAAGGCATGAAGCTCGCCGCGGACGCGGCGAACGACAATGCCAAGGCGATGAAGCTGAACACGACGCAGGTACTGGTACTCGGCGGGGCGCTTCGACACACCGTCGACGGGTTCATTTCCGGCCAGTCCGCCATGCGGATCCTGACCGTCGAAGGCATCAAGGCGTCGGCGGCCTTCGGCGGCATCGCGAGCGCCGGCCTTATTGCCGCCGCCGCAGTGGTCGGCGGCACGGCATTGGCCGTCGCCGGCATTCTGGCGTGGGGCGAAGCCTACCAGAAGCTTGAGCGGACGGCGAAGCTCACCGGCGAGAGCATCGTCGAACTGAACAAGATGCAGGAGATCGCCAATCGGACGCTCGGCGGCTTCGACGTCGCCAAGGGCGTCTCCGAATTGGCGCTCAAGATTCGCGAAGCGCAGGTGGCGGGCAACGAGACCGCCAAAATGTTCGAGCGGATCGGAATCCCGCTCAAAGATGCCACTGGCAAGGCGCGCGAATTCAAGGATGTCCTGAACGATGTTGCCGTCGCGATCCGTGACGGCAACAACGAGGCCGACAAGATCGAACTCGCCAAAAAGCTCGGGCTCGGCGCCGACGCTGTGCCGTGGCTCGAAAGCTACGCCTCGAAGCTGCGCGCCGGCCGCCTCGAGATCACGGCGACCGACCGCGAAATCGTCAAGCTGCAGGCAGAGGCCGCGAAGTTCGACGAGGAATGGCGCAAGGCCTGGCAGGATTGGGAGACGAGAGGGAAGGCCGCCGCATATACCATCTTCACCTTCCTGAAGAACAACAGCGACTACGCGGCTACCGCCGCTGTTGCACTTCCGCTCGTCGGCCCCGGTATCACCGCGAACTATTGGGAGATGAAGCTTGCATCCGGGATTCATGCGGCGCCCAAGCCCGGCACGCCGACTGATCGGCAGGCGACTCCGCTTGATCGGATGAATGACGCCTTCCGGCTCGCAGAGCAAAACCCGCTTGGCGAAACGGCTCCCAAGAGCCGAGATCTGAGCGGCGTCTACAGTCCGCCGAAGGCTAAAACGGAGCCAAAGTCCGACGCCGCCGAGAACTTCATCAAGTCGCTTGACCGTCAGAATGCCGCGCTCAAGGCTCAAGCCGAGAACTTCAATAAGTCGGCTCAGGAACAGAACCGCGCTATCGAAGTCGCGAAGTTCGATATCACCGTCAAGGACAATTGGAAGAACATGACCGATCAGCAGCGAGCAGCTGTTGATGGTCTCCGCGAGCGCGTGAAGGCCGCCGCCAATGAGATGACGGCGAACAAGGCTCAACTGACACAGCTCGAGGGAATACGCGATGCGTGGAAGGAAGCTGGCGATTCCGTCGCCAATGCCTTCGATCAGATGATCGTCAAGGGCGCCAAATTCCAGGACGTCATGAAAAGCCTCATACAGTCGTTGGAAAGCAGCGTGCTCAAGGGGCTGTTGACCGGTGAAGGTGCGTTCGGAAAGGCCTTTGGCCTCGCGAGCTCGACGGGCGGGCTCGGCGGCCTCCTGGGCGGCCTGTTCTCGATGTTCGGCGGCCCTCGGGCGGCCGGCGGCTCTACGCAAGCCGGGAAAATCTACAAGGTCGGCGAGAACGGCGAGGAATGGTTCAGGCCATCGGTAGACGGGACCGTCATCCCGAATGATCAGGTGCGCAACGCTCAAGCGGCGGCGCGGCCGGCGAATGGTCAGCAACAGACCATCATCAACAACACCACCTTGCAGGTGACCACTCCGGACGCGCCGTCCTTCGCCAGGTCCGAACAGCAGCTCACCGGCTTTCTGAATCGTGCGATCGCCCGTAGCGCACGGAGCGCCTGATGACGACTTTCCATGAGGTGAGATTTCCGACGGATGTCTCACTCGGCGCCCGAGGTGGCCCCGAATGGCGGACAGACGTCGTGACGATGCGTTCCGGGTATGAGCAGGCAAATTCGACGTGGGTAAACAGTCGTCGCAAATATAATGCCGGATATGGCATCAAGAATATCGATCAGCTGGCGCTTGTTCTCGAATTCTTCGAAGAGCGTCGAGGAAAACTGTACGGATTTAGATGGAAAGATCGGCTTGATTTTAAGAGCTGTTCAACTCCGATGAGTCCATCGGCCTTTGATCAAGTGATCGGTATCGGCGATGCGTCAACGCGGACATTCCAGCTTACGAAGACATACGGTCGATCGTTCGCCCCGTGGTCGCGAATTATCAAAAAGCCTGTCACCAATACTGTTCGGATCGGGATCAACGGATCCGCGTATTCGGCAGGTTGGACGGTCGACACGACAACCGGCATCGTGACGTTCTCCATTGCGCCTGGCACCGGATACACCATCACTGCCGGATTTGAGTTCGATGTTCCGGTCAGGTTCGATACGGATTACCTCGAATTCGATCTCTCGCATTTCTCGGCCGGTCAGGTCCCATCCATCCCGATTATCGAGCTCCGCGTATGAAGACGCTTCCGACCGCGCTGGCCGCTCACTTGGCGACCGGCTCAACGACGATGGCATATTGCTGGAAGGTGACGCGCCGAGACGGCACGGTTTCCGGCTACACCGAGCACGATGCTGATCTGACAATCGCCGGAACCGCATTCAGCGCCTCTACTGGCTTCACGGCATCGCAGATCGAACAGTCGCTCGGCCTCCAGATCGACCACCTCGAGGCGTCCGGCGCGCTCTCATCGACGGCAATCACGGAAGCCGATCTTCTCGCCGGCCGCTACGACGATGCGACGATCGAACTGATTTGGGTGAATTGGGCCGACACGACGCAATATATCACCATCCTGAAAGGCTCTCTTGGCGAGGTGAAGCGCGAGGGCCTCGCGTTCACGGCCGAACTTCGGTCGCTCTCGCACCGCCTCAACCAGAAGGTCGGCCAGACCTTCCAGCGCTTCTGTTCGGCGGCCCTTGGCGACAGCAGGTGCGGAATCGATCTGACATCGTCGACCTATCGAGCGACTGCGACTGCGACTTCGTCCGGCCTGGCGCGGCAGATCGCGGTGAGCGGCATCAGCGGATATACCGCCGATTGGTTCACGAACGGGATGCTCACCTTCACGAGCGGCGCCAACAACGGTCTAGCCTTCGAAGTGAAGGTGCATCAGCGCACCTCGGGCGTGGACTATCTGCAGCTTTGGTTGCCGCCGCCGTTCGCGATTGCCGCCGGTGACACCGCAACTGTTGTCGCCGGCTGTCTCAAGAACTTCACGGCGTGCAAGTCGAAATTCAACAACCATCTCAACTTCCGAGGCTTTCCGCACATCCCGGCATCCGACGTCGTCACTCGGTACGGCACTCAGGGTGTTGGGAACGGCGGCGGTTCCTTGCTTGGCTCCTGATCATGACCGAAGCGACTGTCATTCGCCGCGCGGACATCGTCAAAGTCGTCCGCGAATGGATCGGCACGCCTTATCACCATCAGGCCGCGGTCAAGGGCGCCGGGTGCGACTGCCTGGGGCTGATCCGCGGTGTCTACGCATCGGTTACGGGCAAAGAGCCAGAAACGCCGCCCCCCTACACCCCGGATTGGGGCGAAACCGGCTCAGTCGAGTTGATGATTGAGGCGGCCAGTCGACACCTCGTCGAACTGCCGGCCGGCGACGCACAGCCGGGCGACGTCGTCATATTCCGCCTGGCGCCCGGAATGATCGCCAAGCATGCAGCGATCCTCAGCGGCGACGATCGCATGATCCATGCCCAGCTGCGCGACATGGTGCGCGAGGTCAGCCTAAGCAGCTGGTGGCGTCGCCGAATCGTGGCGGCTTTCGCGTTCCCCGGGGCCGTCTGATGGCAACTCTCGTCCTCGGCGTCGCCGGTTCTTGGCTCGCCGGCAGCATCGGCCTGACCGGATGGGCGGCGAGCGCGGTTGCGACCGCCGGCGCAATCGCCGGCTCGATTGTCGATTCGGCGATCATCGCAGCCCTGACACCGCGCAAGAGCGCGCCGTCGGCGTCGACGCTCTACATCACCAACGCTGCCGAAAATGCCGGCCTGCCGAAGGTATGGGGCCGCAAGCGCATCGCCGGTCAGGTGATATGGGCAACGCAGTTCAACACCTATACGACGCGCGAGAGTTCAGGAGGCAAAGGCGGTCTGACGGGGGGCTCAAGCACCACATCGACGCATTACACGCTATCGTGGGCCGTTGCATTTTGTGAAGGCGGCGACGGAACATCGATCGGCCGCATCTGGGCTGATGGCAACTTGCTCGACCTGTCGAAGCATGTCGTGCGGTTCTATGACGGCTCTGAAACGCAGCTGCCCGACAGCCTCATCGAATCAGTCGAAGGCATCGGCAACGTTCCGGCATATCGCGGCATCGCTTATCTCGTCTTTGATACCCTCACCCTTGACGATTTCGGCGGCCGAATGCCTCAGATCTCAGCCGAGATCATCCGTCGGCCCATCGTCACCGACGCCAACGACCTCAGCAACGCACTGCGGTCGGTGTGCCTCCTGCCAGGCGCCGGCGAATTCGTGCTCGGTACGACGGTTGTCCAGGCGAACGATGGTTACGGCAACTGGAGCCCCGAGAACTCGCACACACAGAATGCCGAACGGGCAGACATCCTGATCTCGCTTGACCAGCTCGCCGGCGGCGATATGTCGGTCGTGCCGGCCGGAACGACAGTCACGCACGATCCCGGAACCTACGGCAGCGATTTCATTTCGGCGGCAGGCGCGATCTCAAATCCATCAGCGGTTTCGGTCGTCGTCTCGTGGTTTGGCACCGATCTTCGGGCCGGCTCTTGCCAAATTCTGCCGGGCGTGACGACACAGACCAAATCGACGACGCCATATTCTTGGTCGGTGGCGGGCTACAATCGCTCTTCGGCCCATCTGGTTTCACAAGTTGACCCGTCGACGTTGGACCCGACCGGCCTCGGCGGATCGGTCTCATCGAGCGGTTCAACCGTCGCCGCGCTCGGCGGCACGCCTTCGGATCAGTCGGTGACAGAGGCCATCGCGGAGCTAAAGCGGCGGGGCCTCCGCGTCGTTTTTTATCCCTTCGTGATGATGGATATTCCTCCCGGCAACGCGCTGCCGAACCCCTACAGCGCCAACGCCGCGACGACGGGGCAATCGGCGTTCCCGTGGCGCGGACGGATCACGTGCTCGCCGGCGCCCGGCTATACAGGTACGGTCGACAAAACGTCGGCCGCTTCGACGCAGATTGCGGCGTTCTTCGCCAGCTACAACGCGATGGTGACGCACTACGCATCGTTGTGCGCGGCGGCTGGCGGCGTCGACGCCTTCATCATCGCCTCGGAAATGGTCGGGCTCACGTCGGTCCGCGCATCTGCAGGAGACGGCGATTATCCGGCCGTCGACGCGCTGAAGACGCTTGCCGCGACCGTCAAAGGTATCCTCGGTTCGTCTTGCAAAGTCGGCTATGCCGCCGATTGGTCCGAGTATCATTCGCATCGGCCAACCGACGGAACCGGCGATGTCATCTTCAACATGGACCCGCTTTGGTCTGACAGCCATATAGACTTCATCGGAATAGACAATTACTTGCCAATCTCGGATTGGCGTGATGGCGCGCCGAACATCGATTTCAACGATACGACAGGTCCGCGCTCGATCTACGACAAGGCCTATCTTCAGGCCAACATCGAGGGGGGAGAATATTTCGCCTGGTACTACGCGAGTTCGGCCGATCGCGCTGCGCAGACGCGAACGCCTATCACCGATGGCGCTTATTCCGAGCCGTGGATTTGGAGGCAGAAGGACATCCGGTCGTGGTGGGCGACCGCTCATCACAGCCGGCCGGCCGGCGTGCGCAACGCCGCGGCGACCGGCTTTTCACCCGCCGCGAAGCCGATTTGGTTCACGGAATTCGGCTGTCCCGCCGTCGACAAGGGGACCAATCAGCCGAACGTCTTCTACGACCCGAAGAGCGCAGAATCGTCGCTGCCGTACTTTTCGGGCGGGTCGAAGGATGACGCGATCCAGCGCGCCTATCTCGAGGCGATGCTGACCTACTGGCGAGACAACGCGCCGACGGTCAGCGGCATCAAGATGGTCGATCCGGTCAACATGTTCGCGTGGGCATGGGATGCACGGCCCTATCCTGACTTTCCCGGCCGAGCGAGCGTGTGGCGGGACGGTGCAAACTACGAACTCGGGCATTGGCTCACCGGACGCGCCGAACAGGTGCCGATCAAGTGGATTGTCGCCGAACTGTGCGGCGCCGCGAGCCTGATCGACTACGATACATCGCAGCTCGTCGGCGTGGGTACGCTTTGCCCTGGCTATTCGACCGATGGTGTGATGAGCCCGCGCGACATGGTCGCCGGCCTCCAAGATGTTTTCATGTTCGATGCATGGGAAAGCGGCGGCAAGATCCAATTCGCATCACGCGCGTTCGTCCGAACCGTTGCGATCGACGCTGACAGTCTCGTCCTCGAGACGGAATCGGATGTGGGCTATCAGCTGACCCGGGCTCAGGAAACTGATCTTCCGGGCGCCCTGAAGCTCGCCTTCGTCGATCCATACCGCAACTATTCATTGGGCGAGGTTGAATATCGCAAGACGGTTGGCAACAGTCAGAACGTCTCGACTTTGACTTCTGCGGCGGTTCTTGACCAGACCTACGCCGCCGGCATTGCGCAATCGCTTCTACAGCAGGTTTGGGCAGCACGCGAAACCGGCCAACTCAAGCTACCTCCGTCGCTGCTTGCCGTCGATCCCGGCGATTGCCTGACCATCACGCTCGCCAACGTCGCCAGAACCTACCGCGCCAAGACAGCGACGACAGGTGTCTTCCGTACGATCGAAATTCAGGGCTTCGACCCGTCGCTTCTCTCCGTTGGCCTGGCGCCGCAAGGCCGCTCCGCGATCGCGGCAGCGGTAACGCTCGGCGCGCCGATCATCGAATTCATGGACCTTCCCGTCTTCACCGGTACCGAGACGTCGCCGTGGTCGCCGCTCGTCGCCGCCTACGCCTCGCCATGGAGCGGCGTCGATATCTACCGCGGGACAGATGGATCGTTTGACTACCTGCAAAGCGTCTCTGCCCCGGCCGTCATGGGCGAACTTGTCGCCGACTTCTACTCTGGTCCGCGCTCGCGGTGGGACATCGTCAACGACATCTACGTTCAGTTCTACAGCTCGGCCGGTCTCATCTCTCGAAGCGATCTCGCGGTTTTGAATGGATCCAACGGCCTCGCGATCAAGAACCCGACGAGTGGGCAATGGGAAATCCTGCAGTTCGCCAACGCCGAGCTGCTCGCCACCAACAAGTACAAGCTGTCGCGGCTTCTTCGCGCTCAAAACGGCACAGAGGCCGGCATGGGTTCGCCTGTCCCGTCAGGCTCGCGCGTTGTGTTCCTCTCGGGATCGTCGCTTGTGCCTCTGAGCATGTCGATCGATCAGCGCGGCTTGCCGCAGACGTTGCGCTACGGCCCGGCAGGCTACAGCCAGACCAACGGGGCCTATTCGCAGGCGACGCAGACGTTCTCGGGGATAGGCCTTCGTCCGTTCAGCGTGTCCGACGTCAAAGGGGTCCGCGCGCTTCCGGCAACAATGGCGTGCATCAGTCGGCGCTCTTCGTGCAGCGTGCACTTGGGTCGCTTTACACTGGCGCAATCGACGGTGACTTCGGGCCGCGTACCTTTGCCGCACTCGCCAAGGTCAATGACGACGATGCGCTCGTCGGCCGGATCGCCGAAATGCGGCAGGGCCTATACGAGGGCATCGCCGAGCACAAGCCGACGTCGCGGAAGTTCCTCGGCGGCTGGACGAATCGGAACAAGGACATCCTCGCCGTATCGCAGGCGTGGGCTTCTGGCAGCGTCGGCCCGGATCCTCATCCGGACGCAGGCACGGTCGCGGCTCCGCGCGCGCGGGTCGCCGATATGCCGGCGCCGGCTCTGAAACCGGCTCATGCCAACGGCATGACGCTCGTCGGCACCGTCGGACTCGGCATTGCGGCAATCGGCAGTCATGTCGGCGACGCCGGTCAGGTGGCGACGCAACTATCGACGCAGCTGCAGCCGCTCGTGTCGATCTGGCCGGCAGTCGGCACCGTCTGCACGGTGCTCGCCGTCGCCGGCGGCTTGCTGGCGCTCTATGCCGGCTACACGCACGCGCAGCACGCCGCGCTCGCCAATGGCACGGCGACGGCGCCGGTGGAGGGCTGACCATGGCGGCGCTCGGCCTAAAACTCCGCACGGCAGAGGGCGGATATGTCGCGTTCTTCTGCCCTGGCTGCGACGAAGGTCACATGATGCGGATTGGCGATGGCCCTAGTCCGCGGTGGTCGTTCAACGGCAATGCCGAGAAGCCGACGTTTTCGCCATCGGTTCTCGTGTTCTTGCCCGAGCGGATTGACAGAAACGGCAACCACCACCCGCAAAAAACGCTGTGTCATTCGTTCGTGCGCGATGGGCGCATCGAATTTCTATCTGACAGCGCTCACGGTCTGGCCGGTCAGACTGTGGACCTCCCGGATTGGCCAGCCGACTACGGATTTGGAGGCGACTGATGCTGACAGCAATCGGGGCCGCCCTCCTCGGACAGGTCAATTGGCGGATCGCGGCCGGCGCGCTAGCGGCCGTCGCCCTTCTCGTCGGCACCTATGTTGCCGGCTTCAACGCTGCGCCCGGCGCGTGCAGGGCGCGCGAGATCGCCCAACAGCTCGCCGTCGCGCAAGCAACGATCGCCCGCGCCACCGCGGCCCAATCCGATGCGCAGGTCCGCGCCGCACAGCTCGGGCAAGCGAACGAGGCTCTTTCCCAACAGGTGACGGTCTATGCCGACCAGCTCTCGCATGTGCCGGCCGCTGCCGGCGATTCTTGCCGTCTTGGTGCTGATGACGTCAAGCGGCTGCGCTCCCTCCGTTGATCCGGTCATCGCAGCCCCGACCTATCCGCCGGCGCCGGCCTACATGGCGCCAGTGGCTGTCCCTGATGTGATTTCAGGGGACGATGTGCGCTTATCGCTCGCCCGGCACCGGGCGGCACTCGTGACCGCCAACGGGCGCCTGACGCAGTCGCGCGCCTGGTATGAACAGCTTGCCAGGGGGCAGAAATGAGCGACGACATTGAAATCTACGAGCGCGTCGCTGCGCTTGAGGCAAAGCGTGAGGAAGACGTCCTCGCCCGCGAAGAACTGAAGACCATGATTGCCAAGGTCGGCGCCACGGTCGACAGCATGGCGGCCAAGTTCAATCAGGCAACCGGCGGCGCTAACATGCTGGTGAGGATGATCGCTTTGCTCGCCAGCATCGGCGCGGCGATCGTTGCCTTGAAAACGCTGATCAAGGGATGATGAGGTAGGCCGCCCAGCTTTCAAACTCCGCCACCCCGCAATGGCGCTGTCGCTCCGGTTCGTCCGGAGCGGCTCTTTTTCGTTTTCATGGATATGATGCACATATTCAAATCGGAGTAGAATGGCACTTTCTTGTTCTGTTCTGAATCGGTCGACTGACTATCTATCGTTTCGATCTCCAACAGATCTCCAATGAAACCGGTGGACCAATCGAGAACGAGCGCCAACGCAGCATCATGAAATCGGCAGTTTTCCGCGCCTTTTGTCAAAAGGAAGCGCGCTCATAACGGTCTGGTTGCTGGTTCGAGTCCGGCCGGGCCCACCAATTTTCGCTGAAGGCGACAGTCGCGCACCTCCGGCCACGGCTCGTCCGCACAGAAACGCTGCGGCGACGAAAGCATCTCTTGTCGAATTAGTCACCGAGCGCGACATATAGCTCGGCGATTGCCGCCTGCCGTCGCTTGCGCGACGATGTCGGCGCGAACGATGCCGCCGCTTTGGGCCGCCCGCTTGGACCGATGATGATGAATGCGCTCGACCGCCCGACCTCGGCCGCCGATGTGGAGCCGGAGGAGTTTCGCACGACGCTGCGCCAATTGGCTGGCGCCGTCAGCGTGGTCACGGCCGGGCGCGGCGACGACCGCAGCGGGCTGACCGCCACTTCCGTCACCTCGTTTTCGGCGGAACCGCCGGCGGTTCTGGTCGCCGTCAACCTGAGATCCTCGGCGCTGCCGGCGATCCGCGCCTATCGGCATTTCGCCGTCAACGTGCTGAACGCCGGCCAGCAGCCGCTTGCCGACCGGTTTGCCGGACGTGACGGTTTGCGTGGCGCCGCCCGCTTTCAGGGTTCGGACTGGGCCAGCCTCGTCACCGGCGCACCGGTGCTGGTCGGCGCGCTCGCCGTGATCGATGCCGAACTGGAAGAGGTGATCGAACGCCATTCGCACGCTCTCCTCATCGGCCGCGTCAAGGCGGTGGCGAGCGACGGGCAAGCCGGCGCCTTGCTCTATTGGCGCGGCGACTACGCCTGTTTCGACGACGAGCCGTCCGACAGCTGAGGCGCCGATTCGGCCGCCGCACGCAACCTCCCGGCCAGATCGCGGCGACCGTCATAAATCCTCTATCCAAGCGCCATAGGAAAGCCGCACCAATCCCTTGCCCGGTGCGTCTCCGGCCCGTTTGACATCCTTTCGGCGGCAACTAATCTCGGCTGCCATAACAAGAGGATGCCGGCCGGGGCGGAGCGTTCCGCGTCCCGATTTGGCACCCACGGGAGGTCCCGCCATGCATCCGATCAAAGCCGCGCTCGCGGCGTCGCTCATTGTTGCCGCCCACACCGCCACCGCTCAGGCCGAAGTCCAGATCCAGTGGTGGCATGCGATGGCGGGCGCCAACGGCGACCGTATCGTCAAGATCGCCAACGACTTCAACGCGTCGCAGAGCGACTACAAGGTCATTCCGACCTTCAAGGGCACCTATGCCGACACCATGAATGCCGGCATCGCCGCGTTCCGCGCCGGTTCGGCGCCGGACATCCTGCAGGTGTTCGAGGTCGGCACCGCGACGATGATGGCGGCCAAGGGCGCCATCAAGCCGGTGTACCAGCTGATGCAGGACGCCGGCGAACCGTTCGATGCCAAGGCCTACCTGCCGGCCATCACCGGATACTATTCGACGTCCAAGGGCGAGATGCTGTCGTTCCCGTTCAATTCCTCGACCGTCGTGATGTGGGTGAACAACGACGCATTGAAGAAGGCCGGCATCGACAAGATCCCCGCCACCTGGCCGGACGTCTTCGCAGCGGGCAAGAAGCTGCGCGCCGCCGGCAATGAGAAGTGCGGCTTCTCGTCCGGCTGGATCACCTGGGTGAACATCGAAAACTTCAACGCCTGGCACAATCTGCCGCTATCGACCAAGGCCAACGGCCTCGACGGCTTCGACACCGAGCTGGTGTTCAACAAAAACGCCCCGCTCGTCAAGCATTTCGAGAACCTCGTCGAAGCCCAGAAGGACAAGGTGTTCGACTATTCCGGCCGCACCAGCGAGGGCGAAGGCCGCTTCACCTCGGGCGAATGCGCGCTGTTCCTGACGTCTTCGGCCTTCTACGGCGATGTCAAGGCCAACGCCAAGTTCGACTACACCGCCGCGCCGATGCCCTACTATCCGGATGTGGCGGGCGCGCCGCAGAACTCGATCATCGGCGGCGCGTCGCTGTGGGTGATGGGGGGCAAGTCGGCCGAGGAATACAAGGGCATCGCCAAGTTCCTGACCTATCTGTCGAAGCCCGAGGTGCAGGCGTGGTGGAGCCAGCAGACCGGCTATCTGCCGATCACGCCGGCCGCCTATGAGCTGTCCAAGCAGCAGGGCTTCTTCGACAAGGTCCCGGCCGCCGAAGTGGCGATCAAGGAGATCACCAACAAGGCTCCGACCGAGAACTCGCGCGGCCTGCGCCTCGGTGGTCTTGCTCAGATCCGCAACGTGTGGGCCGAGGAGATCGAGCTGGCGCTGACCGGCAAGAAGACGGCTCAGGCTGCGCTTGATGCAGCCGTCGAGCGTGGCAACGTGATGCTACGCCAGTTCGAGCGCACGGTGAAGTAAGGCTGACTGGAAGGTCCAGGGCAATCGCCTCTTGTCGACCGACCGAAAGCCGGAATTCATCGCCTGTCGTCAATGCGGAGTTCTTGGCTCACCCCTCTCCCTGTCCCTCTCCCACAAGGGGAGAGGGGACCCCCGGACTAAAATCGTGCCACCTAGCCCCTCCCCCCTTGTGGGGGAGGGTGCCCGACAGGGCGGGAGAGGGGTAACCGGTGGTCTCCTGTCGGCCTGAGACCAAGCCCCCTCCCTTCACGAAATCGCCTCTTGCCGCCTCTGGGAGTCCGATGGAAAAACGAACGGTCTTCTCCCATAAGCTGCTGCCCTATGCGCTTCTGGCGCCGCAACTCCTGGTGACCATCGTTTTCTTCTATTGGCCAGCCGGCCAGGCGGTGTATCAGTCGTTCCTGATCCAGGATGCCTTCGGCATTTCCACCGAGTTCGTCTGGTTCGAGAACTATCGGTCACTGTTTTCCGATCCCGCCTATTACAGTGCTTTGGGCGTCACCGCGCTGTTTTCAACCGTGGTCACCGTCCTGTCGCTGAGCTTCGCGCTGATCCTGGCGGTCGAGGCCGACAAGAGCCTCAAGGGCGCCGGCATCTACAAGACGCTGCTGATCTGGCCCTATGCGGTCGCCCCGGCGGTCGCCGGCGTCTTGTGGCTGTTCATGTTCCAACCGTCGCTCGGCGTGTTCGGCAAGATGCTGAATGCAGCCGGCTTTAACTGGAACCCCTATCTCAATTCGGGCGACGCCTTTGCCCTCGTCACGGCGGCGGCGGTGTGGAAGCAGATCAGCTACAATTTCCTGTTCTTTCTCGCCGGGCTGCAGTCGATTCCGAAGTCGCTGATCGAGGCTGCGGCCATCGACGGCGCCGGCCCGACGCGGCGTTTCTGGTCGATCGTGTTTCCCATGCTGTCGCCGACCGCGTTCTATCTTTTGACCGTCAATATCGTCTACGTCTTTTTCGATACGTTCGGCATCATCCATACGGTAACCCGCGGCGGCCCGGCCGGCGCGACGACGACGCTGGTCTACAAGGTGTTCTCCGATGGCCAGGCCGGCGGCGACCTTGGTACTTCGGCCGCCGAGTCCGTCATCCTGATGCTGATCGTCATTGGGCTGACGGCCCTGCAGTTCCGCTTCATCGAGCGCAAGGTGACCTACTGATGGTCGAGAACCGTCCCTTCGCCGCCATTTTCTCGCACGTCGTGCTGATTATCGGCGTCGTGATCATCGCCTTCCCGGTCTATCTTGCCTTCGTCGCCTCATCGACCGACGCCACCACCATTTCCAACGGCCAATTGAGCCTGATCCCCGATCGGCATCTCATCGAAAACTACGCCAAGGTGCTGTTCGAAGGCACCGACCGTTCGACGAAACAGCCGATGATCGTGCCATTGATGAACTCCTTCATCATGGCGATGATCATCGCCATAGGCAAGATCTTCATCTCGCTGTTGTCGGCATTTGCCATCGTCTACTTTCGGTTTCCCTTCCGCAATACGGCTTTCTGGGTCATCTTTCTGACGCTGATGCTTCCGGTGGAAGTGCGTATCTATCCAACCTACAAGATCGTTGCCGACCTGCACATGCTCGACACCTATGCCGGCCTGACCATCCCGCTGATCGCCTCGGCGACCGCGACGCTGCTGTTCCGGCAGTTCTTCCTGACCGTTCCCGACGAACTGATCGAGGCCTCCAAGATCGATGGCGCCGGTCCATGGAAGTTCTTCATCGACAGCCTCTTGCCGCTGTCGATGACCTCGATTGCCGCGATGTTCGTCATCCAGTTCATCTATGGCTGGAACCAGTATCTCTGGCCGCTGTTGATCACCACCCGCGACGACATGCAGACCATCGTCATCGGCATCCAGAAGATGCTGACGGTGACCGATGCCCTGACCGAATGGCAACTGGCCATGGCGACGACGATTCTTGCCATGCTGCCGCCGGTGATCGTGGTCATCGCCATGCAGCGGCTCTTCGTGCGCGGCCTCACCGAGACGGAGAAGTGACATGGCCGACGTCGTCCTGAACCTGGTCGGCAAGCTCTACGCCGGCAATATCCGCGCGGTATCCGACGTCTCCTTCGCCGTGCCGGACGGCGGCTTCTGCGTGCTGGTCGGCCCATCCGGCTGCGGCAAGTCGACCCTTCTGCGCATGATCGCCGGGCTGGAAACGGTGACTGACGGCGAGATCTCCATCGCCGGGCGCGTCGTCAACAGAATCGAGCCGATGCACCGCGACATCGCCATGGTGTTCCAGAACTACGCGCTCTATCCGCACATGAGCGTCTACGACAACATGGCCTATGGCCTCAGAAACCGGAAGACGCCGGAAGCGGAGATCGCCGCGCGCGTCGCCGAGGCAGCGCGCATCCTCGAACTCGAACCGTACTTGAAGCGTCGGCCGAAGCAGCTGTCCGGTGGCCAGCGCCAGCGCGTCGCCATGGGCCGGGCGATCGTCAGGAAGCCGCAGGTGTTCCTGTTCGACGAGCCGCTATCGAACCTCGACGCCAAACTGCGTGGCCAGATGCGGGTCGAGATCAAGACGCTGCAACGGCAGCTGGGCGTCACCTCGGTCTACGTCACGCACGACCAGTTGGAAGCCATGACGCTGGCCGACATGCTGGTGGTGATGAACCGCGGCCGCATCGAGCAGATCGGCGAGCCGCTGTATCTGTACGAGAACCCGGCAACCATCTTCGTTGCCGAGTTCATCGGCGCCCCGCCGATGAACATGATCGGGCTCGATCCGGCGGTCGGCATCCCGGCGGGGCTGTCCGGCGCCGAGAGCCTGCCGGTACCGCCGACCGGCGCCATGCTCGGCATCCGTCCGGAGCACCTGCACCTCGATCGCGGCGATGGCGAACGCGGCAGCCGGTTGCGGTTGGAACTGAAGATCGACGCCATCGAGGCGGTCGGCGCCGAGACCTATTTCTACGGCCACCTCGGCTCGACCGGCCCGCGCCTCGTCGTGCGCGAGGCCGGCCGCGGCGTGGTGCCGACGGACGGCGCCCGTGCCTTCCTGGCCGATCGGGCGCACATCCACCTGTTCGACAAGGCCAGCGGCCGCCGCATCGAGATGTGAGCACGACCGCCGCGACCGGCGCGACCCCGGTGTCCGGCCAGAGCGCTGATTCGACTGTCACACGTTTCCATGTGACAGCATCGCGCTCTAATCCTGGCGGCGAAACACGCTGGTGAGCAGGTCGATCTGGTTGGCGACCGGGTTGAGCCCCGCCTCGGGCTTCTCGTCGGCGTAGATGGCGGCATCGAGCTTCTTGATGCGCTCCTGCAGCCGGATCGAGCGGTCGATCAGCTCTTTCAGCATCGCCGGCGTCTCGTCCCAACCGGGACCGGCGCGGCTCGAGTTCGGACCTTCGATGCGCACCTTGGATTTTTCCAGCCCCGCCTGGATCTGGGTCATTTCGCCTTCGTTGACGGCGCGCTGCAGCAGCAGCCAGGAAGCGAGTTGCATCAGTCGCGTGGTCAGCCGCATGGATTCGGTCGCATAGACGAGCGAGCCGGCGCGCGACAGCTCCTTCGATTCCGACCGCCCTGGCCCGTCGAGGTAGCTGGCGGTTTCCTCGACGAGCGTCATCCCCTCCCGGAACAGGTTGCGGAAGGTCTCCGAATTGGCGAAGCGCCGAGCGAAGTCGATCGGGTCGCGATCGCCTTCGCGGTCTTCGATGGAGTCCTGGCTCATCGTCTTGGTCCTTGGTCATTGCGACGGGTTCGGGTCGGGGGCTCGGCGGCGGCGGAATCGCCCGAGTGCCGAGGCCGCATGTCTGGCCCGGTCCAGGCACGAGTGTGCCACAAAGGGTTAAAGAGACCTACCCGCCCTGGACGTCTGGCTGAACGTAGCAGGCAGCGTGCCGGTTGGGGGGTCGGCCGCATCGGCAATCCGCAGGAATGTCGTCACAGCGTTAACGCTGGCGCTGCGGCGCCCGGCCTTTTCGGCCAAAAAAAGAGCCGCGACCTGCGCGGCTCAAGAAAGTATTACAGGGAGGCGTCAAACAGAGTGGATAGGAGCCACTCAAATCCAGAAGACTGGACGCCTATGTTTATGACGTCGAAACCTTAATATTTGGTAAATGCCGCGTCCCGGGAGATGATAACTGCTTCGTGATGGCACAGGCCGGACGAGCGGGATTTGCCGTCCCGTGCCAATTCGGGGCAGTTCGGCAAGCTGTGGCGCGTCGCAGCCGAGGCGCGCCTGCTGCCCCAGTCGCGACAATGTGAACCGAGCCGGCCGCCGCGCCGCCCATCGTTGTCGGCGAACCGCCTTGCTTCGGCGGCTGCCGCCGATTGCGTCCCATCCAGCGAGATGCGCTGCCGGACCGCGCCATTGGCTTCACATCCACGGGAATTTCCGCATACGTCATGACTTTGCCGCCTTTTGCCAGCTCTCTGCCGTTCCGCCGCCAACCGAAGCCTTGTCGAAAGACCAGGGTGTCGGCGTTCGACAGTCGAACGGCGGTGAATACCTGAAATTTACCATGGTCGAGAGTTGTCCGGCGCCTGAATGCGCGCTGAACGGCTGGTTAAATCCGTATAAATGCTGGCTGGCGTAGCGTCAGCCAAAGTCGCGTCAGTCCGGAATTACGAGGAAGTCACATGAGCATCGATGAAATGGCCCAGAGCGCGCTGTTGATCGCCAAGGAACACCTGACGGTTGAGGAGATGACCCGGTTGATTGCCGCCACTGTCGGTCGGCTGCCCACCGTCGCCTGGGTCAATGTCGCCGATATCGGCGAAGTCTCGGTGGCGCTGACCACCGGCAAGATGATCGAAATGCAGGCGATGCCGATCGCCCGGGCCTTCAATCAGTCGATGTCGTCGCGTCGGCAGGCGCTCGACGACCTCGTCAAGCGTTGCGCCTGACGAGCCAGCGCGCCCGACGGGCAACCGCGGCTACGCCCCCCGTCCGGCGCCGGACGGCTCCGCGTTCAGACGACTTGACCGCCCGGTCAAATCCGGCGAACACTTGACAAGGTGAGCGCTCGGCGATCTCTGCGGATCGGTCCGGGCGCTTTGCTTTGCGCCTGCCATCGGTCGATCCCGCTGTCGGCAACGCGCCGGTCAGCGGCCGTGGTTGTCACGGCCATTCCTTGCCGCCGGACGTTCGTCGAACGGCTCACGCGGCCCCGCCTGCTGTCGTTCATGCCATGACTCCTGCAGATATCGCCTTTCAAGCCGCCGCCGTGGTTTCCGCCATCATGGTCGGCCTGTCGAAGGGCGGGCTTCCGGCCATCGGCTCGCTGGCCGTGCCGATCCTGGCTCTGGTGATCTCGCCGATCACTGCCGCCGGACTGCTGCTGCCGATCTTCGTCGTTTCGGACTGGTTCGGGCTTTGGGTCTACCGCAAGGAATTCAGCCGCCGCGTCCTCCTCATCCTGATCCCGGCCGGCATCGTCGGTGTCGGCATCGGCTGGGCGACCGCCTCGTGGATGCCGGAGCCGCTCGTCACCTTGATTGTCGGGCTGATCGGCGTGGCCTACTGTCTGTTGCGCTGGTTCGCGGCAAAGCCCGACGTCGTTGCCAGAGAGGCGAAGGTGGCACCCGGCATCGTCTGGGGCACGGTCACCGGCTTCGTCAGCTTCGTGTCGCATTCCGGTGCGCCGCCGTTCCAGATGTATGTGCTGCCGCTGAACCTGCCGAAGATGATCTTCGCCGGCACGAGCACGATCACCTTTGCCGTCATCAACGCCGTCAAACTCGTCCCCTATTGGGCGCTCGGACAGTTCTCGACCGAAAACCTGGCGGAGGCGCTCGTCCTCGTGCCGGTTGCCGTGGTGGCGACGTTCGCTGGCGCCAAGCTGACGCGCATCCTTCCCGACAAGCTGTTCTTCCAGCTGGTGACGGTCGCGCTGTTCGTCATCTCGGCCAAGCTGATGTGGGATGGAACGATCGGCCTGTGGCAGCTGTTCGCCTGAGGCGCGTTCGGCCCGTCCGCACCTAAGGCCAACTACGGGGTCGGCGAGCGTCCTCTATCTCGGTGTCGCGTCAGAGACGTCCGCCGCGGTCTGGCCGAAGTCCCGAATTTGCCGCAAAATCAGCTGGCTGCGACGAAAGAGCGACGATCCGCCGCGCTGGCGGGCCATTGCCGATGCTTCGAAAATGGTCGTACTAGCCGAAGGATGTGCTTGCCCTCGCGCCGGGCGGGAGGTCTATTCCGCCTCCTAGGGGAAACACTCAACACGAGGCACGAACGCACATGTCGGGCGCGCACAATTGGTATTCGACCGATCTTGATAAGACTCCGGCGAATTTTCAGCCACTCACGCCGCTCACCTATCTGGAGCGTTCGGCCTCGGTGTTTCCGACGCACACGGCGATCATCCACGGCAATCGCCGTTGGACCTATGCCGAATTCTACCAGCGCTGCCGCCGGCTCGCCTCGGCGCTCGAACGGCTCGGCATCGGCAAGGGCGACACGGTCGCGGTGCTGATGTCGAACACGCCGGGCATGCTGGAGGCGCACTACGGCGTGCCGATGACCAAGGGCGTGCTCAACACGCTCAATACGCGGCTCGACGCGCCGATCATCGCCTTCTCGCTCGATCACGCCGAAGCGAAGGTGCTGATCGCCGACCGCGAATTTTCCAAGGTGGTGAAGGAGGCGCTGAGCCTCGCCGCGGTCAAGCCGATCGTCATCGACTACGACGATCTGGAATTCCCGCAAACCGGCGAGCGGTTGGGCGAACTCGACTACGAGGACTTCGTGCAGTCCGGCGATCCGAACTACGCCTGGCACATGCCGGACGACGAATGGGACGCCATTTCGCTCAACTACACGTCGGGGACGACCGGCAACCCGAAGGGCGTCGTCTACCACCATCGCGGCGCGGCGCTGACCGCGATGTCGAACGTGCTGACCACGTCGATGGCCAAGCATCCGGTCTACCTGTGGACACTGCCGATGTTCCACTGCAACGGCTGGACCTTCCCGTGGGCGATTTCGGTCGTTGCCGGCACGCATGTGTGCCTGCGCTGGGTCCGGCCGAAGGCGATCTGGGAGTCGCTCGCCGATCACGGCGTCACGCATCTGTGCGGCGCGCCGATCGTCATGTCGACCATCCTCAACGCGCCGGCGAGCGACAAGCGGGCGCTTTCCCGCGTCGTCGAGTTCTTCACCGCCGCGGCGCCGCCGCCGGAAGCCGTGCTCGCCGCGATGGGCGCCGCCGGCTTCAACGTCACGCATCTCTACGGGCTGACCGAAACCTATGGCCCGGCTGTGGTCAACGACTGGAAGGCGGAGTGGGATCGCCTGCCATCTGACGAGCGGGCGACGAAGAAGGCGCGCCAGGGTGTGCGCTACGGCGCGCTCGAAGGGCTCGCCGTGCTCGATCCGTTGACGCTTCACCCAGTGCCGGCCGATGGCGAGACGCTCGGCGAGGTGATGATGCGCGGCAATCTGGTGATGAAGGGCTATCTCCGCAACCGGCGTGCGAGCGAAGAGGCCTTCGCCGGCGGCTGGTTCCACTCCGGCGACCTGGGCGTGATGCATGCCGACGGCTATATCCAGCTGAAAGACCGCTCCAAGGACATCATCATCTCCGGCGGCGAGAATATTTCCTCGATCGAGGTCGAGGACGCGCTCTACAAGCATCCCTCCGTGCAAGTGGTCGCCGTCGTCGCCAAACCGGACGAGAAATGGGGCGAGACGCCCTGCGCCTTCATCGAGTTGAAGCCGGGCACCAGCCTGACGATCGACGAGGCGATCGAGTGGTGCAAGCGCCACCTCGCGCACTACAAATGCCCGCGTTCCATCGTGTTCGCCGAGCTGCCGAAGACCTCGACCGGCAAGATCCAGAAGTACAAGCTGCGCGAACTGGCCAAGTCGGCGTGACGACCGAGGGTGAGTGGGACTAGGGTCTGTTGGGATTCAAGATTCCCATCTGAGCTTGGCTGTGATTCAAGCTTTGGATGGACCGATTCGTTTTGACCGACGCCCAGTGGGCTAAAATGGAAGTGCTGTGCCTGGGGAAGCCGAGCGACCCAGGGCGCAGCGGCAGGAATAATCGGTTGTTTGTCGAGGCGGTGCTGTGGATCGTGCGCACGGGCAGTCCGTGGCGCGACCTGCCGAGCTCCTTCGGCAACTGGAGCAGCGTGTACACGCGCTTCCGCGATTGGGTGAAGGCGGATGTCTGGAAGCGTTTGTTTGAGGCCGTCAGCGATGAGCCGGACATGGAATATGCCATGGTCGACGCCACGATCGTCAAGGTCCACCGCCACGGCCAGGGCGCAAAAGGGGGACTCAAAGCCAGGCCATCGGCCGATCCAAAGGCGGCATGACGACGAAAATCCTGGCGTTGACGGATGCCTTGGGAAATCTCGTGCGGTTTGAACTGTTGCCCGGGCATCGTTTCGACACAGTGGGGGTGGCCCCGCTTCTCGCAGGAGTGGCCTTCGACGGCTTGATCGCCGACAAGGCCTTCGATAGCGACGCGATCATCGCCGATCTCAACGAGCGCGGCGCAAAGATCGTCATCTCGCAGCATCCGCGCCGCGCCTGTCCCCTGGCGATTGATCTGGAGATCTACAAATGGCGTCATCTGATCGAGAACTTCTTTTGCAAACTCAAGGAGTTCAAGCGCATCGCCATGCGCGCCGACAAAACGGATACGAGCTTCTCTGCCATGATCTATCTTGCAGCTGCCGTGGCAAACTCACGATGAATCCCAACAGACCCTAGAGCAGGATGCTTTCAGATAGAATCGCCGAGGCGATTCATCGGTGTGCTGAATTACTGCTCTATGAAGAGTTTAGAGCGTCCGGGACGATGACGTTCGATCCGACAGATCTGGTCGGCGGGCCGGCCCCGCCGGGGGGCTGCGCGCAGTGCTTCGGTTTGGCGGCGGGCCGTCAGGCTGGATCGTCGAATGCCTGAAAATTCGAGGTGCGAATGGCGGGGCCTCGCAAAACGAAAGCGCCGCAAGCATCTCAGCTGCGGCGCAGGGGAAACATTCTGATACGTCTCCAAGTCCTGTTTCGGACCGGCCGTCGCTCGGATCGTTCCTCAGTCTCGTCCTTGTGGGTTCGCGGGCTCGCAGGAGACGGAATGATATATGTTGTATCGCGGCGATTGCGCTCGCGGGGGACGTAGGCACATTCAGTGCAGTGTCTCTTCGTCGTGTCTCAGTCGACTGATTTCATCTTTCAATACAAGCTTGCGCCGCTTCAGTTCGGCAATCTTGAGGGAATCGATGGCAGGACTGGCCGCTTCCCGGCGGATCTCTCCGTCAAGTGCCGCGTGGCGACGTTCAAGTTCAGCAAGATGCGATTCGATCGACATACTCAAGCCTCCTTAGCTGACAGGACTTGACGACACGAGCATGACACAGCCATTGCCGTTTGCAATCAATTCCCACGACAAATCCCCGGGAAGTGACGAGGCTCGGTAAGTTTCGGACTAATTTTCGTTCGCGTATTCAAGGCAACTTGCAAGAATTGCGTATGCGCCAGATTCCGGCTCCGCAAGGGTCCCAATCCCCGCCGAATTGCGTTATTCTCCGGGTTTGAACTGACGGCTTCAACGGTCGACCGGGAGGGTCGGGATGGTGCCGTTTCGCGGCGCGCGACCGCCGCCGTTTGCCGGCGTGCCTCACGACGAGGCGCCGGAAGAAGCTGTCCGATGTCGTCAAGAGCCGCTGTCCGCGAATGACCGAAGAAGAAGCCAACACAATCCGACAGGAGCTCAGCCAACTCCGGCAGGAGCACCGCGATCTCGATACCGCGCTCGACGCCCTCGTTGCCACCGGGCGGGCTGATCACTTGACGATCCAGCGGCTGAAGAAGCGCAAGCTGGCGATCAGGGATCGCATGAGCCATCTGGAAGACCGGCTGGTGCCGGACATCATCGCGTAGACCCTTGTCCGGGGCTGCTGCCGGCGCGCCCGCCCGCCAGACGGGCGCCGAACGGTTGGCTTGCGCCGCCGTTTCCGATCTCCTATAGAGCCGGCTTGCGCTTCCGCGATGGGAGATCGCGGCGCTGGAGCGGCGTGGGGCGCTGCCGCCGTCGCACAGACGCCGCCAGGGGGGTAGGATGGCTGAACAGAAGCCGCCGGTCGCCGTCATCATGGGGTCCCAGTCGGATTGGGAGACGATGCGGCACGCCAGCGAGACCCTGGCCGGGCTGGGGATCGAGCATGATTGCCTGATCATCTCGGCGCATCGGACGCCGAAGCGTCTGTATGATTTTTCCAGCGGCGCGGCTAAGGCCGGCTACAAGATCATCATCGCCGGTGCGGGCGGCGCGGCGCATCTGCCGGGCATGACGGCGTCGCTGACGAGTCTGCCGGTGTTCGGCGTGCCGGTGGAATCCCGTGCGCTCAAGGGCGAGGACAGCCTGTTGTCCATCGTGCAGATGCCGGCCGGCATCCCAGTCGGCACGCTGGCCATCGGCAAGCCCGGCGCGATCAACGCGGCGCTGCTCGCCGCGGCGGTGCTGGCCCTGCAAGATCACGCACTTGCCGAACGGCTGGGCGAATGGCGGCGGCTGCAGACCGAGGCGGTGGCGGAACGGCCGCACGATGCGGCGGAATAGTGTCGTGACCTTCTTTCCCCCGCTCACCATCGGACTGTTGGGCGGCGGCC
Source organism: Ancalomicrobiaceae bacterium (assembly GCA_031291595.1). Taxonomy (GTDB): domain Bacteria; phylum Pseudomonadota; class Alphaproteobacteria; order Rhizobiales; family Ancalomicrobiaceae; genus CAIYYN01. The sequence goes on along the minus strand of JARLIU010000221.1, from coordinate 4,554 downwards.
AGCTCGGCCGCATGCTGGCGCTCGCGGCGGCAAAACTCGGCTTGCGCGTGCACGTGTTCGCGCCCGAGGCCGACAGTCCGGCGTTCGAGGTCGTGCCGGCGCATACGGTCGGCGGTTACGACGACGAGGCGGCGCTGACGCGGTTTGCACAGCAAGTCGACGTGATCACGTATGAATTCGAGAACGTGCCGGCCGCTGCCGCCGCCTTCCTGGCGACGCTGAAGCCGGTCAGGCCGGGGATCGCGGCGCTCGACGTGGCGCAGGACCGGCTGAGCGAGAAGCGGTTCCTGAATGGTCTCGGCATTGCCACCGCGCCGTTCCATGCCGTCGAGACGCTCGGCGAGATCGAGGCCGGGCTCGCCGAAACCGGCGTGCCGGCGATCCTGAAGACGCGACGGCTCGGCTATGACGGCAAGGGGCAGGTGAAGATTGCGGCACTCGACGAGGCCGCGGCGGCTTTTGCGGCCATGGGCGGACAACCGGCGATCCTCGAGGGCTTCGTGCCGTTCTGCCGCGAGATCTCGGTGCTGGTCGGCCGCGGGCTCGATGGCGCGATCGAGGTCTACGATATCCCGGAGAACGTCCACCGCGAGCACATCTTGCGCACATCCAGCGTGCCGGCGCGGATCGGGTCCGAGACGGCCCGGGCCGCCGCCGCGCTTGGCTCGCAGATCGCCGTTGCGCTCGACTACGTCGGTGTGCTTGCCGTCGAACTGTTCGTCGTCGCGGGCGTCGCCGGCGAATCGCTCGTTGCCAACGAGATCGCGCCGCGCGTGCACAACTCCGGCCACTGGACCGAAAGCGTCTGCGACGTCAGCCAGTTCGAGATGCATGTCAGGGCGGTCGCCGGCCTTGCGCTCGGTTCGGCCCGCCGGCATGCCGACGTGGTGATGGAAAACCTCATCGGAGACGATGTCGGGCGGGTGGCGGCGCTGATGTCGGACCCGTCGGCGCGCGTGCATCTCTACGGTAAGCGCGTGGTCCGGGCTGGACGAAAGATGGGTCACGTCAATCACATTCGCCACACGATGGCGGAATAAGCCGCGGCCCGGGGTGGACAGCGCAACGGTCATCTGGTAACCAACTGGCCTTCCGGAAAACGTGCCGTCGGCGCGCGGGGGCTCACGTCCCCAATGGCCGGGCGCATCCATAGAGGCACCCTCCCGATCCTTGCCAAGAGGATTGGTTCCAACACGGGATATCACGCGTGCAGGTTCTCGTTCGCGACAATAACGTTGATCAGGCCCTGAAGGCCCTGAAGAAGAAGATGCAGCGCGAGGGCATCTTTCGTGAAATGAAGCTCCGCGGACATTACGAAAAGCCGTCCGAGAAGAAGGCGCGCGAGAAGGCCGAGGCCGTACGCCGCGCCCGCAAGCTCGCCCGCAAGCGCGCTCAGCGCGAAGGCCTGCTGCCCGGCAAGCCGGCCACGCCGACCACCGGGCCCGGCGCTCGCCGCAGCTGATCGTCGCTACTCAGGCGGATGCGTCAGGCGCATCCGCTCGGCGAGCTCTTCTCTCCGCTCTGTCATGAGACGGCCGTGCTTGAGGTACGGCCGTTTTTTGGTCGTTTTGGCGACCGTGCTTCGGACGTTGCGGCCGTGCCGGCGCCGCTGTGGCGAAAATGCCGATGCGTCCGAAAACGCACGGCGATCGCCCGGTTTGCCGGCTTTGCCATGGTTCGGTCGCGATTGTTGCGAAGGGTGGCTGCGCGGATGAGCAGATGCTGCCGCTACGCCTCAAGTTCGGTCTGCCTGTCGCAAGGGGACCCCGCCCGGATATGCCGGGGAACGAGCGCCCGGTCGATCGGGGGCAGCGTGTGGCGATTGCCCAAGGTGGTGCCGACCAGGGGTGGGCGGACCACAAAAATCTGGTGGTGGATGTCGATGTCGAACTGCGGTGCCCGTTCCTGCTTGAGCCGTTCCTCCTTGAGCTCCAAGGGCGCGCTCCACGCTATCGCTGGTCTTGCCGCCGCCCTGATGCTCGCCGGCTGCGCCTCGAGCGGCGTGGCGCCAAGCGAAATGCCCGATCCGAGCGCCACCTACGCCAGCCAGGCCAACATCTCCTCGCTTTCGGAAGTGATCCGCGCCAGCCCCAATAATCCCGGCCCCTACAATGTGCGCGGGACGGCGTACGCCGGGGCCGGACAATATCAGCAGGCGCTCGAGGACTTCGCCACGGCGCTGAAGCTCAACCCGAACTTCCACCAAGCCTACCTCAACCGCGGCATCGTCTATCGCCGCATGGGCAAATTGGACCTGGCGCTTGCCGACTTCAACCATGCGGCCCAGCTCAATCCCAATTATGCCGCCGCCTTCATCGAGCGCGGCAATATCGAGCGGCAGACCGGCCAGATCGACGCCGCGCTCGCCGATTTCGCCACCGCCATTTCGATCAGCCCGGACAATCTCGCCGCGTTTCACGACCGGGCTCTGACCTATCAGGTGCAGGGCAACCACAAGGCGGCCATCGCCGACTTCGATCAGGTCCTGGTGCGCGACGCCGCGGCAGCGCAGTCGTATAACGGCCGCGGCATCTCCAAGATGGCGATCAAGGACTACAAGGGCGCGCTCGACGATTTCGAGGCAGTGATCGACCTTGACCGCAACTTCCCGCATGTCTGGGTCAATCGCGGTCTGGCGCAGGAAGCGCTTGGCGACAAGCAGGGCGCCCGGGAGGCGTGCCAGCACGGACTGGCGCAGGATACGACATCGCAAGTGGCGCGGGCGTGCGTGCAGCGCACTGGCGGCAACCTGTTCTGACGAACTGATGTCTATTCTGACCAGCTGATTTCGCCAAACCGCAATGCCGCCACATGTTTCCATGCGACGGCATTGCGCTCTCACTCCTTGATGCCGGTCGCTTTCTCGCGGAGCTGGCGCAGTGGCGTGGTCCAGCCGATCACCGTCGCTTGCAGCGCCTGCTCAGTTGCCACGGATGCCGTCGACGACGATTGCCGTCAGCCGACCGGCAAATTCGGCGTCGAGCCGTTCGTCAAGCAGCAGCCGCAGCCAGATGGCGCCGAACAGTGCGGTGGACATCGCCTCCAGGTCGTGATCGCTCGGGAACAGGCCGTCGGCAATCGCGCCCTCCAGCAGCTGGGCGAAGGCGAGACGGCGCGGCTCGACGAAATTGGTGCGGAAGATGCGGCGGAAGTCGCCGTCGTGCTGCGCCATGGCCATCAGCCCGCGCACGGCTGGCGCGGTATGCATCAGGCTTGAAAACGTGCGTTCGACGAAGAGGGCGATACGCTCGCGGGCGGGCGTGGCCTCGGGAATTGGCTGGTCGACGGTTTCCTCGGCGTGGGCGAGGAAAGCGGCAAGTACCAGCTCCGGCTTCGACGGCCAACGGCGGTAGATGGTCTGTTTGCCGGTGCCGGCGGCATCGGCGATCATGCGCGTGGTGACGGCGTCATAGCCCAATTCGCCGACGAGCCGGCGAGTGACGTCGAGAATGGTCCGTCCGGCGGCCTCGTCGCGGGGGCGTCCGGGGGCACGGTGGTTCGGGATGGTCACGTCTCTGCTGGCGCATTCGTCGATTGCCGTCATTGGACTCTGACGGACGGACGCTTCGTGCGTGGACCGGCGGACCGCCGGTCCGGATATGACGCCGGGCCGCTTTCCTCGCAGCTCATTCCGCTTACGGCGATGCCGGCAGGGCACATCGGCAACCGTTGCCGCGACGGCCGGGCGCGATCGCATGGCAGTTCGGGCGCGTTTCCGGCCGAGGACGATGGCCCCGGACGACGCCCTATGCCCACGCCTCGCGGCGCACCGGCATGCTGCGGCGACGCTCGCTTCCCGTTATCCCGGACTTTGGACCCGTGCCACGGCTTGTCGCCGTCTATCGCGTTCCGTCCAACCTCCCGGAAAGGATCTTATCACAGGACGGATGATTGCCAGCCTGCGGCGAATCACGCATGGGCGTGCGGCGACGCAATCCGGCCCTTGCAGGCCTGCGACCCGCCGGGCGACCCGCATTGGGGGGCTGCCGGCGGCGCGGCGAGCGGGGACCTTCGAAATAACCGATTTTCAGGTGATAGCGCGACTCGCGATCAATGAACCGATATTAGGCTGATTAGCGCCGTCGCCAACGCCAGAGCGCCGCGACGGTTCCATCCGAACGCAACCTGCCCTGACCGGTCACGACCGGACAACCCGCTGTTGCGCATGCCTCCCGATCGAGCATGGCTTCAACTCAATATCAGCTAATGATTGTCGCGCGGCATCGTCTTCTGAGCGATGCGCTGGTATTTGACAGCCGGTTTCAGCACCATGCCTTCCGACAGCTGGTCGACCAGGCCACGCTGGATCTCCTGCCACGGCGTCTGGTGGTCCGGGTACTGGTAGCCGCCATTGGCTTCGAGCGCGGCGCGGCGGCGGGCGATCTCGTCCTCCGGCACCAGCATGTCGGCCCGGGCGGTCCTCAAGTCGATACGCACTTTGTCGCCGGTCTGCAACAGCGCCAGACCACCGCCGACGGCGGCTTCCGGCGAGGCATTGAGGATCGACGGCGACCCCGACGTGCCCGATTGCCGCCCGTCGCCGACGCAGGCCAG
>JARLIU010000220.1 GCA_031291595.1 Ancalomicrobiaceae bacterium | reverse complement strand
GGAGTCGAGATCCTTAACCAGATCGTCGACCGGCACGACGGCGTTGATGCTCTTCAGAACGGTGGTGAAGTCGGGAATCGTGAACAGAAGGTCGGGGCCATTCCCGGCGGCGAAGGCGGCCGGCGCCTTGGCGTAGATTTCGCCCCAGCTCTGCGGCTCCTGACGAACCTGGATATCGGGATGCGCCTTATTGAATTCGCCAAGCAATTCCTTCATCCGCTGCACGCGGTGCGGCGGCTGCTCCATGTGCCAGAGCGTCAGGGTGACCGGCTCGGCATAGGCGGAGCCGGTAAGAAGCGCCGCGGCGCAGCCGGCGATTGTCAGAAGTCTTGTGGGGCTTATCATCGTATTCTCCCGTTGCTCCGAAGCTCCCCTCGAGTCTCGGAAACCTTGAGTCCCGGAATTTTCAAAGATGTGGATTGCGCGGCCGATAGCGGTCGACCAGCGCCTTGTTGGCCTCCTTGGCGCCCGGCATATTGGCGCTGAGATAGATGGGTGCGGCGACGCCAGCCGACTGCAGGCGCGCAGCTGCTTCGACGAAGACGGCGTTCATCAGCGCCGCCCCAATCGAGGTCGAAACCGGGCCGACGCGCAATTCGCTCCCCGGCAGACTGATTGTAGCGTCGCCAGGAGGCGCACCGTTGTCGAGCACGATGTCGGCGACGTCGGCGAGGCGCGATCGTCCTTGGGCGGCAACCTTCGAATAGGCTTCCGAGGTGATCGCGACAACGGTCGCGCCAATTGCCTTGCCGATCAACGCAGCCTCCACGGTGGCCGTGTTGACGCCGCTGTTGGACACCACGATCAGCACATCGTTTGGTCCGATCGGATAGCGGGCGAAGATCGGCGCGACTATGCCCGGGATCCGCTCGAAGACGGTGCCCGCGACCGCACTTTCATGCACCATGGTCACAGCGGAGAGGATCGGCACGGTCAACGCCAGCCCGCCGGCCCGGTAATGCGCCTCTTCGGCCATGGCGTGGCTATGGCCGGTGCCAAAAACATAGACCAGCCCGTCGGCCTTAGCCGTGCGTTCGACAGAGTCGGCGGCGGCCGCGATCGCTTCGGCGTTGTCGCCGAGCAGACGGCCGATGCGGATGGTGAGGTCGGCTAGGTAAGCCGCGGCTGTCGGCGTTTTGGTCATGTGCCTTTTCCGAGCGTCAGATTGACGCGCATCACGAAACAGTCGCCGCGATAGACCGCTCGGACGTATTCGAGCGGACGGCGCGTCGCGTCGAGCGTGCGGCGGGTGAGAACGAGAACCGGGCTCTGCGGCGTAATGCCGAGTGATACGGCGCTGACCGCATCCGGATGCGCAGACCAGAGCTTTTGCTCAGCTTCGCTCGGATAGAGGCCATAATCCTCGCGCAGCACGCGGTAGAGCGAATCCGTGCTGAAGTCCGCGCGTTCCAGCAGTTTCGGCGCGAGTGCGGCCGGGATTTCGGTGCGCTCGAGACCGACGGGTTCGGCATCCGCCAGACGCACGCGAACAAGGCGATGTACGGGCGCATGCTCGGCGATGCCAAGCGCCGCCGCCGCTTCCCGATCCGCCGCGCCGGCGCCTGCATCGAGCACGATGCTGGAAGCGCTGCGGCCGCCGCGATTCATCTCCTCGGTGAATCCGCTCAGAGTGCTGAGTTGCTGTTCGATGCGCGGATGGGCGACGAAGGCGCCTCGACCGGTGCGGGTCTCGACCAGACCGCGCCGCTCCAGGAGCTTCAGCGCTTGTCGGGCAGTCATCCGGCTGGCGCCGAGGTCTTCGGCCATCTGCCGTTCCGACGGCAGTCTTTCGCCGACCTTAAGCGCGCCGGATGCGATCTTCGCTGCAAGGGAACTCGCGATGCGTTGATAGAGCGGCGGATGATCGGCAGCGAGGATCGAGGGCATAAGCTGGTACAGCCAAAGTTTCCCAGTGGTATGCACCACATGGAATGACGGCTTAAGCCTTTCCGGCTATCTGCGCAAGGCGCTGTCACGGCGGGCGCGATAATTCTCGAATGCGTGATCCCAGGCCGGCTTCACGGAACGGTCCGGCTCGTGCCGGCGCTGTATCCGCCGCGTCGCCACCGACGCCTCGCGGATTGAACCGAATTGTCCTATGGCTGTCGCCGCGAGGAGGGCGGCTCCCCTCGCCCCAAACTCGGTGCCGGCCGGAACGAGAACGGTGGCGCCGAGAGCGTCGGCGATCATTTGGGTCCACGTCAGGCTGCGGGCCCCGCCGCCGGTCAGCAGAATCTTGTCGCTGGCGCCTTCCAGACTCTGATACAGGTCGCGCATCGCCAGTACGACGCCTTCATAGACGGCTCGGATCATATGAGGCCGCGCGTGTCGGGGCGTGAGACCGCAAAAGGCGGCGCGCGCCTCGCGGCTGACCACTGGCGCAATGATGCCGCTTTCGCTGAGATACGGCAAATAGATCAAGCCCTCGTTGCCGATCGGCAGCGGGGCGATCATCGCCTCCATCCGCGCATAGAGATCGGGTTCCCTGGCTATGTCGGGCAGCAGCGTTTCGATCGCCCAGTCAAGATTGAGCGTGCCGGCCACATTGACCATCGCCCGGAACCAGTTTTCGCCGGGCAGGGTGAAGAGCAGGCCCAGGTCGGGCGGCGTGAACACGGGCTGATCGCAGACGACGCCGACCATGCAGGTCGTACCGAGAACGGCCATCGCCATCCCGGTTTCGAGCGCGCTGGCGCCGATGACCGTCGCCGGGACATCACCAGAGCCGATCGCCACCGGCGTGCCTTCAGCAAGGCCGGTGGCGGCTGCAGCGATGGCCGTGACGAAGCCGCCTATGGTTTCGGAATCCGCCACTGGCGGCAGCTTGTGCGCTAGGTCGGCGACCTCGAACAACGCAAGCATTTCGGGGCTGTGGTCGCGCTTCCGCGCGCTGCCCGGCGCCACCGCCGCTTCGGTCCGATCGGCGGCTACCCGTCCGGTCAGCTTCAGACGCAGGAAATCCTTATAGCTGAAAACATGCGCCGCCCTGTCCAGCACGTCCGGCTCATGTATCCGCAACCAAGCAAGCAGCGGCAATGTGCAGCCCTGCTGTAGTACGCATCCATTCGACTGGAATATCCTTTGGTAGAAATCCGGGACGTCGCTCGCTCGTCGGTCCAGCAATCCCTGCGCCCGGCTGTCTTCCCATACGATGCCAGGACGCAAGGCGCTGCCGTTGTCCTCGACCAGCCATGCGCCCACCATGGCTGCCGACAGGCCCACGGCGGCAATGTCGTCGCCCACGACACCGGCATTGTCGAGGGCGGCACGGATTGCTGCGCCGACCGCGCTCCATGCAAGGTCGGGCTCTAATTCCGACCAGCCGGGATGCGGCCGTTGCAGACGGATGCGACGAAATCCAATGCCGAGCTGTTGGCCATTTTCGTCGAATACCGCGACTTTGGTTACCGACGAGCCGGCGTCGATGCCAAGGAAAAAATTGGCCATAAACTGATCTTATCTCTGATTTGACGGGCGATTCTGGCCTAATTGACGGAACCAACGCGGGT
>JARLIU010000219.1 GCA_031291595.1 Ancalomicrobiaceae bacterium | reverse complement strand
CGGATCGCCGCGATCTGATCGGCATTGGCGATGAGGATGTCGATGGCGCGCTGTTCGACGCCGTGATCGGACAGCGAATAGGCGTTGATACCGGCGCGGTTGAACAGCGCGATCGACCAGTAGACATCCGGCATTTCGGCGCGGATGCGCACCGGACCGTTCGCCAGCGAGAACCGGCAGACCGCATGCGCCATGGCCGGATCGAGCAATGGCAGCGGCTTCTCGTCCGGCGTAACCCGCGGCAGCGCGGTGAACCGGCCGTCGAGCGCCATGGCGCCGATGCGCGTATAGGCGTCATGCTCGGCGTAGCGCGGCAAGCCGAGGATCGTGACGATATGGATGATGCCGCCGAGCAGCAGGCCGCCGATCACCCAGAGCGCGAGCCGGATCATTGGCAGCTCCCGTGCTCGATGCGCGGCAGCGATCCGTCGTGCAGATCGGCGAGGAACGAGGCCGGCGTGTCGTAGAGCCGCAACACCAGGGTGAAGCGGCCCGGCTGCTGCAGCGGCAGCCAGTTGCCCGGACGCGCCTTGGGCGAGATCGAAATGACGAACTGGCCGGTCTCGTCGCGCAGGATGCGGTCGCTGCGCACGTAGGTCACGCCACTGGGGTTGCGCGGCAGATCGGCATTGGCGTCGATCAGGGTGAGCGTCCACAACCGGGCCGGCGGCGTATTGCCGACGACGCGGTACTCGCAGCCGCCGCGGATGGCGGCGCCGGTGTCGTCGCGCGCGGCAAAGAAGATCGTTCCCTCGCCCTGGGCGAGCGGCACCTGTCCGGTGCGGGCCAGCACCGCACGGGTGTAGGGATCCGCATCCGAACTGCCGCTCATCGGCCAGGCTCCCCAGACGCCGAACGTATCGGTCTTCAGCAACCAGCCGTCGCCGACGATGTACCACGCCGACCCGAGACCCGAGCCGACCGCGATCGCCATGGCGAGGAGGAGTTCGAAGAGGAGCTTCACGCGCTAAGTCCGGATTGCGGCTGCGGATCGTTGTCTAGACCAGGAAGGGCTCCAACGGAATCCTCAAATTGCATGGGCCGTACGGATCTTGCCGCCGGGCCGGTTCGGCGCTCGCCAGACCCCGCCGCGGCCGCGGCCGCTCAATGCACCTCGACGAGGCCGCGGCCCTTCACGCCGAGCCCGTCGCCGGCCAGCATCATCAGGCGGCGGCCGGGAGCCGGCAGCGGCGTGATCGAGGCACCGCCCTTGGGGCCGACCAGCGGCGCCGTGCGCATCAACCCCTCGATCTCGGTCAGAACGCTCAAGGACTTGTTGTTCAGCTGCCAGGGATGTTCGGCATCCGGACCTCTCACTTCGACGAAGCTTGAGGAATTGGCAGGCGTCGCCGAAGGTGCCTGCGCCGTCTGTTGCGTCGGCGACTTGCCCTTGTCGGCGACCGGCTGGTCGCTTGGCCGGCGATCCGGCGGTGGCAGGCCGATGCCTTGCTTCAACTCGATGTTGGTATGGGCGAAGGTCATCACGTCGTGCCACATCTGCGCCGGCACGAAGCCGCCGGTAACTTTGTTCATCGGATGGTTGTCGTCGTTGCCGGTCCACACGATGCCGATGAGATTGCCGGTATAGCCGCAGAACCAGGCATCGCGCGATTCCTGCGTCGTGCCGGTCTTGCCGGCGGCCGGAATGCCGTCGAGCTTGGCGCGGGTGCCGGTGCCGGCCTCGACACCATGGTGCATCATGCCGACGATCTGCGCGATCTTGTCCTCGGGCACGATCCGCTCGGGCGGTGGATTGTCGCGCAGCCGGTCATAGACCACATGGCCCTGGCCGTTGATGATCTGATCGACGGCATGCGGTTTGATGTGATAGCCGCCGTTGGCAAACGTCGCATAGCCGCCGAACTGGTCGATGACATGCACCTCGATCGCGCCGATGACGAAGGGCCAGTCCGGTTTTTCCGGCAGATTGATGCCGAAGCGGCGCACGAAAGCAGCGACCTTCTCGCGGCCCATGGCGCTGACGAGTTGCACCGGTATCGAGTTCAGCGACTGCGCGATGGCCGTCGTCAGCGTGACGCTGCCCAAATACTTGTTGCCGAAGTTGTGCGGGCACCAGTCGCCGATGCAGAACGGGTGATCGTTGACGATCGATTGCGGATTGTAGCCGCCGATCGTCAGGGCCGCCGTATAGACGTAGGGCTTGAACGACGACCCCGGCTGGCGCAACGCGTCGGTAGCGCGATTATACTGGCTGGAACCGTAGTCGCGTCCGCCGACCATGGCTCTGACCGAGCCGTCCGGATCGCCAATGATAATCGCACCCTGGCTGATGTCGTATTCCTCGCCGTATTGCCTGAGCGCGTTTTCGAGCACCTCTTCGGACTTCTTCTGGATGCCGATGTCGATCGACGTCTTCACCGTGATCGAATGGTCGACCGGGGCGATCTGCTGCACTTCCTGGAAGGCGTAGTCGAGGAAATAGTCTGGACTGTACGTCCGGCTGCGGTCGACGGGCTTGGCCGGATTGCGGCGGGCGCCGAGCACCTGGCCTTCCGAGAAATAGCCGGCGGTGACGAGGTTCGACAGCACGTCGTTGGCGCGGGCGCGGGCGGCCGGCAGATTGACGTGCGGGGCGTATTTGGTCGGCGCCTTGAACAGGCCGGCCAGCATCGCCGCCTCGGCGAGGCTGATGTCGCGCACGTTTTTTCCGAAGTAGAACTCTGCCGCCGCTGCCACGCCGAACGTTCCGCCGCCCATATAGGCGCGGTCGAGGTAGAGTTTCAGGATCTCGCGCTTCGACAGGTTGGCCTCGAGCCACAGCGCGAGAAACGCTTCCTTGATCTTGCGCTCGAACGAGCGTTCGTTCGACAGGAACAGATTCTTGGCCAATTGCTGCGTCAGCGACGAGCCGCCCTGGGTGACGCCCTGGTGTCTGAGGTTCTCGACGAGGGCGCGCGACGTGCCGATGATGTCGATGCCGAAATGCTCGAAGAAGCGGCGGTCCTCGGTCGCCAGCACCGCCTTGATCAGATAGGGCGGCAACTGGTCGAGCGGCACCGAATCGTTGAGCCTGATGCCGCGCTTGCCGATCTCGTTGCCGTAGCGGTCGAGGAAGGTGACGGCATAGTCGGATTCCTGCCGCCAGTCCTTGTGCGTCTCCTGGAAGGCCGGAAGCGCCAGAGCCAGCATCAGCACCGAACCGGCAGTGCCGAAAGTGGCGATATCGTCGAGCAGGTCGACGAGCAGCCAGCGCCAGCCGGTCAGCCGGAAGCGGCGCGAAAACATCACGATGGCGTCAACGATGTCGAGCGCCTTCATCCCGAGCCCGTAGAGCCCGGAATCGATGAGGGCATCGACCTCCAGAAAGCCGAACCAGCGGCGCCGGCGGTGCGGCTGCCGCTCGTCTGGGCGTGGACCATCGTCGCGATTTGGCACGGAACTGTCCCGGTTTGGAGTGGCGGCACGCGGCCGCAAATCTTAATGGGAGTTTAAGCAAGCTTCGGACCGCGGTCGAGGCCCTTGCGCTTGCCGCCTCGGGATCGCGTCCCTAATAAGATCGTGAGCCACCGAGGTACACGATTCGAACTCTGCAAAAGTGGCGAAGGCAGGCCCATGACGCATGACGATGGCTCGCTCCCGTTTTGGGAAGCGAAGCCAATGACCGAACTGACCGACGCGGAGTGGGAATCGCTCTGCGACGGCTGCGGCCGCTGCTGCCTCAACAAGCTCGAGGAGGAAGAGACCGGCGACATCTACTGGACCAATGTCGCCTGCAAGCTGCTCGACCACACGAGCTGCCAGTGCAAGGACTACGACAACCGCTGGGACCATGTGCCCGACTGCGTCAAGCTCGATCCCGAGGAAGTGGTGTCGCAAACCTACACTTGGCTGCCGCCGACCTGCGCCTACCGTCTGATCGCGGCCGGCAAGCCGCTCTATTGGTGGCATCCGCTGGTCTCGGGCGATCCGAACACCGTCCACGTCGCCCGCATCTCGATCCGAAACCGCGTCATATCTGAAGAACTTATCCCCGAGAATACGCTCGAGGACCACATCGTCGGCTGGCCCGGCGAAGACCCGAGCTACGGCAAAAAATAGCCGGCAAACGGATAACATGCTGGGATTGTAGTACAATCTCCGATGATCGTAGAAATTGTCACATTCATGTAACCACATTCGACTCATCGATTGCGGCCTGAAATTTGACAGCGTGGCGCTCGACCGCTAGCATCTCCCCATGATCGACAAATTGTCATAAAGACGTTGGCGCCAACGGCCCTTCGGCAGTTAAGAACAATGACGAATTTGTAACGATCGGAGCCGAGTGGCTTCAGTATTCATCCGGTGACAGATCTGCATTTTCGCCGGAAGTCGTCCTTCTTCGCTCGAATTCCTTGCCTCCTGCACACGAGCGGGACCGCTGCTCTATCCGAGGTCGACAGTGACAGAGACTGACGCCAGATCGCGCGGGCGGCGGAGCGCTTCGCCACGGCCTCGCCCGCAGTTGCACCGGGCGGAAAAGACAGCGCCGGCGACGCTGCCGAAAGCCGCCAAGATCGCTCGGCCGACGGCACCCGCCGCGCCGGACGATCCGCAAGCCCCTGCCACTCCGGCGCGCAGGACGGTGCCTTGGAGCGAGATCCGGTCGACCTACGAAGAATCGAGCCTGCCCGTCGCGGTGATCGCCAAGGCCTACGGCGTACGCGATCGCGCCATCTACGAGCGGGCGGCGCGCGAAGGCTGGGCGCACCGGCGCGGACCTCAGGCGGAGGGCGACCGCCCGGGACCGGAACTCGCGCGCCCTGAGCTCGATCGCTCGGTGCTGGTCTCGCGTCTGTTCAGGGCCGTCGAGCGGCAGATCGACGAGATCGACCGGCATCTGGCGCAACTGCAGTCGGAGGGCGTCGACGAACGCGATGCCCGCACGCTGGCCGCGCTCGCCAAGACGCTCGAACTGTTGATCGGGCTCGAGCGCCAGACCCGGCCCGAGGTCGTCGAGCAACCGGAGGCCGACATCGATGCATTCCGCCGGGACCTTGCGCGCCGCATTCAGAGCCTGCAGGCGGCCGAGGGAGATTGAAGCCTTTCTGGCCGGGCTGTCCGCCGCCGAGATCGATGTCCTGAGATCCGATTGGCCGACCTGGGCGCGACCCGACCAGATGCCGCCATCAGGCGACTGGACCACCTGGCTGCTCCTCGGCGGTCGCGGCGCCGGCAAGACGCGGGCAGGGGCCGAATGGGTGAAGGCGATGGCGCTTGGGTTCCCGCCGTTCACCACCGCCGGCGTCGGACGCATCGCGCTGGTCGGCGAGACCTATGCCGACGTGCGCGACGTGATGATCGAGGGCGTTTCCGGGCTCCTTTCGGTCCATCGCCGTGCCGAGCGGCCGGTGTGGCGGACCTCGCTCAGGCGGCTCGAATGGTCGAATGGGGCGATCGCCCAGGCGTTCTCGTCCGAGGACCCGGAGTCGTTGCGCGGACCGCAGTTCGGCGCCGCCTGGTCGGACGAAATTGCCAAGTGGCGCCATGCGGAGGAGTGCTGGGACATGCTGCAGTTCGGGCTACGGCTCGGGGAGACGCCCCGCCAAGTCGCAACCACCACGCCGCGCCCGATCCCGCTTCTGCGCCGGCTCCTGTCGGAAGCCGGGACCGTGGTGACGCGCGCCTCCACCAAGGCCAACGCCTTCAATCTGGCGCCGCGATTCCTCGATGCCGTCGTCGGCCGCTACAACGGCACCCGGCTTGGCAGGCAGGAACTCGAGGGCGAATTGATCGACGACCGTCCGGATGCGCTGTTCCGCCGCGAAGAAATCGACACGCTCAGGGTCGCGGCAGCCCCGGAGCTGACCCGCATCGTTGTTGCCGTCGACCCGCCGGCGACATCGACGCGGACGGCGGACGCCTGCGGCATCGTCGCGGCCGGACTGGCAGCCGACGGCACCGCCTATGTCGTCGCCGATCAGACGGTTTCCGGCGCCCGCCCGACCGACTGGGCGGCGCGTGCCGTCGGGCTCTATCACGCGCTCAACGCCGATTGCCTGATGGCCGAGGTCAACCAGGGCGGCGATATGGTGGCCTCCGTCATCCGCGAGGTCGACGCCGGCGTGCCGGTCAAGTCGGTCCGGGCGACGCGCGGCAAGTACCTCAGGGCCGAGCCGGTGGCTGCGCTCTATCAGCAGGGCCGCGTGCGGCACGCCGGCACCTTTGCGGCGCTCGAAGACGAGATGTG
>JARLIU010000218.1 GCA_031291595.1 Ancalomicrobiaceae bacterium | reverse complement strand
TCGAGGTCGCCGCGCCGGACGCCGGCCGACTGCACGTAGATCTGGCGCGGAAACAGGTGGCGGGCGAGCGCCTCGGCCATGGGCGAGCGCACCGAGTTCATGGAGCAGGCAAACAGCACCGAACTCGGACGTTCCGCCATCGTCGCCCCTCACCCTTTCCAGTGCAGGGCACAGATCAGGGTGAACAGCCGCCGCGCCGTGTCGAAATCGACGGTGATCTTGTCCTTCAGCCGCTCCCGCAGGATCTGCGAGCCTTCGTCGTGCAGGCCGCGCCGCCCCATGTCGATCGACTGGATCTGCGACGGCGCCAGGGTGCGGATGGCGGAATAGTAGCTCTCGCACACCAGGAAATAGTCCTTGACCACCCGCCGGAACGGCGTCAGCGACAGAATGTGGATGACGACCGGCGCGCCGTCGGCCTCGGTGATGTCGAGCACCAGCCGCCGTTCGACCAGCGAGATCCGCAGCCGGTACGGCCCGCCGGCATGGCCGAGCGGCTCGAACGAATTCTCCTCGATCAGGTCGTAGATGGCGACTGCCCGCTCATGCTCGACGTCGGGAGCGGCGCGCGCGATCGAATCGGGGTCGAGCACGACTTCGATCAGGCGCGTGCGGGGCTGCTCCGCTGCGGCGTCCGACACGGTGTCCATTCCGGCGCTCCCGCTTCAGGGCTAGCACATGGTCCCGAAAAGCCGCAGACTCTTCGATACTATGCGTGGAGACAACAGGTCAGAGTCTGGTCCCGGCGCGTGCACAGGCTGAGACGATGCTCTGGTCAAAGGTTCACGCGGATGGCGACCGAGCGGGCGTGCGCACCGAGGCCCTCCGCTTCGGCCAGTGTAATCGCCGCCGGCGCCAGCGCTTTGAGCTGAGTGGGTCCGAGCTTCAGGATCGACGTGCGCTTGACGAAATCCAGCACCGACAGGCCGGAGGAGAACCGGGCCGAGCGCGCCGTCGGCAGCACGTGGTTGCAGCCGCCGACATAGTCGCCGATCACTTCGGGCGTATGATGGCCGAGGAAGATCGCCCCGGCGTTCCTCACCTTTGCGACAAAGGGTTCGGGATCGTCGAGCGCCAATTCCAGGTGCTCCGGCGCGATCCGGTCGGAGAGCGGGATGGCATCGGCCAGGTCGGCGACCAGGATGATGGCGCCATAGTCGCGCCAGCTGGCAGCGGCGGTCTCACCGCGCGGCAGGCTCTGCAACTGCCGGGCGACGGCGGCCTCGACCGCATCCGCGAGAACGGAGGAATCGGTGATCAGGATCGACTGCGCCGCCGCGTCGTGCTCGGCCTGGGCGAGGAGATCGGCAGCAAGCCAGTCCGGATCGTTGCCGGCATCGGCGACGATCAGCACCTCCGACGGGCCGGCGATCATGTCGATGCCGACCTTGCCGAACACCCGGCGCTTGGCCGCCGCCACATAGGCATTGCCCGGGCCGACGATCTTGGCGACCGGGGCGATCGTCTCGGTGCCGTAGGCGAGCGCGGCGACCGCCTGCGCCCCGCCGACGCGATAGACCTCGTCGACCTCGGCCAGCTTCGCCGCCGCCAGCACGAGAGGATTGAGCCTGCCATCCGGCGACGGCACCACCATGACGACGCGGGGACACCCGGCAACCTTGGCCGGCACCGC
Source organism: Ancalomicrobiaceae bacterium (assembly GCA_031291595.1). Lineage (GTDB taxonomy): Bacteria > Pseudomonadota > Alphaproteobacteria > Rhizobiales > Ancalomicrobiaceae > CAIYYN01. The sequence continues at coordinate 7,364 of JARLIU010000218.1, read as the reverse complement.
GTTCATCAACACCGACGACGGATAGCTCGCCGTGCCGCCCGGCACGTAGAGGCCGACCGCCTCGATCGCCGTCCACTTCGAGCCGAGCTCGACGCCGATGGCGTCGGTGTAGCGGTCGTCCTGAGGCAACTGCTTCAGGTGGTGCGCGTGGATGCGGTCGCGCGCCAGTCCAAGCGCGCCGAGCGTTGCCGCCGACACTTGCGCCACCGCCGCCGCGATCTCTGCCTCGGTGACGCGGATGCCGAGGGAAGCGAGATCGATACGGTCGAATTTTCGGCTGAATTCGATCAGCGCCTTGTCGCCTTGCGTTCGGACCGCGGCGATGATGTCGGCGACCGTCCGATCGACATCCTCCGACACTTCACGCTTGGCATCGAGCAGGGCGCGGAAACGGCCCTCGAAATCGGCTTCTCGGGCTTCAAGACGGGTGACCACGTCGCAGTCCTTGGGGTTGGGGCGGGAGGAAAGGCGGCTCTTCGGCCCCCGTCATATCAACGGACGTCGCCTGCATGCAATGAGGCAGCGCGCGGGGACGGCCTCTGCCCGAGATCCGCTCCAGTCAATTGCTTCGCCTTCGGCCCGCAATGACGAGATATCCTGCCTCACGCCTTGTGCTCGGGCTTGGCCACCGTCGCCCAGGCGGCGCCGAGGTCGGTCAATTGCGCCTCGACGCATTCGACCGACGCCCTGAGGGTCGCACCGCCGGCAAAGGCGAATTCGACTGTTCCGGAGGGATCCTCGCCCGGCTCGAACAGCACGGCGAGGAGTTCCAGCACGGCATCGGCATTCGACAGCGCCACGCCCTTCGACTGCACCGAGACGACGCGGTCGAAATGCAGCGCCGCCCGCCGCCGCTCGAACGGGCCGGAACCCGCGTCTGCCGCCTCCCACACGAAGCGGTTGAGCGCCAGGATGAGCCGCTTCTCGCGCTTCAGCCAGCGGATCTCGCCGGCCTTGACGACGGCATCCTGCACATAGCTCGACAGCACGGCGAGATCGTCGCCATCGAGCGCCATCAGTTTCAGCCCCCCCGACACGGCTCAGCGCGCCCCCTCGCCCGCCAGCCGCTCGATCTCGGCACCACAGCGCGACAGCTTTTCTTCCAGCCGCTCGAAGCCGCGATCGAGGTGATAGACGCGGGAGACCGTCGTCTCGCCTTCCGCCGCCAGTCCCGCGATCACCAGCGACACCGAGGCGCGCAAGTCGGTTGCCATCACCGGCGCGCCGATCAGCCGGTCGACGCCTTCGACGGTCGCCACCTGCCCTTCGTGGTGGATCCTGGCCCCCAGCCGCGACAGTTCGGCGATATGCATGACGCGGTTCTCGAAAATCGTCTCGGTGATGCGCGAGGTGCCGCCGGCCTTGGTCATCAGCGCCATGAACTGTGCCTGCAGATCGGTCGGAAAGCCGGGGAACGGCTCGGTCGTCACGTCGACGGGCCTGAGGCCATTGCCGTTGCGGTAGACCTTGATGCCGCCGCTGACCGGCGTGACCACCACGCCGGCTTGGCCGAGTGTATCGAGGGCGGTTTCCAGGAGGTCGGCCGAGGTGCCCTCAAGCGTCACCTCGCCGCCGGTCATCGCCACCGCCATCGCGTAGGTGCCGGTCTCGATGCGGTCGGGCAGCACCCGGTGCGTCGCGCCATGCAGCCGGCCGACGCCCTGGATACGAATTTCCGAGCTGCCGGCGCCCTCGATCTTCGCCCCCATCGCCACCAGGCAGCGAGCGAGATCGACCACCTCCGGCTCGCGCGCCGCATTGACGATGACGGTCTCGCCCTTGGCGAGCGTCGCCGCCATCATGATGGTGTGCGTCGCGCCGACCGAGACGCGCGGGAACACCACGCGGTTGCCGATCAGGCCGTTCGGTGCCTTGGCGACGACGTAACCGCGATCGATCTCGATCTCGGCGCCGAGCTGTTCCAGCCCCATGAGGAAGAAGTCGACCGGCCGCGTGCCGATGGCGCAGCCGCCCGGCAGCGAGATGACCGCTTCGCCCATGCGGGCCAGGATCGGTCCGATCACCCAGAAGCTGGCGCGCATCTGGCTGACCAGATCGTAGGGAGCCAGCGTGTCGACGATCGCCTCGGCGTGGAAGTGGATGGTCTGGCCGGAGAGATGGTCCTCGCCGGCGCGCTTGCCGTTCAAGGAATAGTCGACGCCGTGGTTGGAGATGATCCGCTGCAACAGCGCCACGTCCCTGAGCCGCGGCACGTTTTCGAGCGTCAGGACTTCGTCCGTCAGCAACGCAGCGATCATCAGCGGCAGTGCCGCGTTCTTCGCCCCCGAAATCGGAATGCTGCCATTGAGCGGATTGCCGCCGACGATGCGGATCTTGTCCATGGAGTGGCTCGTTCCCAAAAAGTATCGTGCCAAGCCGCGCCCGGTCGGGAGGAAGGCGCCTGAGACCCGCACGCATTCGTCTTCTCTATCAGCCGGACTGTGGCAGGGACAAGGCATGGTTAGTGCTTCGTCACACAGGCCGCGCTTATGATTTCCCCGCGTCGGCCGACGCATCCCGCGCGCGTGCCGCCTGCTTGCGCCGCTTCAGATTGGCGCGGAGCGCCTCGGCCAGCCGCTCGGCCCGCATCTCCTTGTCCGTCCTCGGCTTCTCCGCCGGGCGCAGCAGCGGCTTGGCGGCTCCGGTTCCTTGCGGCCCGGTTGCGGGATCATCGCTCATCGAATGGCCGTCTGTCTCGTCAAGGTCGCCGACCTGATGGTGCGGGCAGGCACGGAATGGCACCCGCGCCACCGGGGCTGAAGTTCGATCCGAAGTATAGGGGCGAATCACCTTGCCCGTCAGCCGAATTCGGCAGACGGATTGCCCGGGGGCAGTTCGATCGCCGCGAAAACTGGGGACACTATCCGCCCGAATACGCCTGAGCGGCCATGCACATGATATCGGCGCTTGCACTCACCGGCCGGCTGTGGCAGATACCGCGCCATTCCGCTGCGGCGTGCTTTGCGCCGTGGCCGTTGCTGCAGTAGCTCAGTGGTAGAGCACTCCCTTGGTAAGGGAGAGGTCGAGAGTTCAATCCTCTCTTGCAGCACCATTTCCCTTAAAACTGCGAAAGATCCTGAGCCGCAAGGGATTTCGGCTGATCCGCATGGGCACGCGACTGGCACGCATTCGGCTGCCGCATGCGTCGCTGTGGCAGCATCGCGCGCCGGGCGAGCCCTCAGGCGATCAGCGCGTCACCTGCATCGATGAAGGCCGACGCCCGCCGTCCCTGAACGAGCCGTCACGGCACCGGCGCATCGCCCCTCTCCGGCACCTCTGGAGCAGAAGCCGCAACCATTCCTCAATGCTTGCTGGTTAACGTTGCGGCAGCATTGCGGAGTCCTCTCATGAACGTCGTCCCCCGGTTGTCGATTGGCACCCGAATCCTCGTCATCTGCATCGTTCCGATCCTCGGATTGATGACCATCGGCGGCATGAGCCTGCTGGGCTCGGTTCAAGTCGATGTCGCCTTCAATCAGCTCAACCGAAGCATGGATGCGGGCGTCCAGGCGGCGCGTCTGCAATTGGCGTTCAGCGAGATGCGGCGGATCGAACGCGAGATCCGGCTGAAGCCCGAGGAACACTTCACCAAGGAGTTCGATACCATCGCCGCCGGGGCAAAATCCGATCTGTCACGCCTGCGCGACACGGCGGCAGACGGCAATCTCGGAGCATTGTCGCAGGGGCTCGACACGGTGATTTCCGCCTTCCGCGAGGCGATCGCGGTGCGCGCCAAGCTGGGGTTCAAGGAGACGCCCGGTCTCGAACAGTCGATGGCAGACGCCGCCGAGGCGTTCGATACGGCGATCGATGGCATCAGCGTGCTCGGCGCCGGCGACGGCGGCGTGCCGGATCTCCGCCGGATGTTCTCGGGCATGCGCGAAGCCGAGCGCTCGATCGCCGTGCTGCGGACCGACGATCCGTTGAAAGAGATCGACAAGGGCAAGGGCGACGTCGAGTTCCAGCTGAAAAACATGACGATCGCGCCGAAGGGGCGGATCGCGCTGGTCAAGCTGGACGCCGACTACGTCGCCGTCGTGCACGCCTATTGCGCGGCGCTCATCGCCTACGACAAGGCGTCCGAACAGTTCGAGGACGCCATCAGCCGGATCGATCCGAAGGTCACGCAGTTTTCCGAGGCGCTGCGGCAGCTCGGCGCCGATGCCGAGACCGATCTGACCACCACCAAGTCGCGCATCGGCTGGCTGCAAGGCATCACCCTGGTGGTCTTGACCGTGGTGTTGATCGTGCTCGGCTGGAACACCGGGCGCGGCATCATTCGGCCGCTCAGGGCACTGGCCGGCAGCCTCGTGCTGCTGACGCGCCGCGCCTATGCCGACGCCATTCCGGGGCTGGAGCGCACCGACGAACTCGGCGACATGGCCCGCTGCGTCGACGCCTTGAAGCTGAGCATGATCGAAGCCGACCGGCTGGCCGCCGACGAGGCAGCCTCCCAGGACGCGCGCCAGCGGCGGGCCGACGCGCTCGACCGGTTGCTGCGCGAGTTCGACGACCGGATCGGCCAGTCGGTCGAGGCGGTTTCGGCGGAAAGCAAGGCGCTGCAAGGCACCGCCCAAGCCCTCGCGGCGACGGCATCGGTGACGACGCAACGCACCGGCAACCTGCTGACGGCCTGCACCCGCGCGGCTGGCAACGTGCGCTCCGTCGCCGCCGCCACCGAGCAGCTCGGCAGCACCATCACCCATGTCGACACACAGGTGCGCACCAGCAGCGATCTGGTGGAAAAGGCCGTGGAGCAGACGCGGGCGACCGACCAGCAGGTCACGTTCCTCAACCAGGCGGCGGCCGAAATCGACGAAGTAGTGCAGCTGATCAGCGAGATCGCCGGGCAGACCAACCTGCTCGCCCTGAACGCCACGATCGAGGCGGCCCGCGCGGGCGAAGCAGGCAGGGGATTTGCCGTGGTTGCCGCCGAGGTCAAGCAGCTCGCCAATCAGACGACGCATGCCACCAAGGAGATTACGGCCAAAGTCGAAGCGATTCGCTCCGGGACCATCCGCTCCATCGAGGCGATCTCGGTGATCTCCAGTACCATCAGCGACGTCAACAGGATCTCCACCGAGGTACGCGGTGCGATGAACGAACAATCACTGGCGACGCGCGACATTGCCTCGGAAGTCGCCGAAGCCTCCAGCAGCACCGACGTCATGGCGCGCGAAATGCGGCAGATGACCGAGGCCGCGGCGGAAGGCGGGACGGCGGCCGAGCGCATGCTGCAGACTGCCGGCAAGCTGGCCGGCTACGGCACCCACATGAAGGTGGAGATCGACCGCTTCCTCGCGGCCGTGCGAACGGCGTGATCCGCAGGCCGAGCTGACGCGGCAACCGAACGGCGCCGGGTCCCCGAGGTGCGGCCGCAGGCGGCACGCCTCAAACCCACATCCACGCCCACGCCCATCCCGGCCGCCCGCCAGCTGCCCGAGCATGGCGCACGTCCGTTTGCTGGGATGCGACAGAGCGCAATTGTCCGGACTTCGCCGGCCGCCACGCAGCGCTAATCTCTGCCGGCGCGACACGACGTGTCGCCGGACGTCCGCACGCGGCGTCCAACCCGTGATCGCCGCCCGGCGGCCGATCGAACAAGGAGACACCGGTCATGAGCACAGTCGACAACCTGCAGCACGCCTTCGCCGGTGAGAGCCAGGCCAACCGGAAATATGTGGCCTTTGCCAAGCGCGCCGAGGACGACGGCTTCCCGGGTGTCGCCAACCTGTTCCGCGCCATTGCCGCGGCCGAGACCATCCATGCGCTTGCGCATCTGCGCGCCCTCGGCGGCGTCAAGGCCACGCTCGACAACCTGAAAGCGGCGATGGCGGGCGAAAAGGAGGAGTTCACCGAGATGTACCCGCCGATGGTCGAGGCCGCCAAGGCGGAACGCAACAGGAAGGCGCAGATCTCCATGCAGTACGCCATGGAGGTCGAGAAGGTGCATTACGAGCTCTACGCCCAGGCGCTCGCCGCCGTCGAAGCCGGCAAGGATCTCGGCGAGTTGGTGATACGCGTCTGCCCGACCTGCGGCCACACCATCATCGGCGACGCGCCCGACGAATGCCCGGTGTGCAATGCCAGCGGCGAGTTCTACGAGATCGTGGCGTAGCGCCACGCAGCTCGGCGTCCGGGCGGGCTGACCGGCGCCGCCCGGTGGCCTGCCCGCTATCGGTCCAGCACCCGCGCCATCACCCAGCTGAGTGCCAACACCGGCAGCATGCAGCCGAACGCCGCCCTCACTCCGAAGCCTTGCGCGATGGCGCCGATCAGCATCGGCGCCATCATCATGACGAGTTGGATGATGAGCGTCATCGCCGCGACGTTGGCCGCGGCCGACCGGTCGCCGAGCCGCGCCGCGCCGGAGACCGCGATGGGGAACAGGGCGCCGAGGCCGAGACCGGCGATGGCGAACCCGGCGATCGCGACATAGGCGTTTGGCGCGACGACCACCACCGCCAGGCCGGCAAAGGCGACAGCCGAAAGCAGGTTGGCGACCCGCCGCGGCCCATAGGCGTCGATCCAGCGGTCGGCCGACAACCGCCCGATCGCCATGGTCAGCACGAGTGCCGGCAGCGCCGAGGATTCGACGATCGCCGCAACGTTGAAGGCATCGCGCAGGTAGATCGTCGCCCACACCCGCGCCGAGACTTCGAGGATTTGCGAACCGAGGGCAAAAGCCACCAGCGCGACGACGGCGAGCGTCGGCCAGGAGAAGCGCGACTGCCGCGCCGCGCCGTTGTGCTGGCGCGGCGGCGCCTCGCTCATCGGCACGACGAGCGCCACCGTCAAAACGGCGAAGATCGGCACGATCGCCCACAGATGGATCGTCGGGCTGAGGCCGAAGCTGCGGAAAAGCCCGGCCGCCAGCGAGAACAGGAAGAACGAGGCGCTCCACGCGCCATGGCAACGGCTGAGGATGCGGCTGCCGGTCTGTGCCTCGACCCTGTCCGCCTCGACATTGATGGCGATGCCGGCGACATTGCCGGCCGCCCCATTGGCGAACAGCATCAGGAACATGACGAGACCGCTCGACGACACCGTCATCAGGGCGCCGGTCAGAACGGTCAGCAGATAGCCCACCAGAATGACCGAGCGCGTGCCGATCGCCTCGATCAGCCGCGACACGAAGGGAAACACGCTGAGCGCGCCGATCGACTGGCCCATCAGCACGAAGCCGAGTTCGACGTCGCTGATGCCGGCGCCTATCTGCAGATCGGGGATGCGGATGTTGAGCGTCGACCCGGCGATGGCGTTGATGAAGAAGATCGCCGCGATGCGCCAGCGCGCATCACCCGCCGCCTGGCCAGAGCGATCTGCCAGCGCCAACGCACTTGTCTGGGAGGTCATAGTCGCTA
>JARLIU010000217.1 GCA_031291595.1 Ancalomicrobiaceae bacterium | reverse complement strand
TCGAGGCGCTCGCCGCCTGCCCGCGGCAGGTGACGCTCTCGATCATGGGCGAGGGACCGCACGAGGCCGCGCTGCGGGCGAAGGCCGAATCGCTCGGGCTCGGCGGCCGCGTGACGTTCCAGGGCTGGGGCAACGCCAAGGCGGTCGCCGACTTCATTCGCGCGCGCGATGTCCTCGTTCTGCTGACGCGCACCAGTCGCCAAGTCCGCGAACAGTTCGGTCGTGTCATCATCGAATCGCAGGCGTGCGGCGTGCCGGTGATCGGCTCGGAGTGCGGCGCCATTCCCCATGTCATCGGCGCGGGCGGATGGGTGGTGCCGGAATCCGATCCGGCGGCGCTGGCGGCCTGCGTCAAGGCGGTCCTCGCCGATCCCGGCGACCGGCAGCGGCGCGCCGAACAGGGAATGGCCAATGTGGCCAGCCGTTACACCTACCAGGGACTCGCCGATCAATTGGCCGAATGCTGGCTCGCCACCGCCGGCCGGCTCCGGACACGGACGAAGCCGGAGTCACGGACCAAGCCGCAGCCGCAGTCACCCTGACGAGGCGCTATCGCCCTGCCTTCGGAAACAACGCCATGTAGGTGCCATGTTCAGTGAGACCGCCGAAGCGCACGTGGCCGCCGACCACCCGGGCCGTCGCCATGCGTCCGCGCCAGCCCCAGAGCTCGGCGGTGCCGGCCCAGGCCGGCGCAACGACATCCCAATCCACCGCGATGCGGTCGCTCCAGCCGGGCCGGTCGTGCCAGACCTGCAATTCGCCGGCCGGACCGTCGAGCGTCAGCGTCCCCGCCGCCCGGTCGACGCTGCTCAGCCGCATGTCGCCAGCGAGCCCCAGTACGCGCGCCAGCACGTCGGCGCGCAGATCGCCCCGCCACGGCGCCTTCGCGGTTGCCATGGCATAGGCCGGACCGTCGACGTCCTCGGTATCGCCGAGGTTCCACGGGAACGCCAGACGCGTGACCGGTGTCCTGCCGTCGGCCCCGACCACCGTCATCTCGTCCCAGAACGCCGTCAGGAACAGGCTGGCCGCCACCGCCGGATCCTCCCAGGCGTCGTCGCGGGAGATATTGTACTCGGTGGCGTAGAAGCCGATGTCGCGTCGAATGCCGAGCGCTGTCTTGATCTTGTCGAAACACGCCTGGGCGGAGAATTCGCGCCCCTTGGTCAGCGGGTACCACCGCGCGTTATAGTAGGTGTGCAGATCGATGCCATCGAGATCGCCCCGCTCGATGAGATCGGCAATGGCCGGGCCATAGCCGCGCAAGTTGGTGTCGCCGTCGGAATTGCAGGTGGCGAAACCGCCCGGGACCACCTTCAGCCGCGGATCGACCCGATGGATGCCCTCGGCGAAGCCGGCGAGCGCATCATGATAGGCGGCCTTCGGGATCGTCGCCTGCACGTCCGGTTCGTTGATGGCGCTGAAGACGGTGACGCCCCAGTCGACGATGCCGTGCTCGCGTGCCCAGTCGCCGTTCGGCGCGAACCGGCGCGCGTAGCTCTCGCCCGCCGCCGCCCACTCCCGCCGCGTCCCGAGCGGCTGCGGCGGATCGAGAAACTGGTACGATCCCTCGTACTCCAACAGAATGATCGGGGTAATGCCGTGGCGGTAGGCGTCAAGCATGGCGGCATCGAAATCATGTGGCGTCGGGCGATGCTGCAGATCGCGCCAGCCGTAGGAATCCATGCGAGCCAGCTGCGCCCCGACACCGGCCAGCGCCTGATACAGCTGCTCGGACGGCGGGCCGGCGAGATGCGTGACCAGATTGCCGCCGCCGACCTGCCAGCGCAGCGTCGGTTCGGGCACAGGCGCCGGAGCAGGCTCGGCCGCCTCGGGCCGGGCCGCCGTTGCCACGAGTTGCACCATCCCGGCGAGGCCAAGGGCCAGCACCACCGTCCATCCGAATTTCGTCGTCATGTCCGGCGGATAACTCCATGATCCCGACCATCGTCCAAGTCATTCAAGAGTACAGCAACGCCGGGGGCGCCGAAACCGTCGCCTACGAGCTGAGCAAATCGTTTTCGCGCCTCGGCGCGGCCAACGCCGTCCTGACCTCGAAGCCGGCCGGGACCCCCGACCCGTCGACCGAGGTGCGCGTCGTCTGGGGCTTCCTGTCGCTGATCCCGACCCGCGGCCCGCTGCGCTATCTCGGCAGACTGCTGGTCGTGCCGCTATTCAGCCTGATTTCCAGCCTGTCGGTGCGCCGCCGCCGCTCCGACATCGTCATCAGCCATGGCGACTGCATGCGCGGCGACATCATGGTGATCCACGCGGTGAACGCCGCCAGCCTCGCGGTGAAGCGGGCGGATGGCGCCTGGACCTGGCGGCTCAATCCGATGCATCTCTGGGTCGGCCTGCGCGATCGCTGGACCCTCGGGCATCGCCGGTTCCGCCGCTATGTCGCGGTGTCGCGCCGGGTCGAAAGCGAATTGATGCAGCATTACGGCGTGCCGGCAGAGCAAATCAGCATCATCCCGAACGGCATCGACCTGACGCGATTCGCGTCGCTTCCCGAGGCCCGGATCAGCCTTCGCCAAACCTACGCCATCCCGCCGACAGCAAAGGTGCTGCTGTTCGTCGGCCACGAGTTCGGCCGCAAGGGGCTGGACTATGTCGTTCGGGCCATGCAGTTACTGGACCAGGACACTTGGCTGGTGGTCGTCGGCTCCGACGATCCCGCCCCCTTCCGTCGCATCGCGCCTGAACTCGACGCGCGGATGGTGTTTGCGGGTGCAAAATCCAACGTCAGCGACTTCTATGCTGCCGCCGATCTGTTCGTGTTTCCGACCAATTACGAGACCTTCTCGCTGGTCTCGATGGAGGCCCTCGCCTGCGGCCTGCCGGTTCTCGCCACGCGGGTCGGCGGCATCGAGGACTATCTCGTCGACGGCGAGAACGGCTATTTCATCGAGCGCAACCCTGAGCAGATCGCCGACGCAGTTCGGCGCGTTTTCGCCGATCGAAATCGCTACGAACGGCTGAAGCTCGGCGCCCGCCAGACCGCCGAACACTACGATTGGCAGCGCATCGGCCGGCTCTACCTCGACCTGATCGAGAAAGTCGCACAGGAACGCGCCGGCCAGCTCACCAACTCCACACTGTGAGATCCCGGCGGCCGTCTCGACGGCGGCCGGAGCATGGCCCCCCGGCGCAGGCCCTTCGCACCGGATGGCGCGACAGCCCGGACGCGATGAATTCCGAATTGATTTAAATTACCATGTTCTGATGTTCCGCTCGATCTTCTGAATATGATCTGCCAATGCTCGACGAAGTTGGGCACCGGCACGCGGTGTATCCAGCCGATCGCCAGCAAGGAGTTCATGGATTTGCAGCGGTCTGCCACCAGGAGGGCACCTCCATGATCGGGCCGGCAAAAATCCCGGCGCTTGACGGCGTGCGTGCCCTGTCGGTGACGCTGGTGATCCTGGCGCATCTGCCACGCAGCGACAACGCAGTGCTCTATCAGGGGCTTTGGCTGGTCAATCAGGCGGCGCGCGGCGCCTATGTCGCGCTCGACGTGTTCTTCGTCCTGAGCGGTTTCTTCATCACCCGGCTGTTGATCGACGAGCGCGCGTCGACCGGCCGCATTTCCATCACCGATTTCTACACGCGCCGCGCCCTGCGCATCTTTCCGATCTACTATCTAGCTGTCGGTATTTGCTGGTTCGTATTCCACTTCAGTGGCGCCGAGCTTGCGGCGCTGTTCTCCTACACCTTCAACTACTATCATCCATTCAATCCGACGCCCAATCCGCTGGAGCAAAGCTGGTCGCTGTCGGTCGAGGAACAATTCTACCTGGTTTGGCCATTCCTGATCACCGCGATCCCGCTGCGGTTCGGCTCGCTCGTCACCGGTCGGATCGTTCCGCTGCTGGCCATCGCCAGCGGTGCCGCCATCAGCATCTGGCTGTGGCGCTCCGATCCGATGCTCGCCGGCAACGTCGTCTACATGTCGCTGCCGACGCGCATGCTGTCGTTGTCGCTCGGCGGCTGGCTGGCGTTTCGCGAGTTCGAGGGCCGGCCGCTGCGCGGATTGCCGTGCCTCGCCATGCTGGTCGGCGCCGTCGTCGTGCTTGCCGCGGACCGACTGGGGCGCGACGCCGGCATCATCCGCTCGCAGTCGGCCTACTGGACCGTCGCCCTGGCAAGCTGGGTGATGATCTCGATCGCCTTCGTCGCCACCGTCGTTTTCGATGCCGGCCGCCTCGGCAAAGGACTGAACAGGCTGCTGTCGATCGCTCCGCTCCGGGGGGTCGGGCGGATTTCCTATGCGCTCTACCTCTATCACCTGCCGGTCATCTTCTGGTTCGGCCTCAACGAGGCCGTCATCCACGACGGAAGGGCGCCGTTCAGCCACATCCTCGCGGTGGTGGCCATCGTCGTCGCCCTCGCCACCCTGTCGTGGTTCCTGATCGAACGGCCGCTGCAGCGGCTGCGCCAACGCCGTGACCGCCGCATCGCCGGTGACGCCCCCGGCGTGACGACGGTCGCCAGCACTGCCGGGCCCGACAGGTGCAGCGGAGCTGTCGGCAGCGATGTCGCCTCCGGTCGCTGATCGGCCGTCGGAGCGAAGTCGCCGGCCACGGGTCCCGCCTCCCGCGGATGCCGGCCTCACGATGCGTGTGTCGATGCCGTCGCGCCGACCTCGAGCTTCGCCTTCCGCAGCCTCAGCGCATTGCCGACGACGCTGACCGACGACAGCGCCATCGCGGCGGCGGCGATGACCGGCGACATGAGCAGGCCGAAGACGGGATAGAGCACGCCGGCGGCGATCGGCACGCCGGCAGCGTTGTAGACGAAGGCGAAGAACAGGTTCTGCCGGATGTTGCTCATCGTCGCCCGGCTTAGGAGGCGAGCCCGTGCGATCCCCTGCAGGTCGCCCTTCAACAGCGTCACCCCGGCACTCTCGATCGCCACGTCGGTGCCGGTGCCCATGGCGATACCGACATCGGCGGCGGCCAGCGCCGGCGCATCATTGACCCCGTCGCCGGCCATGGCGACGATGCGGCCCTCCCGGCGAAGCTTGGCGACAACTTGCGCCTTGGTTTCGGGCAGCACCTCGGCCTCGACGTCATCGATCCCGAGCCTCTTCGCGACGGCCAGCGCCGTCGCCCGGTTGTCGCCGGTCAGCATGACGACGCGGACGCCGGCCAGCCGCAGCGCGGCAAGCGCTGCCGGCGTCGTTGCCTTCACCGGATCGGCGATGGCGATCAGGCCGGCGGCACGGCCATCGACTGCGACGAACACGATGGTCGCGCCGTCGTTGCTCAGACCTTCGGCCTTGGGCGTCAGCGCGGCGAGATCGATGCCGCCGTCGGCCAGGAAGCGGGCATTGCCGATGACCAGGGCCCGTCCGTCGACGCTGCCGGTCACGCCCTTTCCCGCCGGGCTGTCGAAATCGGCCGCGGTGCCGAGGCCGAGCCCCCGCTCCCCAGCAGCGGCGACGATGGCCGCCGCCAACGGATGCTCGCTGCTGCGCTCCAGCGAGGCCGCCAGCCGAACCAGTTCGTCCTGGCTCACATCGCCGACCGTCTGCACCGAAGTGACCTTCGGCTTGCCTTCGGTCAGGGTTCCGGTCTTGTCGATGACCAGCGTGTCGACCTTTTCCAGCCGTTCCAGCGCCTCGGCATTCTTGATCAGGATGCCCAGATGCGCACCGCGGCCGATCCCGACCATGATCGACATCGGCGTTGCCAGGCCAAGCGCACACGGACAGGCGATGATCAGCACGGCGACGGCGGCGACCAACCCATGCGCCAGGCGCGGCTCCGGCCCCCACACGCCCCAGACGACGAACGCGATGATGGCGATGCTGATCACCGCCGGCACGAACCAGCCGGCGACGTCGTCGGCCAAGCGCTGGATCGGCGCGCGCGAGCGTTGCGCCTCGGCCACCATCTGGACGATCCGCGCCAACATGGTGTCGTTGCCGACCTTGCCTGCCTGCATGACGAAGCCGCCGCTCTGGTTGAGGGTGCCGCCGATCAACCGCGCGCCGACCTCCTTGGCCACCGGCATGGATTCGCCGGTGATCATCGATTCATCGACCGCACCGCGCCCCTCGATCAGCTCGCCGTCGACCGGCACCTTCTCGCCCGGCCTGACGCGCAACCGATCGCCGACGACGACGGCTTCGAGCCCGACATCCTCATCGGTTCCATCCGCCGTAACCCGCCGCGCCGTCTTCGGCGCCAGGTTGAGCAGCGCCCTGATCGCTCCGCCGGTCTGCTCGCGCGCGCGCAGTTCCAGCACCTGACCCAGGAGTACGAGCACGGTGATCACGGCGGCCGCCTCGAAATAGATCGCCACCGTTCCGTCCGCAGCGCGGAAGGTTGGCGGAAACATCCCCGGCGCGACCGTTGCCACCACGCTGTAGCTCCAGGCGACGCCGGTGCCCATGGCGATCAGCGTGAACATGTTGAGGTTGCGCGTGACGAGCGATTGGCCGGCGCGGACGAGGAACGGCCAGCCCGCCCATATGACGACCGGCGTCGCCAGCACCAGCTGGATCCAACTCGAAGCCTCGGCTCCGAGCAGCCGGTGCAGATCGACGAGATGCCCGCCCATTTCGAGGATGAACACCGGCACCGCCAAGGCGAGCGCGATCCAGAAACGCCGTGTCATGTCGATCAGTTCGGCGTTGGGGCCGGTTTCGGCCGTGGCGACCTCCGGCTCGAGCGCCATGCCGCAGATCGGGCAGGTTCCCGGGCCGACGTGCCGGATCTCCGGGTGCATCGGGCAGGTATAGATCGCGTCCTTCGGACCGCCGACCGTCTTCGGCTTGGCCGCGACATAGGCTGTCGGGACGGCCTCGAACCTCTCCTTGCACTTGCCCGAGCAGAAAAAATACTCGGTACCGTCGTGCGTGGCCTGGTGCTTGGCAGTCGCCGGATCGACGCTCATGCCGCAGACCGGATCTGTGACCCGCCCGTTCGCATCCCCGGCCGGACTGCCGTGAGCGTGAGCCGCATGGGCGTGGTGGTGAGGGCGGTTGGTGGCGGATGTGTCGGACATCAAGTCCCCCTTGCTAAGGCATCCATCGATTGCTAGACCTTCCCATCATTGGAAGGTCAAGGGGCAATTGCGTCATGAACATCGGCGAGGCGGCACGGTTGTCCGGAGTGTCGGCGAAAATGATCCGCCATTACGAGGCGATCGACCTGCTGCCTCCGGCTGCACGGCGCGACAACAGCTACCGCGACTACGGCAAGCACGAGATCTTCGAGCTGCGCTTCATCCGGCGGGCGCGAAAACTCGGGTTTTCAACCTCGGAGATCGGCGACCTCCTGGCGTTGTGGCGCGACAAGGGCCGCTCCAGCAGCGAAGTGCGGCGCATCGCCCAGGCGCATCTGCAGGACCTGGAAATCCGCATCGAGGAAATGGCGTCGATGGCCGGGACGCTGCGCCACCTCGTCGACGCCTGCCATGGCGACCACCGCCCCGACTGCCCGATCCTGGACGACATCGGCCGGGGCGACGAATGACCGTCCGACGTCGGCCACGGATCGGGCTTCGCTTGTAAACACCACAAGCGACGGCGATTGGACCCGCTCTCACACGAGCCCGACGCGGCGGGCCGCAACCACCCGATAGAGCGAATCGCGCCACTGCTTCTCTTCCAACCAGGCGGAATAGACGAGACTGGCGTCATGCTCGTCGTCCGAGGCGATGGCGGCCAGCTTGATGTCCTCCCAGGGCGGCGCCGGTTCGGCGCGCATGGCTGCGAGTTCCTCCGGGCCGGGCAGCCGTGGGAAGCCGATGTAGGGCACCAGGGCCGCGATCACCTGCCAGAACGCGCGGTAGAGCGGCTCACGATCGGCGAGATTGGGCGCAACGAGCCGCACCCAGTGCAGCCCGGTGACGGAATGCAACGCCGAGACATCCATGGTGCCGGCGAAGAGCGCGAGCGCGGCCGCCGCCATCCGCCGCGGCGTGTCGGCCGTGAATGCCAGCCGGTCGATCAGCGGGGCGAAACCGGCAAGACGGCCGACGTGCCGGATGTGGTGCCACGCCAGGTCGGCCGCGACCTGATAGTCGCGCGTCCCCTCGATCCGCTCGACCATCGCCAGCACCGCCGCCGGATCGTCGGTCGTGGCGGCATGCCGGCCGGGAGCGGGAAGCGGCAGATAGGTGGTGGCCCAGTAGCCGAGCGCAACGCCGGCCTCATCGGCGTCGTTCATGAGCGTGGCGTAGGCGAGCCGCATCAGCGGATGCAGCGCGCTCGCCGCCACACCGGAAACGAGCGTCGGCAGATACTGGCTGACGGCGAACGACAGGCCCATCCGACGCACTTCGGCGGTGAAGAAGTCCCGGTAGTCGGTCTCGCGGCTGCGGTCGCCGAGCGCCCCCCGCCATGTCTCCTCGGTGAGGGCTGCGACGGGCGGCGGCGGCGGCACGAGGCTGTTCTTGTCGCGGTAGGCGTCATACCAGCTTGCCAGCCGATCGCTGGAAGCGCCGAGTCGATCGAGCGCGATCAGCGCCATCGGCGCGTGATTGGCGAGAAACACAGGAAATTCCACGCTGTCATGCCGCGCCTTTGCCAGCACTCGGTCGAGCCCCTCCGTCGTGATACGCATCATGATCGCCGTACCTCCTCGTTGTCGTCCGCCAGATCGCGCCCGCGTCGATCGACATGCGCGTGGCCGTCGCAGGCCAACCCGTTCAACCGCCTTGCTGGACTCTTCGGCAAATAGCGCGTTGACCGCGTCGTCAACGAGGCGCGGCAGGCCATATTCTCGTCGCAGGCCGACGCGATCCTGCACTCGGGACCGCTGACCGGCGAGGCAGGCGCGACAGGACGCCCGCACACCACGTCGGGCCGGCCGGCAGCCGGATCCGGCCGATCTGCAAGTCCCGGCGCCTTGCACCGCTTAGCCGAAGCGATCGAAAGTATTGCAAGCCAGATCGGCGCATCGGGGCCTGACTGTATTGCGAATTGATCTGGCAGCTCCAGCTATCGGCTCGATTGATCGATCGATCGAATAATTTGATCACGATCAGATTTGATGGAGAACTGGATCCGTGCGATAGATATTCGCCGAGGCGTGGACGTTAGAGATGTCATCGATCAACGCACAAGAGGTCAGCGGCAGTCGGGTGTTCGCGGCGCGGCGCTTTACCGGTCCGGGATCGATCGAACGCGACGAGCCGATCGCCGTCGAGACGCCGGTCGCGATGCTGTTCAACGGCCAGTCCTTCGCCGTCATGCTGGCGACGCCTTTGGATCTGGAAGACTTTGCCCGCGGCTTCGCGCTGACGGAAGGTGTCGTCGAGACCGCTTCGGAGATCGGCGCCATCGACCTGCACCGGGAGGAGCGCGGCATCGAGGTCCGCGTCGAAATCCCGGAGGCGCGGGCGCTTGCGCTCAGGGCGCGCCAGCGCTCGCTCGCCGGGCGCTCGGGCTGCGGCATCTGCGGCGTCGACCGGTTTTCAGAGGCGATGCGCCCCGTGGCGGCGGTGAAGTCGACAACTCGCTTCGCAGCCGCTGCGCTTGGCCGCACCGTCGCCGACCTGCCCCGCCATCAGGTGCTGAACGCCAGCGTCGGCGCCGTGCATGCCGCCGCATTCGCCGACCTCTCCGGCGAAATCAGCATCGTGCGCGAAGACATCGGCCGCCACAATGCGCTCGACAAATTGATCGGCGCACTGACCTCGACCGGCCTCGAGCCGCAGCACGGTTTCGTCATGGTGTCGAGCCGCTGCTCCTATGAGTTGGTGCACAAGACTGCCGCCGCCGGCATCGGTCTCATCGCCGCCGTTTCGGCGCCGACCTCGCTTGCCGTCGAATTGGCGCAAAAGGCCGGCATCGGGCTCGTCGGTTTCGCGCGCGAAGGACGCTTCACCGTCTATGCCTCGCCGTGGCGCATCGGCGAGGACGGCGCTGGCTGACCTGTCGCGCGCCGTCGGCGGCGGGCCGGCAGCGTCCGCGCAAGATCAGCAGCGCGAGCCGGAGCGCGGGGCTATTCGGCCACCTGGGACTGGCCCGGCGGCTTTGCCAGCGGCGTGATGCCGCCAAGGCCCTTGCGATAGATCAGCCAGTAGATGGCGCCGACGAAGCCCGCGCCGCCGACGATATTGCCGAGGGTCGCCGGGATCAGATTGTGCACGATCGAGGCGAAATTGATCACCGAGACGTCGAGCCCGGCCGGCACATGTCCTGTCTCGACCATCAGCCAGGCCATCGGCAGGAACATCATGTTGGCGATGCAGTGCTCGAAGCCGGCGGCGACGAAAGCGGCTACCGGCAGGATCATGCCGGCCATCTTGTCGGCAACCGAGCGACCGGCATAGGCGAGCCAGACGCCGAGGCACACCAGGATGTTGCACATGATGCCCTTGAAGAAGATGGTGACGAAGTCCGGCGACAACTTGCCGATGGCGAGCTTCAGCATGCCGATGCCGACGTTGCCGTTGTTCAGATCGGTGAAGTGGCACATCCACAACAGGAACACGAGACCGAGCGCGCCGATCAGATTGCCGACCCAGACGATGCTCCAGTTCTTCAGCACGTCGGCGGTCGATATCTGCCTGCTGGCCCAGGCCATGACGATCAGGCAGTTGCCGGTGAACAGTTCGGCGCCGGCAATCATCACCAGGGCGAGGCCGAGGGCGAACACCACGCCGCCGGCAATGCGCTGGGCGGCATAGCCGAGCTGCGGATCGCCGAGCACGATGCAGAAGAACATGCCTCCGATGCCGATCGAGCCGCCGGCGACGATCGACAGCACCAGTTCGGGCAGGAACGGCATATGGGCCTTCTTCACGCCGAGCTGTTCGACCTTGTCCTGGATTTCCGCAGGCGAATAGGCTTCGGATCCGAACAGGGCCTGGGCCGGCGGCGATTTTTCGTCTGCCATGATGATAGGGGCTCCTCGAGAAATGCGATCCCCCGCATGCACTTGCGTGCTTGCGGAATCAACCGAACGACGGCGGATCCGGCGACGGCAGCATGCCCGGCCGCGTCCGCGCCGGCTGGATGCCGACGAGGACCACCGCGCCCACCGTCTCTTTCAACGACGACGCCAGGAAATCAAGCGGCAGGATGTGGGTATCGATCAGCAGACGCTCGGCGAGCGATGCCGGATCGATCCGCCTGATCGAGCGATGCGGCATCGATCGCGGCGGCATCAACTTCAGCACGCGGTCGGAGCCGGCGGCGCGACTGCCGCCCAAACGCCGCGTCGCCGGCGCCCAGCCGGCCTCAGCGCATCTGCAGCACGATTGCCTCGCTGCTCGCCGGCCGGGAGCGTTCGCGCAAGTCTTTCACCTGATCGGCCGTGACCGGCGTGCTGGCGTTGCCCCAGGCGGAGCGCACGAAGGTCAGCATGTCGGCGATTTCGGCATCCGACAGTTGGGCGCGGAACGGTGGCATCCGGTAGGCATCGGGGACGCCGCCGCTCACCACGCGGTCGGAGCCGTTCAACACGACGTTGACCATCGACGCACTGTCCGCTGCCAAAGCGGAACTGGTGCCGGCCAGCGGCGACAGCCATTGACCCTGCCCCCTACCGTCCTGGCCATGGCAAAAGCTGCAGCGCGCGGTAAAGATCCGGGCGCCGGCTGCGGCCGGTGTGGTTCCGATTGCCGCCGTCCGCGCCGCTTCGGCGTCATAGGCCCACGGCCGGTCGGCGCGGGATGGGTCGGCTGGCAACGCCTTCAGATAGTGGGCGATGGCGGCAAGATCCGCATCCGACATGAACTGCGTCGAATTGTTGTAGGCATCGGTCATCGAGCCGAAGACGACGCCATGCGCGTTGCGGCCGTGCTTGAGGAACGCCACGATGTCCGCTTCGCTCCAGCGGCCGAGGCCGATGCTCTGTTCGCCGCGCAGGCTCGGAGCATACCAGCCGTCGAGACCGGCGCCGCCCAGGTAATGGCTGGAGCCGTCGTCGAGCGCGACTTCATCGAACGCCACGCCGCGCGGCGTATGGCAGCTGCCGCAGTGACCCGGCCCCTCGACCAGATAGGCGCCGCGGTTCCACAGCTCGTCCTTGCCGGCGTCGGGTTTGAACGGATCGGAGCCGGCATAGATGCCGCTCCAGAACGCCAGCGGCCACCGCATGTCGAGCGGCCAACGGATCTCGCTGGTGCGGTTGAGCTGTTTCACCGGCTGAACGTGCGTCATGAAGTAGTCGTAGAGCGCTTTCACGTCCGCATCGCTCATCTTGGCGTAGGACGGAAACGGCATCGCCGGATACAGCCGGTGGCCGTCGGCGGCGACGCCGCGACGAACGGCATTGTCGAACTGCGCCAAGGTGTAGGTGCCGATGCCGGTCTCCCTGTCCGGCGTGATGTTGGTCGAGTAGATCGCCCCCAACGGCGTTCCCATCTTCAGGCCGCCGGCGAAGGGCGCGCCGTCACTGGTGCTGTGGCACGCGATGCAATCGGCGAGCCGCGCGACATATTCGCTGCGATCGAGCGGCGTCGGCGGGCCGACGTTGGCCGCCGCATCGAAGGGCGACGATGGCGTGCGCGTTGCGTACCAATAGGCGGCGCCGGCCCCGGCCAGGACGACGACAAGGAGAAGGATGCCCAATCGTTTCACGGCCGAGGCCCGTCCCGGGTTGTGTCCGGGATGCGGCAGGCGCCCCGGCAAAGACTGACGATCCGACGCGACGATATCGGCTGGAGCATTTCCCAATCGGATGACCGCAGCCGACGATGAAGAAAGGCCCCAGAGCCAAAGGTTTGAGCGTGTCCCGGCCGGATTGCTTCAATCTGAACGGGACACGCTCGGGGCATCATGTGGCGGCCGGCAGGTGCCGGCGGCATCAACCGACGCTGCCGAAGTGGTATTTCGACAAGGGCAGGCTGCGGATACGCTGTCCGGTCAGCGCGGCGACGGCATTGACCACCGCCGGCGGCACGCCGGGCAGCCCCGGCTCGCCGACCCCGCCCAACGGCGCTCCGCTCTCGACGATGCGCACATGCACATTCGGCATGCGGTCGGGCGGCAGGATCGGATAGCCGTCGAAGTTGCGCGCCGTCGGAATGCCCTTGTCGTAGACCATTTGTTCGAGTAGCGCGGTCGAAACGCCGAGCGCCGTCGCGCCCTTCACCTGCGCCTCGATAATGGCCGGGTTGACGGCGCGACCGGGATCGAACGCCACCCAGACGTCGTGCACGTTGACCGTGCCGTCCTTCACCGACACTTCGGCAATATTCGCCGTCTCGCTGCCGAACGGCGAGGCCATGGCAATGCCGCGGGCACGGCGGCTGCCGTCCGGTGCGGTGAAGGGGCCGCGTTTCCAGCCGCCGGAGAGATCGGCGACAGCCTGCAACAATGCCCTCTGTCGCGGCTTGTCGGCGACGAGCCGCTGCCGCAGTTCGAACGGATCCTGTTTCAGGGTTTCGGCAATCTCGTCGAGGAAGCCCTCGTAGAAGAAGTCGTTCATCGAATGCCCGACCGAGCGCCAGAAGCCGATGCTGGTCGGGTGCGACACCGGCACGAAGCCGACGCGCCGGTTGGCGATGGCATAGGGCTTGTCGAGGAACCCGTCGACCACCGACGCGTCGACGGCATCGGGCTTGCGGCTGAACAGGCGCCCGCTCGGGCCCTCGCCGACCGCTTCGATTTCCAGCGCCACGGGATTGCCGCTGGCGTCGACGGCGGCCCGGAAGCGCACCAGCCCCATCGGCCGCATCGCATCCTTGAGGAATTCCTCCTCGCGGCTCCAGATCACCTTCACCGGCCGCCCGACTGCCTTTGCCAGCCGGATCGCCTGAGGCAGCGCGCTGCCGCCTTCGTAGAGCGAGTGGCGGCCGAAAAAGCCGCCGATCAGCGGCGAATGGATCGCGACCTGCTCGGGTTTCAACCCGGCGATGGCGGCGGCGGCATGCTGGAACTGCTCCGGCGCCTGATTGGGTAGCCACAGTTCCAGCGTCCCGTCGTCATTGAACCGCGCCAACGCCGAAGGCGGTTCAAGCTGGCCGTGCACGAGATAGGGTGCGTCGTAGGTGGCCTCGATAACGTGCGCCGCGGTGCGCAGGGCCGTGGCGGTATCGCCGGCGGCCAGGGCGGTGATCCCGGGACCGGGCGCGGCTGCCAGCTTGGCCTGCATGCCGGTCGACGAAAAATCAGCCGCAATGCTGTTGGGCGTTCCCGCCGCCGGCGCGACCCAGGTGAGCTGCAACGCCTCGACGGCACGGTGCGCGTGCCACCAGCGGTCGGCAACGACCGCCACGGCGCCGGCCAGACGATGGACCGAATGCACGCCCGGCATCGCCTTGACCTCAGCCTCGTTGAGGAGGTCACCCGGTTGCGAGCCGCGCAACGGCGCATGCCGCACGGCGGCCTGCAGCATGCCGTCGACCTTCACGTCGATGGCATAGATCGCCTTGCCGGTGGATTTGTCATAGACGTCGAGCCGGGCAACCGGCTTGCCGATCCAGCGAAAATCCTTGTCAGCGCGGAGCGGCGGATCGGCCGGCATCGGCAGCGCCGCCGCATCGATGGCGAGCGCGCCGTAGTCGAGCGTCCGCCCGGTCGCCGCATGGATCACCCGGCCCGGCTGCGTCGACAATTCGGCGAGCGGAACCTGCAGCCGGTTCGCGGCGGCCTGCAACAGCATCTGCCGACACGTTGCGCCGAGCTTTCGCATCAGCTCGTAGTTCGTGCGGATGGAGCGGCTGCCGCCGGTGAAGCGTCTGCCGTTCATCACCAGATAGTCCGGCCCGGCCGGTGCGCACTCGACGCTGAACTTCGACGGTTCGACATCGAGGTCTTCGCCGACGACCTGGGCGTAGGCCGTATAGATGCCCTGCCCGCCCTCGATCGAGACGCTGCGCAGAAGAACCGTATTGTCG
Source organism: Ancalomicrobiaceae bacterium (assembly GCA_031291595.1). Classification (GTDB taxonomy): domain Bacteria; phylum Pseudomonadota; class Alphaproteobacteria; order Rhizobiales; family Ancalomicrobiaceae; genus CAIYYN01. The sequence goes on along the minus strand of JARLIU010000217.1, from coordinate 510 downwards.
GGCCGGATCTCCAGGAAGGCCGATACCGGGATGCCCGGTTTGGCCGCCGGATCGACCGTCGCGGCCAACACCTCGGCGCCGGGCAGCGGCAGGCCGACGATCAGCGAGCCGATGGTGCCGCCGAGGAAGCCGCGGCGGGACAGGTTGATGGGCAGGATTGCCGAGGCTGCGTCGCGAATGTCTGCTGACGTCATCAGGGTCATGGGTTCGGCCTCCTCACGCCTCGGCTGCCTGCTTCACCGCCGCCGTGATGGCGTTGTAGGTGCCGCAGCGGCAGAGATTGACCATTGCCTCGCTGATCTCCCGATCGCTCGGGTGGGCGATGCGCTTCAACAGGCCGGTCGCCGCCAGCACCTGTCCGGACTGGCAGTAGCCGCATTGCGGCACCTGATTGGCGACCCAGGCTGCGACGACGCGGCGCCCGACCGGATCCTTCTCGATGGCCTCGATGGTCGTAATCGACCGTCCGATCACGGTTTCCGCCGGGGTGACGCACGAGCGGATCGCTTC
>JARLIU010000216.1 GCA_031291595.1 Ancalomicrobiaceae bacterium | reverse complement strand
GCTCATGCGGGGTCGGGCGCGTCGCCATGCTCACTCCTCCCGGTCGTCGCGGAACTGCCGCTCGCCGGAGATCATGGTGGAGATCATGGTCTGGCGGCTCATGATGTCCTCGCGGATCGCGGCGTAGATGTGCAGCATGGCGAAGACGATGATCACCCACATGCCCAGGTGGTGCAGCGTGTGGACGGTCATCGAGTTGGGGAAGAGATCGAACACCCAGCCGAACAGCTTCGCCTGCCAGGAGTCGATGCCGGCGCCTTCCGAATAGAGTGCGAAGCCGGTAACGATCATGAACAGCGTAAACAGCGTGAACATGAGGAACATCGCCGTCTGGGCGAGCGGATTATGCCCGACGTATTTCTTCGGCGCCTTCCTGAGGAACAGGTACCACAGCGCCTCGTGCACCACGCCGGCGCGCCAGGCCTTGTCCCAGACAGGCAGATAGAAGATCTGGCGGGAATGGCTGTTGCCGATGAAGCCCCAGTAGATGCGGGCGAGGAAGCCGACGGCGAGGATATAGCCGGCGGCAAAGTGGGCAAAGCGGATGTAGCCGATGAGGAAATGGTCGGAGGCGTCGCCGGTCAGCGCCGGCGGCGGCGAGCCGATGAAATAGCCGGTCAGCGCCAGAACGGTGATGGCGAGCGCGTTGACCCAGTGCCAGGCCCTGACCGGCGCCTCGTAGACGTAGATCGTCGGCCGGTCGTAGACCTTGTGTTCATCCAGATCGATGACGCCGCGGAAGCGGACGCCGGTGTGCGGAGCATCGCTCATGCCGGCCTCCCCCTAGCGCACGGTGACGGTCGCCATGTCCTGGCCGTCCGGCGACATCACGTGCGTCGAACAGGCCAGGCATGGATCGAAGGAGTGGAGCGTCCGCAGAATTTCCAACGGCTTCTCCGGGTCGGCGAGCGGGGTGTCCATCAGCGCGGCTTCAAAGGCGCCGATGTTGCCGTTGGGGTCGCGTGGGCTACCGTTCCAGGTGGTCGGCACGACGCACTGGTAGTTGTCGATCCTGCCGTTCTTCACCTTGATCCAGTGAGCGAGAGCGCCGCGCGGCGCCTCGGTGAAGCCGACGCCCTTGGCCTCGGCCGGCCACTTGTCCGGGCTCCACTTGTCAGTGTTGGCGGTCGCCATGTCACCGGCCTTGAGGTTGGCCACCAGCTTGTCCTGGAAGTAGCGGAGCTGGCGCACCGCCCATTGGCATTCGAGCGCACGCGCGGCGGTGCGGCCGAGCGTGGAGAACAGCGCGGTCAGCGGAACACCGAGGTCTTGCAAGAGCTTGTCAGCCGGATCCTTGAACTCGGGCTTGCCCAGGGCGTAGCCGATGATGTAGCGGGCGAGCGGCCCGACTTCGACGGCATTGCCCTTCCAGCGCGGCGACTTGATCCAGGAGTATTTCGCCTCCTCGTCGAGCGCCTCGATGTTGGTCCTGGTGCCCTTGGCCTTCGGACCCAGCGCATAGTGCGGCTCGGTGATGCCGTCCCAGGGGTGCAGACCCTTCGTCTCGTCCGGATACTTGTACCAGGAGTGGGTGACGAACTCCTGGATCTCGGCGGGATCCCGGTGATCGATCGGAAACACCTCTTTGAGGTTGCCGTTGAGGATCACGCCGTGCGGCATCTTCAGGGAAGAGGCCGAATAGTCGTTGGCGTGCTCGGGGATGTCGCCATAGGACATCACCGATTTGCCCGACAGGCCGCCGCCGTAGAGCCAATCCTTGTAGAACGAGCCGATCGCCTGCACGTCCGGCAGATAGACCTGCTCGGTGAAGGTGATCATCTGGTCGATGATCTCGGAGACGTAGTTGAGCCGCTCCATGTTGACGGCGCCGACGGCGCCGGTGCCATCGATGTTGATGGCGCAGGGCACGCCGCCGACCAGCCAGTTCGGGTGCGGGTTCTTGCCGCCGTAGATGGTGTGGATCTTGACGATCTCCTTCTGGAAGTCGAGCGCCTCCAGATAGTGGGCGACGGCCATCAGGTTGGCTTCCGGCGGCAGCTTGTAGGCCGGATGGCCCCAGTAGCCGTTCTTGAACGGCCCGAGCTGGCCCGATTCCACGAATTTCTTCAGCCGGCCCTGCAGGTCGCGGAAATAGCCGGGGGACGACAGCGGCCAGTCGGAAATCGACTGCGCCAAGGCCGAGGTCGCCTTGGGATCGGCGGACAGCGCCGAGACCACGTCGACCCAGTCGAGCGCATGCAGGTGGTAGAAATGCACGATGTGATCGTGCACCTGCAGCGTCAGCTGCATGATGTTGCGGATGGTATTGGCATTTTCCGGGATCTTGATGTCGATGGCGTTTTCCACCGCCCTGACCGAGGTCAGCGCGTGCGTGCCGGTGCACACGCCGCAGATGCGCTCGGTGAACGCCCAGGCGTCGCGCGGATCGCGGCCCCTGAGGATCACCTCGATGCCGCGCCACATGGTGCCGGTCGACACCGCGTTGCGGATGACGTTGTTGTCGTCGACGTTCACTTCGACGCGCAGATGGCCTTCGATGCGGGTGACCGGATCGACGACGACACGCTTGCCGGAATTGTCGAGCTTGAAGCCATTCGGGGTTTCGATGCCCATGACGGAGGTCCCTGTCCCTGGATCGGTTCTGGCGTGAAGCGGGCGACGCGGGCTCTACCCGCGCCCGGCCGGTCAGGCGTCGGTCTTGGTTGTCAGCCGCTTGACGACCGAGGCGGCGGCATGCACGGCGACAGCGGCGCCGACCACCCCGGCGGCGGTCATGCCGACGCGGTCGGCGTTGAGTTCCACGCCGAACTGGTTGATCGAGGTCAGCCGGTCATAGAACGAGCCCTGATCCCAGAACCCGTCTTCCGAGCAGCCGATGCAGCCATGGCCCGACTGGATCGGGAAGGAGACGCCGTTGTTCCAGCGGATCGTCGAGCAGGCGTTGTAGGTGGTCGGACCCTTGCAGCCCATCTTGTAGAGGCAGTAACCCTTGCGGGCGTTGTCGTCGTCCCAGCTTTCCACGAACTGGCCGGCGTCGAAATGCGGCCGGCGGTAGCATTTGTCGTGGATGCGCTGCGAATAGAACATCTTCGGCCGGCCCTGGCGGTCGAGTTCGGGCAGACGGCCGAAGGTGGTGATGTAGGTGACGACGCCGGTCATCACTTCGGCGATCGGCGGGCAGCCGGGCACCTTGATGATCGGCTTGTTCCTGATCACCTTGTCGATCGGGGTCGCTTGCGTCGGGTTGGGCTTGGCCGCCTGCACGCAGCCCCAGGAGGCGCAGGCGCCCCAGGCGATGATTGCCGAGGCATCCTCGGCCATCCATTTCAGCTTCTCGACGAAGGGTTTGCCGCCGTCGATGCAGAACATGCCGTCCTCGTTCAAAGGCGGATTGCCCTCGACGGCGAGGATGTACTGGCCCTTGTACTTCTCCTTGGTCTCGACAAGGATCGCTTCGGCCTGGTGGCCGGCGGCGGCCATGATGGTGTCGTCGTAGTCGAGCGACAGCATCGACAGGATGATGTCTTTCGCCAGCGGATGCGCCGAGCGGATGAAGCTCTCCGAGCAGCAGGTGCATTCCAGCCCGTGCATCCAGATGACCGGGGTGCGCGGCTTGGTCTCCAGTGCCTCGGCCATCTGCGTGGCGGCAAGCGGCCCAAGACCGAGAGATGCGGCGGTCAGATTGCAGAATTTGACGAAGCTGCGGCGCGAAATGCCCTGGCGCCGGATGACGTCGTAGAATGTCTCGGTCACGGCCATGCTCCCTCCCGATCCTCCTGGAACGCCCAGCCTTCGGCCGAGCCCGTCGTTGGGACGCTATGTTGGCAAGGAATGGGCCAGAAGGGAGCATGGCAAGTGGGATTATGAAAATCCGCTTAGTATCAATTGCTTATTACTATCCGCTTGGACCGGCAAAGCCGGCGCGCGGCGGTTGAGTGGAAGCGACTGATGCAGGCACTGCAAAGACCGTTTCCAGTTCGTCGTCAGCTTTGGTTAGCATCCTGGCTTTATCGTCGCCGCAGTGCCTGCTTGGATGCATTCGCCTGATGGACCGGCTTTCAATTGCTCCACCACGCCTCGGCCGGTCATGGCTTCTGCCTGATCTGCCGTACGGATTGGCGTTTGCCGCTTTTGCGGCGATCGCCTTTTCCAGCTTCATTCTCCAGGATGGCGACAGCTTCCTGCATATTGCCGCCGGTCAGTGGATGCTTGACCACGGCCGTATCCCGGACGGCGACCCCTTTTCCGCGACGCTGGCCGGTCACCCCTGGCAAGCGCATGAGTGGCTGTCCGAAGTCGTGCTGGCGCTGGCCTTCCGCCTCGCTGGATTGCCGGCGGTGATGCTGTTGACGGCGCTGGCGCTCGGCGCATCCGTGCTCCTCGTCGTACGCTACGTCACGACGCGCCTGCAGCCGATCTACGCCGTGCTGGTACTGCTCATCGCCGCCGAACTCGCCGCCCGGGCCGTGCTGGCGCGCCCGCACATGCTCGTCATGCCGTTGATGATCATCGCCGCCATCGAAGCGATCGAGGCGGCCAACCAGGATCGCCGCCCGTCGTTTTGGCTCGCCGGCGTGTTCACGCTGTGGGCCAACATGCACGCCAGCTTTCCGGTCGGCCTCGGCGTCATGGCCGCGCTTGGTGCCGAGACGGCATGGCGCAACCGTTCGGTAACGCTCGCCGCGCGCTGGGCCGGGGTCGGACTGGCCGCGACGCTGGCGACGATGGTCTCGCCCTACGGCGTCAATACGCTGATCTTTCCCTTCGTACACTCCGCCAATGTGACACTCGCCTTCATCAACGAATGGCAGCCGACCGAATTGTGGCCGCCCAACGTGCTGGAACTGGCCTTCGGCCTCGTCATCCTGGCGCTCGCGGCCGGCGTGCGGCCCTCGCCCTTCCGGTTGATGCTGATCGCCGGCCTGGCCTATCTCGCGATCGAGCACCAGCGCCATCACATCCTGTTCGGCCTGTACACCACGCTCATCATCGCCGGATCGCCGCTCGGCCGGCTTGCCGTCGTGCGCGGCGAACGGGATCAGGATCAGGAGCCGGCCATTGCGCCGGTGCGGCGCCCGGCAGGCGTTCCGGCCTGGGGCTGGGCGGCCGGCGTACTGGTGGTGGCCGCCGTCCGCATCGCGACGCCGGCGCCGTCCTTGGATGGCAAGCTCACACCGATGACGACCCTGGCAGCGCTGCCGGACGAATTGCGTCAGGCCCCGGTATTCAATGACTACAACTTCGGCGGGCCGATGATCTTTTATGGTCTTCGCCCCGCCATCGACAGTCGGGTCGAGCTGTTCGGCGCCGAAGGACTGAACAACTACGATCGCCGTCTGACGGACCGCTGCGCGCTCCTCGACGACTTCGTGACGCGCGGCGTGCGCTGGTCCATCCTGGAACCGGACAATCCCGTACTCGCCACGATCGACAGCCTGCCCGGCTGGCACAGGCTGTCCGCCAACGAATTTGCGGTCGTCAACACCGGCCCGCGGCTGCACGATCGCTGCCCCGGATAGGCCGGCGCGCGCCAGCATCGCTCAATGCGCGGTGCAGACCATGCAGGGGTCGAACGAGCGGACGATGTGCTGGACGGCGACCGCCTCGGCGCCGGCTTCGCCGACGTCGAGCCCGGCGAGCGCCTGTTCCAACGGGCCCGGGACGCCGCCCTCGTCGCGCGGGGAGAAATTCCAGGTGGTCGGAGCGACGATCTGGTAACGGGCGATACGGCCGGATTTGACCTCGACCCAATGACCGAGCGAGCCACGCGCCGCCTCGATCAGCCCGCTGCCGGCGCCGTCCGGGAACCTGGCCGGCCCGTCGGCACAGTACGGCCCATTGGCATCGAGTGCGCCGATCCAGCCGCGCATCGCGCCGATCAACCGGGCGACCTCCAGCATGCGCCCGACAATGCGAGAGGTGACACGGGAGCCGCCGTCGCGCGCCAGCAGCGTGCGAATGAGCGGCTGGCCAGCGATCGCCTGACGGGCGATAGCGCCGACTTCGACGGGTCTTCCGGCCAGCCGCGGTGCCTTGGCGAACGAATAGCCCGACGTCTTGTCGGCATCCGGCCGGGTGTCGCCCGCGGCCGGGTGGGTTGGTTTGCCGGCCATCCAGGCATGTGACGGATCCTCGGTGATTGTCGAGGCGTCGAGCGGCGATGCGCCTACGCCCTCCTCGTAGACTCCGGCCGGAAAGAGCGGCCCGTCGCCCGAGGGATAGGCGCCGAAACTCATGAGCGGACCGGGGCCGGGGCCGAGCGCATCGCAGCCGGTGTCGGCAGCCATCCGCAGGAACAACGGCAGCAAGCCGGCAGTCTCCTCGGCATAGGCGGCGAGCGCCTCCGGGGTGGCCAGTTCGAGCAATACGTCGACGGCAACGCCGAGGACGCTCGCCTCGAAGCAACGGGCGAACTCTTCGACGATCCCCGATAGCCGCATGCGCGCCCCGAGATCGAGCGCGCGTGTCGTGCCGCCGGGTTGAAATGCCAGACTGTGCGGCCACTTGCCGGCGACGGCGCCCAAAATGTGGAGGAGGCGCGCCCGAGCCGGCAGGATGTCCGCGCTGGCCCGGCCGGTATGGGCAGCGAAGGCTGCCACCGCGGCCTCGTACCAAGCCCTGCCGGCGTAGGCGCGACGGGTGAAGTCGGGCATGAAGAATACGGCGAAGTGCGTCAGGTGATCGGCGATGTTTTCCGCCGCGTGGGCGATATTGGCCGCCAAGACGCCGTTCGGCGGTGGAACGATGCCGGCGATGGCGCGAAGCGCCGTGGCAGCGGCGATCGACTGCGACACCGAGCAGATGCCGCAGATGCGCGGGGCGATGGCCAAGGCATCGAGCGCCGGGCGTCCGACGAGGATCTGCTCGAAGCCGCGATAGGTCGGCGCGGTGACGCGAGCCGCGGTGACGACGCCGGCCTCGATGTCGAGGCCCAGTTCCAGGTCGCCCTCGACGCGGTTGAACGGGCCGACGATGTGCCGTGTCATCGCCCACCCTGCGGTCGGCTCGGCGGCACGATCACGCGGTCGGCGCGGGAATTGTCACGGACGCGTTTCGGGGTCGCCGATTTCGACAAGGCGGCCAGCGCAACGAACCAGGCTTTCGGCATGTCGACCGGCAGGCCGACGGGGATGCCCGCCACTTTCGGGGTCGACTGCAAGCCGTTCACCGCCTCGAAGCCCGGCGCGGTGCAGGCGATGCAGGTGGAACCGCCGTCGGTGCAGGACCCCGAACCGTTCCAGCGCCGCTGGTTGCAGTCGCCGACCGCCTGGGTCGCCTTGCAGCCGAGATGTTCCATCAGGCAGCCGCGGTCGGATGGCCGCTCGGCGCTCGCCTTGAATTCGTAGAATTCGTTGCGGCTGCAGCCATGGTGCGCCAGATGGTCGGCAAAGAAGCGCGGACGGCCGAAGGCATCGAGATCTTCGGCACCGAGCAGCCCCGCGGCAATGGCCGTCAGCGTCTCGACGATCCAGCCGGGATGCGGGGCGCAGCCGGCGACATTGACCACGGGCAAGCTACGGCGGGAGCGATAGTCCGGCCCCAGCGCCCCGCCGCGCCGTGTGCCATCGAAGCCAAGGCCGCGCGCCTCGGCCGGGTCGGGCGCGGCAGCGGGAATGCCGCCGTAGGCGGCACAGGAGCCGATGCCGACCGTCACGGCGGCAATGCTGGCGAGTTCGCGGACGAGCGTCATCATCGGCTTCATCGTGCCGGCAAGCCGGTTGAAGCGGCCGCTGCCGTTGGGACCGCAGAGGATCGAGCCTTCGACGCACAGAATGTCGAGGCCGATGTCGCCGCAGATCAGCCGATCAAACAGGTCGAGAACCTCGGCGCCCGACGCAAGGCTCAGCGACGGGTGCCAGAGGACATCGATACCGGATGCCGCGAGGTCGGCGATGAGCCCATGCGTCCCAGTCTCCAATGCCGACATGGTGCAGCCGCCACAACTGCCGGCCTGCAGCCAGATCATCGACGTTCGTTGCCGGCGTGCTTCGCCCGTGACCGTCATGCCGCCTTCCCGACTCCCTGGCTGCGCGCCGGCGCCCATATCCGGGCAGCCGCAGTCCTGCAGCATCGGGACAACAGCTTATCAGCATTTGCCGGATTGGAAACGCGGCCGCGCCGCTTTCGGCCCCGGCGACAATCCCTCCTGAGCGCGTTCAGGACTTCAGCCGTCGCTCGATGTCTTCAAGCTTGGCCGGCGTCAGCTCGAGCCTGGCGACATAGTTGTCGAGGACGCCGTCGCCGATGAACGGGACGACCGTCGTCGCCGCGCCATGCCGCCGCCGCACAGCGAAGCGACGCAAGACGAGCGCGATCTGTCGCCAAGGCCGTGCTACCTCGCGCCCGAGCTTCTCGCAGAACGGGATCGGCGTGTGGCGGCGGCTGGAGGCGCAGGTATCGACGAGGCTCGAGAACATCGGATGGAATTCGCCCTCGACGGCTTCGCCGCCCGCGCTGCACGGCGAGCGCCGGTACGGCCTGGTAGATCGCCAGATGGCGGTGGCCGGCGAGCAGCGGATCGAACATATGATGGTCGACCGGACGCCGCGGCGCGCGAGTAACGTCGAGGAAGGCTTTTGCCCCTTCGAGCGTCAGCAGGTAGCCGGCGGAGCCGAGATGCTTCGACCGCAGCCGGCAGATCCTGACCGGGCCGATCCGGCCTGCCGGATTGAGATCGATATCGACGGGAAAGTTCAGCGTCTCCAGCTTCACGGCATGAAGGCCGGGCGGCAGTGCCTTGGTCTCGGCCAGAAACTCGGGAAGCCGACGGGCGATGCGCACGTCGTCCTCGAAGATCAGCGCCAGCGGGATCGCCTGATCCACCATGCGCTGCCGGACCGACACATGGCTCATGAGACAGCCGATTTCACCAGTTGCCCAGCGGTAGCCCGATCGATCGAATGAGAAGGCCTGCAACTTGTCAGTGGTCAGAGTGTTGCCGTCGACTGCGGGCACATGAATGAAATCGAGGTCGAGCGCGGCAAGCGCGGCCATCATGTACGAATGGCGATCGGGCTGTACGGCCAGATTTATGACAAATATCGGAATATCTTACATCTCGTCCACGGCGCGCTCGGAAGCAATCGCAGTCGGAAGCCTCTCGTCCGTGCCGCCATCGCAATAGGCAACCCGGCCTTAGCACGTGAGCGACGAGCGCTCAACTGTCCATTGAATCTGTCTTACTCCCACCCGCAATTCAACGTGTATCCGCCGGCCCTTCACGCCTGTCGGCAGCGGCCGGATTCCAGCCATCGCACGCTTGCGTCCGGTCTCAGCGCGGTTGCCCGCCGAACCGGCAGACCCAGCGACAGAGTCCGCCGATCTGACGTCAACTTCGAACGACCGCCGACCCGATCGCAGCGCCATGCATTGCCGATCGACCTCCAGCTCCGAAACCGCGATGCTGTCATATAGCAACGTGCGGCACGAAGGTGGAGCGTCGCCGCTGCCGGCCCGGACCGGTCGTTGCCGGCGCGCCGCGGTCTCAGCCAAGCGTGCGGCCGTCCGCGCCGAAGCGATGGATCTTCGCCTCCATCGGGCTGACGCTCAGCGTGGCGCCAACCTCATGCCAGGTATCGCCGTCGGTCCGGATGGTCAGCGTGCCGTAGGCCTCCGTCTCGACGTAATACATCGTATCGGGTCCCAGGTGCTCGGCGTGGATCACCGTGCCGGACCAGACGCCGTCGTCGCGAATGATGAGATGTTCGGGGCGTACGCCGATGGTCGTGGCCCCGAGGCGGGCGGCGGTGTCGCCGGCGAGAAAGTTCATCGTCGGCGAGCCGATGAAGCCGGCGACGAACAGATTCGCCGGTCTATGGTAGAGTTCCAGCGGCTTGCCGACCTGCTCGACCGCGCCGGCATTGAACACCATGATGCGATCGGCGAGCGTCATCGCCTCCACCTGATCGTGCGTCACGTAGACCATCGTGGCACCGAGTTTGCGGTGCAGCTTGGCGATCTCGATGCGGGTGCCGACGCGCAAGGCCGCATCGAGGTTCGACAACGGTTCGTCGAACAGGAACAGGCTCGGCTGGCGCACGATCGCCCGGCCGATGGCGACGCGCTGGCGCTGGCCGCCGGAGAGTTCGGCCGGGCGGCGATGCAACAGTTCCTCCAGCCGCAGCATGGCCGCCGCTGCGCCGACGCGCGCGGTGATCTCGGCCTTGGCGATGCCCTCCTGCTCGAGCGCCAGCCCCATGTTGCGGCGGACGTCCAGATGCGGATACAGCGCATAGGTCTGGAACACCATGGCGATGCCGCGCTTGGCCGGCGGCACGGTGTCGACCAGCCTGTTGTTGATCCGCACATGGCCGCTCGTCTGTTCCTCGAGCCCGGCGATGATCCTGAGCATCGTTGACTTGCCGCAGCCGGACGGGCCGACGAAGACGACGAATTCGCCGTCGTCGACCGAAAGGTCGATGCCTTTCAGCACCTCGACGGTGCCGAACGTCTTGCGGATCTCATTCAGATGCAGGGATCCCATGGATGGTCCTCATAGATCGATGGCGCGGCATTCGCGCATGGAGCGGTCGGCGGCAAGCGCGATTTCGAGCGACTTGACCGCGTCCTCCATGTGTTTGGTCAGATCCAGATCGTCGCGGATCGCTGTCAGGACGAAGGCCTGCTCCCGCTCGCACAGGTCCTGGTGGCCCGGCTCGTCGGCCATGGAGAATAGCTCGTCCGGCAGGACGAACCGCCCGGCGGCATCGAGCGCGGCGTGATGCAGCCGGATGGTCGACGTCTTGGTATGGGTATCGACGTCGGCGGACTTCGCGCCTTCGGGCATGACGATCGACACCGAGCCGTTCGGGCTCATCACGTCTTTGACGAAAAAGGCGGTTTCCGACATCATCGGGCCCCAGCCGGCCTCGTACCAGCCAACCGAGCCGTCGTCGAACAGAACCTGCAGATGCCCGTAGTTGACCTGGGTATCGGCGATCTCGCCGGTCATCCTCAGTCCCATGCCGCGCACCTGGGTGGGTCTGGCGTCGGTCACCTGGCACATGACGTCGAGATAGTGCACGCCGCAGTCGACGATCGGCGAGGTCGTCTGCATCAGCCGCTTGTGGATGTCCCAGGCGGAGCCCGAGGACTGCTGGTTGAGGTTCATGCGCATGACGAACGGCGGGCCGAGCGCGCGCGCCAGCCGGATGAATTCGATCCACGACGGGTGGTGACGCAGGATGTAGCCGATGACGAGCTTCCTGGCCGTTGCCTTGGCCGCATCGACGACGCGACGGGCATCCTCGGCATTGGCGGCAAGCGGCTTTTCCACGAACACGTGCGCCCCGGCCTGCATCGCCCGGATCGCCAGATCGGCGTGGCTGTCGGTATAGGTGGCGATGGCGACGAGATCGGGCTTTTGGGCCAGTCCGGCCTCGAAGCTGTCGAGCCGGGGACAGCCGGCCAACTCGTCCGGCAGGTCGACGTCTGTCCGATTGACGAGCCCGACAATCTGAAAACCGGGATTGCGGGCGTAGGCGAGCGCATGGCTGCGGCCCATCTGGCCGAGACCGACAACGATCGTTTTCAGCGGTTGCATCAGATCTGCCCTTGAAGTCGGCCTATTTCACAGCGCCGGCGGTCAGCCCGCGGATCAGCTGCTGGGAGAAGGCGAGATAGAGGATGAGAACGGGCAGGATGGCGAGCGTCAGCGCCGCCAGGACCGCGTTCCAGTTGGTGACGTATTGGCCGATGAAGGACTGCGCACCGAGGGTGACCGTCTTGGTCGCCTCGCCCGGCGCCAGGATCAGCGGGAACCACAGGTCGTTCCAGATCGGGATCATGGTGAAGACGGCGACGGTGGCGATCGCCGGCCGCGTCAACGGCAGCACCAGCTTGAAGAAGATGGCGTATTCGGAAAGCCCGTCGATCCGCGCGGCGTTCTTCAGATCGGCCGAAACCTGCCGCATGAATTCCGACAGGATGAAGATGGCGAGCGGCAGGCCTTGCGCGGTGTAGACCAGGATCAACCCCAAGTGGGTGTTCACCAGCCGGGTTGCGACCATGATGTTCAGGATGGCGATGGTGCCGAGCCGGATCGGGATCATGATGCCGAGCGCCAGATACAGGCCCATCAGCGTATTGCCGCGGAAGCGGTATTCCGACAGCGCGAAGGCGGCCATGGCGCCGAATAAGAGCACCGCGACGATCGACGTTCCCGTGACGATCAGGCTGTTGGAGAAATAGCCGGCGAAGTTGCCCTGGGTGATGACGGTGGTGAAGCCGATAAGGTCAAACGTCTTCGGTCCCGGCAGCGCCATCGGCGCGGAAAAGATCGCCGCCCGGCTCTTCATCGAGTTGATCACCACGAGGACCACCGGAGCAAGGCAGAGCGCGGTATAGGCGATCAATGCCAGATGCATCAGGCCGGTGTGGAGAAGCGAGGTGCGGGCTTTGCCTGTGCTCACGGGTCCGTCCTCACAGCTGGTAGCGGCGCATGCGCGTCTGAACGGCGAAGAGGTAGATCATCACGCCGGTGAGGATGATCAGGAACATCATGGTGGCGATGGTGGCGCCCATGTTCTGGTCGCCCAACTGCAGTTGGAAGCCGAAGAAGGTGCGGTAGAGGTAGGTGCCCAGCAGATCGGTGGAGAAGTTCGGCCCGGCAAGCGCCCCTTGCGCGGTGTAGATCAGGTCGAAGGCATTGAAATTGCCCACGAACGTCAGGATCGACACAATGCCGACGGTTGGCAGCACCAAGGGCAGCTTGATCTTGAAGAACTGGCCGACGCCGGTGATGCCGTCGAGCTCGGCCGCCTCGATCACCTCCTCGGGGATCGCGAGCAGCGCGGCATAGATCAGCATCATCGGAATGCCGACGAACTGCCACACCGAAATCAGCGACAGGGTGACAAGTGCCGTCGATTCCTGGCCGAGCCAGGGGCCGAACAGGAATTTCAGTCCGATGGCGTTGAGGATGCTCGGCGCCACGCCCCAGATCGGCGACAGGATCAATTTCCACACGAAGCCGACGATGACGAAGGACAGCATGGTCGGCATGAAGATGGCGGTGCGGTAGAAGGTGCGGCCCCTCAGCCTCGGCACCGACAGCATGGCGGCGAGCGCGATGCCAACCGGGTTCTGGATCGACATGTGGATCAGGAAGAACACCATGTTGTTGCCGAGCGCATTCCAGAAGGTGTTCGACCAGCGTCCATCGGTGAACAGCATGACGAAGTTCGCAAAGCCATTGAATACCGAATGGTTGTCGATCGTTGTGAACAGCGACAGCCGCAGCGTATCGATCAAGGGAATGATCATCAGCGCCGTGTAGACGGCGACCGCCGGCGCCAGGAATACGGCGATATGCCAGCGGCGCGGCGGTCTTGCGGCAATTTCGTCGTCGCTCATTTCAACGTCGCTCATGGCGTCTTCCCGAGTACGATGTCGCGGCTCCGAAGTCCCCTCCCCCCTTGTGGGAGAGGGGCAGGGAGGGGGGCGGGGACCAGGCCGATGCCACCCCTCTCCCGGCCTGTCGGCCACCCTCCCCCCTTGTGGGGGAGGGGCATTCCCAACCGACAGCCGTTCGTGCGGCTGCCGAGATGCGACCGATCACTTCGCCGGCTTGTACCAGGCGTCGAGGCCGGCCTGCAGCCGCTTGGCGGCGGCTTCCGGAGTCTCGGTGCCGTTCAGAACGTTGGCCGAGGCGAGCCAAGTCTCGTTTTCGAGGTTTGGCGTGCCGCGCGACAGGATCTGGTAGGTCGAGCGGATGGTCGACTTGCACTTCGACCGCCAGGAGACGAATTC
>JARLIU010000215.1 GCA_031291595.1 Ancalomicrobiaceae bacterium | reverse complement strand
GGTCCCCCCCCCCCCCGCCGCCCCCCCCCCCCCCCCCCCGCGGTGTGGGGGCCCCCGCGGCGTTGGGGGGGGGTGGCGCCAAGGTCGGGGGGGGCGACCCCCCGGGGGGGGGGGGGGGGGCCCCCACGGCCGGGAGAGGGGTCGAGCGAGACCGCCCCGTTGAAAGCGACCGAAGCAATTCCGAACGCCCTTCCCCGGCCGCCGAATCTCAGGCTGCCGCCTTCAAGACGTCGGCGAGCGTCTCGACGATCTGATCGATCTGGCTCTTCTCGATGATCAGCGGCGGCGACATCGCGATGATGTCGCCGGTGGTGCGGATCAGCAGTCCCTTGGCGAAGCAGTCGAGGAACACCTGGAAGGCGCGTTTCGACGGACTGCCGGGGATCGACTCGAGCTCGATGCCGCCGATCAAGCCGATGTTGCGCACGTCGATGACATGCGGCAGGTCCTTCAGCGAGTGCAACGCATCTTCCCAATACGGCGCCAATTCGGCGCCGCGGGTGAGAAGACCTTCTTCCGCGTAGGTCTCGAGCGTGCCGAGGCCGGCGGCGCAGGCAAGCGGATTGCCGGAATAAGTATAGCCGTGGAAGAACTCGATCAGGTGTTCCGGCCCGGTCATGAACGCCTGATAGATTTCCTTCTTGACGAATACCGCGCCCATCGGGATGACGCCGTTGGTGATCCCCTTGGCGGTGGTGAAGATGTCCGGCTCCACCCCGAAATAGTCGACGCCAAACGGCGTGCCCAGCCGGCCGAACCCGGTGATCACCTCGTCGAAGATCAGCAGGATGCCGTGCTTGGTGCAGATCTCGCGGATACGCTCGAGATAGCCCTTCGGCGGGATCAGCACGCCGGTCGAGCCTGCCACCGGCTCGATGATCACGGCAGCGATGGTCGAAGCATCGTGCAGGGTGACGAGGCGCTCGAGTTCATCGGCGAATTCGACGCCAAATTCCGGCTGGCCACACGTGAAGGCGTTGCGGGCCGGATCGTGCGTGTGGCGCAGGTGGTCGACGCCGGTCAACAGCGTGCCGAAGAACTTGCGGTTGGTGACGATGCCGCCGACCGACATGCCGCCGAAGTTGACGCCGTGATAGCCGCGCTCGCGGCCGATCAGGCGGAAGCGCGTGCCCTCGCCCTTCACCCGGTGAAAGGCCAGCGCCATTTTCAGCGCCGTCTCCACCGATTCCGAGCCGGAATTGGTGAAGAACACATGATCGAACCCCTTCGGCGCGACGTTCACCAGCTTGGAGGCGAATTCGAATACCTTCGGGTGGCCCATCTGGAAGGCCGGCGCATAGTCGAGTTCGCCGGCCTGGTGGCGGATCGCCTCGACGATCTTTGGCCGGTTGTGGCCGGCATTGCAGCACCACAGGCCCGCGGTCGCATCGAGCACCGAGCGGCCGTCGTCGGTCTTGTAGTGCATGCGGTCGGCGGAGACGAACATGCGCGGCGTCTGCTTGAACTGCCGGTTGGCCGTGAACGGCATCCAGAAAGCTTCAAGATCGTTCGGGCGATTCTGATAGGTCATGGTGACATCCCTTGGCCAGTGCACGAGCGGGCACGATCGCCAGCCGGTCACGCTTCCGATCCACAACAGCGCCTTCCCCAAAGCACCGCCGGCTTCGGTCGGCGGACCGGCCGCTCCGACGCCAGGCCGGGATCCGCCGGAGCGAAGCGTCTGCCGGAAAGGAACGCTTGATATGTTAAACATAGTCAGGCGGTTTGGTGTGGTCTACGCCGAATTTCGTTCATCTCGTTCCGTTTGCTGAACACCTGAACAGTAGTTTTCCCAAGGACGACAGATCTGCGGCGGAGGCCCATCCGGCCAGCGCGACCGTAACCACGGGCCGATTGCAGGATGTTGCGGCAAGCGCGCCATCGTCGCCGCGGTTTGCCGGCGCGCCACCAGCCGGGCTGCGATTGATCAAAGAAGAGGCAAGCCTAGTGTTCGTTCAATCTTGCCGGCAAACTGTTATGCTGTCGGAATTTCCGTTCGAAAATCTTGGGCGGAATCCATCGGATCGCCAACAATCGGCAGGGGTATCGCATGTCGTCGCCGCCACAACCACGGCACGACGCGGCGCGAAACCTTAATGGCTGCCGCGCTGTAGGATGCGGGGCCGGCCAGCGCGAAAGCAACTCCTATTGACGTCGCCCCCTGCCGCGTGGCAAGACTTGTCAGCATATTGATATCAAGCCGCTTTGTCATGCGGCCGATTCGATTTGAGCCCATCCGGAACGAGATCGGGTAGCGACGATGTACGACAATGACCGCAACCTCCGCCCCAATCGAGCGCAGCTGATCTGGCTCCTCGCCTTTGCTCTGGCGGCGATCGGAGTGGTCGGCTATGCCGTCGATACCTCGAACGTCCATACCGCCAAGGACACGCTGCAGAGCGCGATGGACAACGCGACGATCAAGCTGGCTCACGAGATCGACACGCAGTCGGACGACGAGTTGAAGCAGAATCTCGCCAAGGTCCTGGAAGCCCAGACCTTGGCCGACGACGATATCACCAGCCTCAACGTCTCGGTGGACCGCAAGCGCCACCGCCTGTCCGCCAACGCCACCATGCGGGTGGAATCGACCATCACCGGCCTGATCGGCCCCGACCATGTCGACGTCACGGTCTCGTCCGATACGTTGGCGGCGAACTGACGCTTTCCCCGTCCCGCACGGCATCCGCGCCCCGGCTCGTCCGGGGCGTTTGCACATCGGCGGCTACTCGACGGCGCCGCCAGCCGCGATCCACGACCTGATGCCGCCGGCCAGATGCGCATTCCACGGCAGCCGCGCCATCTGGCAGCGCTCGATCGCGTTGACCGAGCGGACCCCGGCGGCGCAAAGAAACACCAGATCCCGGCCGCCGGGCTCGGGCAGAGCCTCAGGTTCGAAGCGCGACAGCGGCAGGTTGACCGAGCCGGCGATGCTCGCCTGGGCGAATTCATACGGCTCGCGCACGTCGACGAGCAGGATCCTGTCCTCGGCAAGTCCCGCCTTGACCGTTGCCACGTCAAGATCGATCACCTTCACCACTCGAGCACCTCCGCGTCTCACTGAACTGGCGAAATAGGTGGGAGCCATCAGGTGTCAACCGCCCGGCGATCGGCGCCCCCGGGGCCATCCGGACCCCGCCCGCATGACCGATCGAGCTGGCCACCAAATTTTCGCCGCATGGTCGGCCGATGCGGTAATTCGGGCGGGACATCCGGCTCGCCCTCGGCGTATACGGATCAGCTAGCCGGCGCGCGGGGAGCGACCCGCCCGGACCCCAGATCTTCGACGGCCGACGCTCCAACGCGAGTACCTGCATCTATGACCGTTTCGCGCACGCCTCCGGGCTCCGGTTCCCAGCCCGGCGAAATTTCTCTGCCCCGGCTGCTTGCCTTTGCCCTTCCCGCCATGCCGGTGGCGGCATTTCAGCTTCCCTTCGTCATCCTGGTCCCGAAGTTCTATGGCGAGAGCCTCGGCCTCGGAATGATCATGGTCGGCGTGATCATCGGCGTAGTGCGCTTTATCGATGCTTTCCTCGATCCGGTCGTCGGCTATCTCGCCGACCATACCCGCTCACGCTGGGGACGACGGCGCACCTGGTTCGCGCTGGCCGCGATCCCGACGACGGTCGGCGCCTTCTTCATTTTCAACCCCTTCCCCGACGTCTCCGAGACCAACACGCTGTTCTGGGCAGCCTGGTTCTTCGTCTGGTCGATGATGCTGTCGGTCGGCTACACGGCGCTGTCGCTGACCCATCTGTCCTGGGGCGCGGAAGTCTCGCTCAGCTACTTCGGCCGCAACCGCATTTTCGCCGCCCGCGAAGTGCTGGCCGTCCTCGGCACGCTGATCGCCACGGCGCTGCCCTGGTTGCTGTTCCGGTTCGGCCTGCCGGGCGATGATACCGTGCTCACCGTGCTGGGCATCACGGTTGCGATCTCGCTGCCGGTATTCACGCTGCTGACCGTGGTCTCTGTGCCCGAACCGCCGCATGTCCACCAGCATCACCTGAACTTCATCGAAGGACTCAAAGGCCTGTTTGCCAACGAGCACTTCATCCGGCTGTTGGGCGCCTACGCCTTTGCCAACATGGGCAACGGACTGCCGGCGTCGCTGCTGCTCTACTTCGCGCGCGACTATGTGCATGCGACCGAGGACGCGCAGCGTTTCTTCCTCCTGCTCTATCTCCTCTCCGGCGTCGTCTCCACGCCGTTTTGGCTGTGGCTGTCGCGCCGCACGTCGAAGCATCGCGCCTGGTGCTACGCCATGCTGGTGGCCTGCGCCGGCTTCGTCTGGACGCCGCTCATCGGCTACGACGTTCTCGGCCCGATGAGCCCCTGGGCCTTCGGCGCCATCATGGTGCTGGCCGGCATGTCGGTCGGCGCCGATCTGATGCTGCCGGTCTCCATGCAGGCCGACGTCATCGACGTCGATACCGCCCGCTCCGGCGAACAGCACTCGGGGTTCTATTTTGCGGCCTGGGCGCTCGCCAACAAGCTCGCTCTGGCAGTCGCGCTCGGCTTCGGTCTGGTTATCCTTGGCATTGCCGGTTTCAAGGACAGCGACAAGTCAGCCGAGCTGACGGTGCCCCACGACGTCAGCACCCTCGCCGGCCCAAGCACCGAGGGCGCCGTCACCATCCAAGCGCCAGCGATCAAGAAGGTCGCCGTGAAGCCGGTCAAGAAGCACCGGCACAAGCATCCGACCGACAATCTGCCGGTCAAGCAGACGCCGCTGGCCAAATGGACGCTGGTTTTCCTCTATTGCGTCGTGCCGATCCTGCTGAAGTTCGCCGCCATCCGCCTCGTCTGGAACTTCCCCATCGGTGCCGACGAACAGGCCCGACTCAGAGCGGTGATCGAGGCGCAGTTGCAGCGCGACGAGGACGACAAAGACGACGGCGGCCGCCCGGCCCCGTCCGGCGCCCACTGAGGCAATGCTCTGCGGCGGGGTCGGTTGACACACCCCGCCCCTCGTCGCCAAACTTCCGGCCCGCCGGTCCGGGCGCCTCGCCGGCCGGACGCTGAACCCTCCTGCCGGACTTTGCCGTCGATGATCATTCGCACCGGACTGCTGGACGCCATCGGCAATACGCCGCTCATCAAACTGAAGCATGCCTCGGAGCTGACCGGCTGCGAGATCCTCGGCAAGGCCGAGTTCATGAACCCCGGCCAGTCGGTGAAGGATCGCGCCGCCCTGTTCATCATCCGCGACGCCATGACGCGCGGTGTCCTGCAGCCGGGCGGCGTCATCGTCGAGGGAACGGCCGGCAATACCGGCATCGGGCTGACGCTCGTCGGCAATGCGCTGGGCTTCCGCACCGTCATCGTCATTCCCGTCACCCAAAGCCAAGAAAAGAAGGACATGCTGCGGCTGTGCGGCGCCGAACTGATCGAGGTGCCGGCGGCTCCCTATTCCAGCCACAACAACTACATCAAGATCTCTGGCCGCATCGCCGCGGACCTGGCCAAATCGGACCCGCACGGCGCCATCTGGGCCAATCAGTTCGACAATGTCGCCAACCGCGAGGGCCATATTTCGACGACCGCGCAGGAGATCTGGCGCGACTGCGACGGCAATCTCGACGGCTTCGTGTCCGCGGTCGGCACCGGCGGCACGCTTGCCGGCACCGCAATCGGGTTGAAATCGCGCGACCCCGCCATCAAGATCGGTCTGGCCGACGTGCCGGGCGCGGCGATGCATTCCTGGTTCCAGACCGGGGAGTTGAAGGCGAGCGGTTCGTCGATCACCGAAGGCATCGGCCAGGGCCGCGTCACCGCCAACATTGACGGCGCGCCGATCGACTTCTCCTGGGAGATCCCGGACGACGAAACGGTTTCCATCGTGTTCGACCTGTTGCAGCACGAGGGCCTCTGCCTCGGCTCGTCGTCCGGCGTCAATGTCGCCGGCGCCATCCGGCTCGCCAGGGAACTCGGTCCCGGCCACCGCATCGTCACCATGCTGTGCGACTACGGCACGCGCTACCAGTCCAAACTGTTCAACCCCGACTTCCTCCGCCCCAGGCACCTGCCGATCCCCGCCTGGCTGGAGCGCCAGCCGGAGATTACTGTCCCCTACCTGCCGACCACCTGACCGGCCGCCGGGCCGCAACGACGATCCCGCGAGGAGACCCCATGACCGAGGCGCTGTTTCGCGACAATGCCTATCTCGACGCCGCCGAAGCGCGCGTCGTCGCGCTGACCGACACCGGCGGCATCGTGCTCGACCGCACCATCTTCTACCCGACCGGCGGCGGCCAGCCGGGCGATCGCGGCCACATCGAACTCTCCGGCGGCCGGCGCATTGCCATCGCCAATACCGTCTATGCCGACGCCGGGAAGCTGACGATCGCCCATCTGGCGGTCGAGGGCGAGGCACCGCCGGCGATCGGCGAGACGGTGAAGCTCGCCATCGACTGGCCGCTGCGCTACGCCCGCATGCGCATGCACACAGCCATGCACCTCCTCTCCGTCGTCCTCCCCTATGCGGTGACCGGCGGTTCGGTCGGCGAGACGGAGAGCCGGCTCGATTTCGACATCCCCGACCCGAACCTCGACAAGGACGCGATCGAGCGCCAACTCAACAGCCTGATCCGTGGAGATCACGCGGTTTCGACCGAATGGATCAGCGATGCCGAACTCGACGCCAATCCCGGGCTGGTGAAGACCATGAGCGTCGCCCCGCCGCGTGGGCAAGGCCGGATCCGGCTCATCCGCATCGGCTCGGGCGAGACCTCGATCGATCTGCAGCCGTGCGGCGGCACGCATGTGCGCTCGACCGCCGAAATCGGCGCGGTCGAGGTGACCAAGATCGAGAAGAAGGGCAAGCTCAACCGCCGCGTCCGTCTGGCGTTTGCCGGCGACGCGCCGGAGGGGTGAGCAGCGGTCGGCCTCCGGCCGACGAAAACGTCCAGTGGACGTTTTCGAGCTGTGAACGCCGCGAGCCCCAAGCGAGCGGCCGGTGGTGGCCACCGATCCGAGTCGCAACCCCTCACCCGGGCTTCGCCCACCCTCCCCCACAAGGGGGGAGGGCGATGGGGTCCGATCTCCGACGACCTCTGGCTCCAAACCTGCGGTTCCTGCCCCCTCTCCCCCTGTGGGAGAGGGTGGCCGAAGGCCGGGTGAGGGGTATAAGTTGTCGACCGATGCCCCGATATGATCACTGATTAGGTCCCCCATGCCTCAGTCCCTCGATCGTTCCCACTGGTTCGTCTCCACCGAATGGCTTGCCGCTCACCTGCATGCCCCCGACGTCGTGCCCGTCGATGCCTCGTGGTATCTGCCGGCCATGGGCCGCAATGCCGAGGCGGAATATGCCGGCGGCCACATCCCCGGCGCGGTGCGCTTCGACCTCGATTCCGTCTCGGACCATTCGACCGACCTGCCGCACATGCTGCCGAGCCCGGAGGACTTTGCCGCCGCGGTCGGAGGCCTCGGCATCGGCAACGGCATGACCATCGTCATCTATGACGGCGCCGGCCTGTTCTCCGCCCCGCGCGTGTGGTGGACGTTCAAGGTATTCGGGGCGAAGGACGTCTACATCCTCGACGGCGGCGCGCCGAAGTGGCGCTCCGAGGGACGGGAGTGGACCGGCGAGCCGACCGCTCGCCAGCCGCATCATTTCGCCGCCCGTTACGACCACTCGCTGGTGAGAAACCTCGACGACGTGCGCGCCGTCCTCGCCAGCCGCGCGGCGCAAATCGTCGATGCCCGCCCGGCGGACCGCTTCTCCGGTGCCTCGCCGGATCTGCGCCCCGGCGTCAAGCCGGGCCACATGCCCGGTGCGCTGAACCTGCCGGCGAGCGGCGTCGTCGAGGCCGGGCGGCTGGCGCCGGCGGACAAGCTGGCACGGCTGTTCGGCGATGCCGGCGTGGCGATCGACAAGCCGATCGTCACCTCCTGCGGCTCCGGCATCACCGCGTCGATCCTGTGGCTGGCGCTGGAAACGCTCGGGGCCAAGCACCTCGGCCTCTACGACGGCTCATGGGCCGAATGGGGCTCCAGAGACGATACGCCGATCGCGGTGGATTGAGGCGTCACGCCGCGTCGTAGACGACGCGGTTGCGGCCATCCCGCTTGGCGCGATACAGCGCCGTATCGGCCCGCTTCAGCATGGTGTCGGGCGTATCGTCGCCGCGATCGAAAGTGGCGATGCCGACGGAGATCGTCACGTCGACGGCACTCGCGCCGCCCGAGACGGAAAACGGCTGGCCGGCGACCGTCTGCCGCAGGCGTTCGGCGATGCCCTGCGCCAGGCCGAGGTCGGTATCCGGCATGACGACGACGAACTCCTCGCCGCCGAAGCGGGCAACCAGATCCATGCCACGGATGTTCGCCCGCATTCGCTGGGAAAACTCCCTCAACACCTCGTCGCCGGCATCGTGGCCGTAGGTGTCGTTGATCCGCTTGAAGAAATCGATGTCGACGATCAGCACCGCCATCGGCCGGGCGCGCTCCGCCGACTGGTCGACGAAGCCGGAGAGATGGCTCATCAAGTAGCGGCGGTTGTAGAGGCCGGTGAGCCCGTCGGTCGCCGCCATTTCGAGCGTATGCTGCACGTTGTTGCGCAAGAAATCGGTGTAGCGCTTGCGCCTGACCTGGGTGCGCACCCGGGCCATGGTTTCCTGCCGGTCGAGCGGGCGGACGAGATAGTCGTTGACGCCGAGTTCGAGCGCCCTCAACAGCTTCGCCGTCTCGTCGTGGTCGATGATGAGCAGCACGGGCAACAGCCGCGTGCGGTCGAGCGAACGGATCTGCGAGCACAGCCTCAGCGCATCGAAATTGGTGAGCGCCAGACTGACCATCACCAGTTCGAAATCGCCGTCCGCGGCGACGAACAGCGCCTCCTGCGGATTGGTGACGACTTTGACGTCGTGGGTCGCCATCAGCATCGACTGCAATCGCTCATAGGTCGAGCGGCGGTCGTCGACCAGCAGCACCCGGCCGCGCCTGCCGCCGGCATCGGCATCGAAGCTGGCCGGCTCCAGCCCCAGTTCGCGGCTGGTCTCGGCGCGCACGCGCAACTCGTCGGTCAGCATCTTCAAGCGCACCAGGCTGTTGATGCGGGTGATGAGCGCCACGTCGGAAACGGGTTTGGTCAGGAAATCGTCGGCGCCGGCTTCGAGCCCCTTGACCCGATCGGCGACCTGGTCGAGCGCCGTCACCATGATGATCGGGATGTGCATGGTGCGCGCGTCGGCCTTGGTCCGGCGGCAGACTTCGAAGCCGTCCATGCCGGGCATCATCACATCGAGCAGGATGATGTCGGGCAGATGGACGCGCGCCAATTCGATCGCGTCGGCGCCATTGGTCGCGGTGATGACGTCGAAATACTCGGCATTCAGCCGAGCTTCCAATAACTTGACGTTGGCGATGATATCGTCGACGACGAGAATGCGAGCAGTCATCAATACGGCTCCAAGGATGAAACGTCAGGCGTCGCCGAGATAGGACTTCACCGTTTCGAGAAACTTCTGCACGGAGATCGGCTTGGAAATATAGGCCTCGCAGCCGCCCTGACGGATGCGCTCCTCGTCGCCCTTCATCGCGAACGCGGTCACCGCGATGACCGGGATCGACTTCAGCGACTCATCCTCCTTGATCCACTTGGTCACCTCCAGGCCGGACACCTCCGGCAACTGGATATCCATGAGGATCAGGTCGGGATGTTCGGCCCGGGCGATCTCCATCGCCTCGAAACCGTTGCGCGTCTGCAAGGTCCGGTAGCCGTGGGCCTCAAGCAGATCGTGGAACAGCTTCATGTTGAGCTCGTTGTCCTCCACGATCAGAACGGATTTCGCCATGGGTCACTCCTGTCGGCATGCAACAGCGGCGAATCGCCCCGGAGCCGCTCCCCGAGGATCACTATGGCGCGCAGATTTCGGCGCCCCCGTGCCCCGCATATTCATCTATGATTTGATACAAGAGATTCCTTTCGGAATAGCTTACCAAGTCAACACCGAACGAGGATTGCGGGCATGGCGCGGCGGGATGACCGGCTGGAGCGGGAGGTCGCCGAGAAACTGGCGATCTCGATGCTGGCGATGATTGCCGAGGAACCGGAGACGCTCGGCCGCTTTCTTGTCGCCACCGGATTGGGGCCGGCCAACCTCAGGGAAGCGGCGCACGAACCGCGGTTCCTCGCTGCCGTCGTCGAATACGTGCTCGCCGACGAGAGCCTGTTGCTGACGGTTGCCGAGCGCTGCCGCGTCCGCCCCACCATGATTGCCGCCGCCCGTCTGAGACTCGACGAGGCCGCGGACGGGGAATGACCAGCGACGGACAGATTGCCGCGGCCATCGAGGCGCTTCGCCCCGGCCGGCCACTGGTCGTCGTCGATGTTGACGAAGTCGTCTGTCAGTTCATCGGCCCGCTGTCGGCCTTCCTGCAGCTCTCCGGCTATTGGCTCGACGCGACATCCTATGGGCTGACGGGCAATATCAAGCGCGCCGGCACCGCGCTGGCGGTGCCGAAGACGCAGGTCGCCGAATTGATCCAGGCGTTCTTCGATGCCGAGATCGGCCGCCAGCCGCTGGTTCCTGGCGCGGCGGCAGCGCTGGCCCGGCTCGCAACCCATGCGGGCATCGTGCTCCTGACCAATGCGCCGCATCGTCTGCGGCAGGCGCGGCTCGACAATCTCGCCAGGCAGGGCATTGAGGCGCCGCTGATCACCAACGACGGACAGAAGGGCCCGGTGCTGGCCGAACTCGCCGCCGCCGCCGGAAGGCCGGTCGCCTTCATCGACGATTCGCCGCGGAACCTCGCATCCGCCGCCGCGAGCCTGCCCGATGCGGTGCTCGTCCAATTCATCGCCGATCCAACGTTCTTGGCGCTCGCCCCCGCCGTGCCGGGC